>NZ_CP130427.1:4800000-5123080 GCF_030518795.1 Micromonospora sp. NBRC 110009 | reverse complement strand
CCGCGTGTCCGCCGGCGGCTCGGTCATCGCGGTGCGGGTCTGCTCGTCGCTGAGCAGGGTCTTCATCGAGCCGCGCTGCACCAGCCGGTGGTAGAGGCCCTTCTCCGGCCGCACGTCGGAGTACTGCAGGTCGACCAGCTGGAGCTTGTGCGAACCCCAGCCGAGCTTCTCCCGCTCCCGGTAGCCCTCCAGCAGCCGCAGCTTGGCCACCCAGTCCAGCTCGTCGGCGCAGAGGAAGGCGTCGCGGCTGAGCCGGTCGAGGACACTCTCCCAGCGGTCGAGGACGTCCGCGGTCTGCGGGTCGACGTCGTCGCCGTACCGATCGTCCACGAAGGACCGGACCCGCTCGAGGTAGGCCCACTGCACGTCCAGGGCGGTCAGCTTGCGGCCGTCGCGCAGCCGCATGAGGTGCTTGAGCGCCGGGTCGTGGCTGACCGCGCGCAGCTCGCTGACCGGGTCGGCGATGCCGAGGTCGGGGCTAAGCGCCTTCTCCTCGATCATGGTGAGGATCAGCGCGGTGGTGCCGACCTTGAGGTACGTGGAGATCTCGGACAGGTTGGCGTCGCCGATGATGACGTGCAGCCGGCGGTACTTGTCGGCGTCCGCGTGCGGCTCGTCGCGGGTGTTGATGATCGGCCGCTTGAGAGTGGTCTCCAGTCCCACCTCGACCTCGAAGAAGTCGGCCCGCTGGGAGATCTGGAAGCCGCTCTGGCCGCCGTCCTGGCCGATGCCGACCCGGCCGGCGCCGCAGACCACCTGCCGGGTGACGAAGAACGGCGTCAGGTACGCCACGATGTCGGCGAACGGGGTCTGCCGCCGCATCAGGTAGTTCTCGTGGGAACCGTAGCTGGCGCCCTTGTTGTCGGTGTTGTTCTTGTACAGGTGGATCGGGTGGGTGCCCGGGATGGTGGCGGCGCGCCGGGCCGCCTCGGCCATCACCCGCTCCCCCGCCTTGTCCCAGCGCACCACGTCGAGGGGGTTGGTCACCTCGGGGGTGGAGTATTCCGGGTGGGCGTGGTCGACGTAGAGCCGGGCGCCGTTGGTCAGTATGACGTTGGCCAGTCCGAGGTCCTCGTCGGCGAGCGCCTCGGCCGGGTCGTACGCGGCGCCGGAGTAGGTGAAGCCGCGCGCGTCGCGCAGCGGTGATTCCTCTTCGTAGTCCCAGCGGGCCCGGCCGCCGCGGTTGAGTTCCGGCCGCGCCCCGTAGGCGTTGACCACCTGGGAGGAGGTGACCATCGGGTTGGCCCCGGCCTGGCCGGGCACGGAGATGCCGTACTCGACCTCGGTGCCCATGATCCGTCTAACGCTCATCGACCTGCCCGCTCCGCTCGCCGTCCCGGTCCCCCCGTCACGTCGAGCGTAGTCGTCGTCACGCGGGAAAGGTGGCGTGGCGGCCCGGGGCGTGCGGTGTGGCGGATGACGGCGGACCGGGGCGTGGACGCGCGGAGGCCCGCGGCGCACCGCCGCGGGCCTCCGTCGTGCCGTGGGACTACAGGTACTGGCCGGTGTTGCTGGCGGTCTCTATCGACCGGCCGGCCTCGGCGCCCTTGCCGCCGGAGACGAGCGTGCGGATGTAGACGATCCGCTCGCCCTTCTTGCCGGAGATGCGGGCCCAGTCGTCGGGGTTGGTGGTGTTGGGCAGGTCCTCGTTCTCGCGGAACTCGTCGACGCAGGCGTCGAGGAGGTGCTGCAGGCGCAGGCCCTTGCGTCCGGAGGTGAGGAACTCCTTGATGGCCATCTTCTTGCCCCGGTCGACGATGTTCTGGATCATCGCCCCGGAGTTGAAGTCCTTGAAGTAGAGGACTTCCTTGTCGCCGTTGGCGTAGGTGACCTCGAGGAAGCGGTTCTCCTCGGTCTCCGAGTACATCCGCAGGACGACCGCGTCGATCATCGCCGCCACGGTGGCCTGCGGGTCGCCGCCGTGCTCGGTCAGGTCGTCGCCATGCAGCGGCAGGCCGGCGAGGATGTACTTGGAGAAGATGTCCTTGGCCGCCTCGGCGTCCGGCCGCTCGATCTTGATCTTCACGTCGAGCCGGCCGGGGCGCAGGATCGCCGGGTCGATCATGTCTTCCCGGTTGGAGGCGCCGATGACGATGACGTTCTCCAGGCCCTCGACACCGTCGATCTCGCTGAGCAGCTGGGGGACGATGGTGTTCTCCACGTCGGAGGAGACGCCGGAGCCGCGGGTGCGGAAGACGGAGTCCATCTCGTCGAAGAACACGATGACCGGGGTGCCCTCGCCGGCCTTCTCCCGGGCGCGCTGGAAGATCAGCCGGATGTGCCGCTCGGTCTCACCGACGTACTTGTTGAGCAGCTCGGGACCCTTGATGTTGAGGAAGAAGCTGGTGTGCTTCTCCTCGCCGCGGCGCTCGGCGATCTTCTTGGCCAGCGAGTTCGCCACCGCCTTGGCGATCAGCGTCTTGCCGCAGCCGGGCGGGCCGTAGAGCAGGATGCCCTTGGGCGGCCGCAGCTGGTGCTCGCGGAACAGGTCGGCGTGCAGGAAGGGCAGCTCCACGGCGTCGCGGATCTGCTCGATCTGCGCCTGGAGGCCGCCGATGTCCTCGTAGTCGACGTCGGGCACCTCCTCCAGGACCAGCTCCTCGACCTCGCTCTTCGGGATCCGCTCGTACGCGTACGCCGAGCGGGGCTCGATCATGAGCGAGTCGCCGGCCCTTATCGGCGTGCCGATCAGGGTCTCGGCGAGGTGCACGATGCGCTCCTCGTCGGAGTGGGATACGACCAGCGCCCGGTCGCCGGTGGCGCCGCCGGGCCCGGCCAGCACCTCCTTGAGCATGACGACCTCGCCGACCCGCTCGTAGCCGAGCGCGTCGACGATGTTGAGCGCGTCGTTGAGCAGGACCTCCTGGCCGCGACGCAGCTCGTCGACCTCGAGCGAGGGCGACACGGCGACGCGGAGCTTGCGCCCGCCGGTGAAGACGTCCACCGTGCCGTCGTCGTGCTTCGCCAGGAACACGCCGTAGCCACTCGGTGGCTGGGCGAGGCGGTCGATCTCCTCCTTGAGCGTCACGATCTGCGCGCGAGCCTCCTTGAGGGTGCTCACGAGCCGTTCGTTGTTCTCGGTCAGCCGCGCCAACTGGGCCTGGGTGGCCGCCAGCCGCTCCTCGAGCTGCCGGACGTGTCGGGGGCTTTCGGTCAACTTGCGCCGCACCAGGGCGAGTTCCTCTTGAAGGAACGCGACCTGCGTGGAGAGATCGTGGGCCTCCTTCTCCCACCGTGCGGCGCGCGAGTCCGCGTCGTCGCTGCGTGCCACGTCCCACCTCCCCGGGGGGCTTGAACGTTCTGAGCTAACACTAGCCGCTATGAGCCCGATTCGGTCCCACGCAACGCGCTCGTCACCGAAGCTTGATCGCCAAGGGCTGGTCGGCGGGCGGGTACGGGCGTTCGGGTACCGTCGGGGGGTGGGACGGGAGAACATGGGGGGTGCTTCGTGACCGACGTCACGACGGACCAGCTTCAGGTCTGGGTGGACCAGGACCTCTGCACCGGTGACGGGCTGTGCGTGCAGTACGCGCCCGAGGTCTTCGAGTTCGACGTCGACGGCCTGGCGTACGTCAAGGGACCCGACGGCGAGCTGCGGCAGGCCACGGGCGCCCGGGTGGACGTGCCGGAGCACCTGCGCCTCGAGGTGATCGACTCGGCGAAGGAGTGCCCGGGCGAGTGCATCCACGTGGTGCGCGGCAGCGACGGCGTCGAGGTGGCGGGGCCGGACGCCGAGGACTGACCCACCGACGGATCGACAACGCGGGCCGGGGACGGGAACGTCCCCGGCCGCCCGCGTCTTCAGAGCATGGGACGACCGACCACCGAAGCGACGAGTCGGGCGAACTCCTCCAGCCGGGCGATCTGCCCGGCGCCGCCGTCGTCGAGGGTCTTGCCGAAGCGCAGCGCGTCGTGCCGGGGCGTGCCGGCCATCTCGTCGCCGGGCGGCGCCTCGTCGAGGGAGCTGAGCAGCAGGTAGACGTCGATGCTGTCGACCCGGACCTCCCCGGTGTCGGAGCGGGTGAGCCGCCGCCGGCAGCCGACCTCGGTGACCGTGGAGACCGGCACCACCCGCAGTGACGAGGTCATCGACCCAGGCGGCCCCTCCCCCGGCGGGACGTCCTCGCCGTGCCAGAGCACCAGCCGGCTGCCGTCGCAGACGACGACCTCCTGCCACACCCCGTTGACCTCGTTGACGAAGCGTTCCAGGGTGAAGCCGAGCACGGAGGCGCCGCGCAGCACGCCGCCGAGGGCGTCCAGGGCGATGTCCGGGTCGCGCAGGTACGCCCGGGCCGCCGACTCCAGGTCGGCGTAGGGCGACCAGTCGGGGAAGACCGCGGGCAGGTCGCCGTTGCCGTAGCCGGGGCTGCTCACGCCACCGCCTCCCGCCGGTCGGTGACGGCGTGCGGCCCCTCCGCGCCGAGCCCGATGGTTCGCTCGCTCACGCCACCGCCTCCCGGTGTCCGTCGGGCCGCCCGTCGCGCGCCCCGGTCCGCTCGCTCATGCCACCGGCTCCACTCCTCCGGTGCCGTCCCGCCGGGACACATGATCCACCCGCTCATCCCCGTCCGTGCCGTGGGGTCACGGCTGGTCCAGCTCCTGCTCCGCCTCGGCGGCCGCCTGCCGGGCCGCTTCGGCCTCGCGCAGCGCCTGCCGGCGCTGGACGTACGCCTCGGCGCCCTTGCTGGGCTTGCGCCGCCGGGGCGGCGCGGTGACCCCGGGGGCCAGCTTGCGGGCGGAGACCAGGAACGCGGTGTGCGCGATCATCCGGTGGTCGGGGCGGACGGCGAGGCCCTCGGCGTGCCAGTCGCGCACCAGCGACTCCCAGGCGCGCGGCTCGGTCCAGCCGCCGCGCTCGCGCAGCGCCTCGACCAGCTCGGACAGCTGCGGGGTGGTGGCCACGTAGCCGATGAAGACACCGCCGGGGACGAGCGCCCGCTCGACCATGTCGAGGGTCTCCCAGGGGGTCAGCATGTCCAGGATGATCCGGTCGAAGCCGGTCTCCTGGCACTCGGCGACGTCGCCGACGTGCAGCCGCCAGGCCGGGTGCGGGCCGTTGAAGAACGCCTCGACGTTGCGCTTGGCGATCTGGGCGAAGTCCTCGCGCAGCTCCCAGGAGTGCAGTTCGCCCTCGGTGCCGACGGCGCGCAGCAGGGAGCAGGAGAGCGCCCCGGAGCCGGCGCCGGCCTCGAGGACCTTCGCACCGGGGAAGATGTCGCCCATGGCGACGATCTGCGCCGAGTCCTTCGGGTAGATCACCTGGGCGCCGCGGGGCATGGAGAGCACGTAGTCCGACAGCAGCGGCCGCAGGGCCAGGAAGGCGGTGCCGCCGCCGGCGGTGGTGACCACGCTGCCGTCGGGCAGGCCGATCAGCGTGTCGTGCTTGAGGATCCCCCGGTGGGTGTGGAACTCCTTGCCGGGCTCCAGCGTCACGGTGTGCATCCGCCCCTTGGGGTCGGTCAGCTGCACCCGGTCCCCGGGGCGGAACGGCCCCCGGTGGACGGGCGGCAGCGCCGGGACGGCGGGGTCGGCCGGGACGGTGGAGGAATGTGCGGTCACGTGTTCGTCTTCCGTTTGGGTTCGAGGAGCTGAGCCAGATCCGCTATGTGCAGAACGCCGACCACATCTTCGCCTGCCGTCACGACGTACTGCGCGCCCGGGTGGGTGCGCACGGTCTCCATCACCTGCTCGCCGTCCGCGCCGACCGGGAGCGCGGGCAGGCTGGCCAGGTCGCGGGAGACCGCGTCCACCGCGAGCCACGGCCGCCGTTCCGGGGGTACGGCCTGGGCCCGGGCCGGATCGACCAGGGCGACCGGCCGGCCGGCGGCATCGGCGACGGCGAGCGCGGCGCCGGGGACGGCGCCCTCGGCGCCACGGCGCTGCGCCTCGGCGAGCGGGGTGCCGCTGGGCACGGGGAGCACCGGGCGGGCCAGCCGGGCGAGGTCGACCAGCGGGAGGCGGCGGCTGATCCGGGCCATCCGGATGGACTGCCCGGCGCCCCGCCACAGGGTGACGCCGACGAGCAGCACCAGCGGCAGGGCCAGCGGCGCGACGGCCCGGCGCAGGGTGAGCCAGCCGACCAGGGCCAGGGTGGCCAGGGCGACGGCCCGGCCGATCCAGCCGGCCACCTCGGTGCCCCGGTGCCGGTCCCGGGTGAGCGCCCAGACCGCGGCGCGCAGCGCCCGGCCGCCGTCGAGCGGCAGCCCGGGCAGGCTGTTGAACACGGCGACCACGACGTTGCTCACCGCGACCTGGAAGGCGAGCTGGTGGGCGAGGGTGCCGGCGGGCAGGGCCAGGGTGGCGGCCACGCCGGCGGCGCCGAGCACCGCGGAAACCGCCGGGCCGGCGAGGGAGACCAGCAGGTCGACGCGGGGACTGGGGGCGTCCCGGTCCATCTCGGTGTAGCCGCCGAGCAGCTCCAGGGTGATCCCGCGCACACCGATTCCGTATCGGCGGGCGGTCAGCGCGTGCCCCAGCTCGTGCAGCAGCACCGAGCCGAGCAGGGAGATCACGAAGCCCAGCCCGACCAGGTAGCCGCCGAGGTGGCCGAGGTCGAGCTGGCGGCGGGCGAGGGCCGCGTACAGGACGGTGACCACCACGGTGAGCAGCAGCATCGACGCGTCGACCCGCAGCGGCACGCCGCACACCCGACCGACGCTCAGCCCGGGCCGGCGGCGCGGTCGGCTCCTCTGCTCCACCGGGTCGATGCTACGCCGCGCGGATCATGCCCCGGTGCGGCGACGGCCGCCCTGTCACACCGGTGCCCTAACCTTCCGGACATGACGGCGGAACCGGTGATCGACATGCAGGATCCCCCGGCCTGCGACGACTCCAACGCGGCTGGCGGCCACGATTCGGCCTCCGCGCCGCCCGGGGTGCGGGCGTCGCTGTCGCCGTCGCGGGCGGCGGACTTCAAGACCTGCCCACTGCTCTACCGGTTCCGCAGCATCGACCGGCTGCCCGAGCGGCCCACCGTCGAGCAGGTCCGGGGCACCCTGGTGCACGCGGTGCTGGAGCGGCTGTTCGACCTGCCGGCGGCGGCGCGCACCCCGCAGTCGGCCGGCGACCTGGTGGCCCCGCAGTGGGACCGGCTGGTCACCGAGCAGCCGGAGCTGTCGACCCTGTTCGCCGAGGGCGACGCGGCGGCGGTGGCCGAGTTCCTGCGCTCGGCGGCGGGCCTGCTGGAGGGCTACTTCGCGGTGGAGGACCCGCGCCGGCTGGAGCCGGCCGAGCGGGAGGCGTTGATCTCCGCGGTGGTCGATGACGAGCTGCTGATCCGGGGCTACCTGGACCGGCTCGACGTGGCGCCCGACGGCGCGCTGCGGGTGGTCGACTACAAGACCGGCGGGGCGCCGCGGGAGGCGTTCGAGGCGCGAGCGCTGTTCCAGCTCAAGTTCTACGCGCTGGTGCTGTGGCGGACCCGGGGCGTGGTGCCTCGGGTGCTGCGGCTGCTCTACCTCAAGGACGCCGAGGTGTGCGACTACGCCCCGGACGCCGACGAGCTGGTCCGGTTCGAGCGCACGGTGGTGGCGCTGTGGCGGGCGATCGAGCAGGCCACCGCGCGGCAGGACTTCCGTCCCCGGCCGAGCCGGCTCTGCGACTGGTGCAGCCACCAGGCGCTCTGCCCGAGCTTCGGCGGCACTCCGCCGCCGTTCCCGTCGGCCGGCGCCGGTGACCCGCTGACCGACGCCCGGTCCCGGCCGGTGGCCCCCGGCGCGGACGAGTGATCATCCTCCGCCAGGCGGAGGTCGGGCTTCCGGTGAAGGTGATCCAGGCGTATCAGTTCGCTCTGGACCTGTCCCCGGGGCAGGAGCGCGCCGTGCTGGCGCATGCTGGAGCGGCGCGGGTCGCGCACAACTGGGCGTTGGCCAGGGTGAAGGCGGTCATGGATCAGCGGGCCGCCGAGCGCTCCTACGGCATCCCGGATCACGAGCTCACCCCGGCTGTGTCGTGGTCGCTGCCCGCGTTGCGTAAGGCGTGGAACGCGGCCAAGAACGAGGTCGCGCCGTGGTGGCGGGGGTGTTCCAAGGAGGCGTTCAACACCGGTCTGGATGCCCTGGCTCGCGCGCTGAAGAACTGGTCCGACTCCCGGTCGGGTAAGCGGGGCGGGCGGGCGGTCGGGTTTCCCCGGTTCAAGTCACGGCGCCGGTCGACGCCGTCGGTGCGGTTCACCACCGGCACGATCCGCGTCGAGGCGGACCGTAAGCACGTGGTGCTGCCGCGGCTGGGCCGGTTGAAGCTGCACGAGTCCGCCCGCAAACTCGCCCGCCGTCTGGAGGCGGGCACGGCCCGGATCATGTCCGCCACCGTGCGCCGCGATGGTGGGCGCTGGCATGTCGCGTTCACCGTTGAGGTCGACCGGGCCGCGCACACACCGGTCCACCCTGACTCCGTGATCGGGGTGGACGTCGGGATCAAGAACCTCGCGGTCCTGTCCACCGGCGAACTCGTGCCCAACCCGCGTCACCTGACCGACGCGCAACGCCGACTGCGCAGCCTGGGTCGGCGGCTGTCCCGCAAGGTCGGCCCGGACCGCCGCACCGGGCGCCGTCCGTCGAACCAGTGGCAGCACGCCCAACACCAGCTCGCCCGGGCATACGCCCGGGTCGCTCGGCTACGCCGCGACGGCCTGCACAAGCTCACCACCCGACTTACGCGCGAGCACGGCACGGTCGTGGTGGAAGACCTCAACGTGGCCGGGATGCTCGCCAACCGACGCCTCGCGCGGCATATCGCCGACGCCGGGTTCGCCGAACTGCGTCGGCAACTGACATACAAAACGCAATGGAACGGTGGGCGGCTCATGGTGGCCGACCGCTGGTATCCATCCTCGAAGACCTGCTCGGGCTGCGGCGCGGTGAAAACCAAGCTGGCCCTGTCCGAGCGCGAGTACGAATGCGACACATGCGGCCTGACCCTCGACCGGGACCTGAACGCCGCACGCAACCTCGCCGCCCTCGCGGCAGACACAACGACCGCCGGGAGTGGCTCGGTGGCAGGACGTGGAGCCGACCGTAAGACCCGCCCCAGCGGGCTGGTGGCTGCGAAGCGTCAACCCGGCCCCGAACCCGCGGTAAGACCGGGACCGTCCCACCGCAAGGCAGGACTACTGATCGTGTGCTCACCAGAGCGCACTGAGAGGTAACGGCATGACCAACCGGCTGCGGGAGTGGACGAGCCGTCGGCCGCTGGCCGCCGACGCGTGCCTCGCGGTCGCCCTGGTGGCGGTCAGCGCGGCGTTCCTGCTGCTGATGCCCAGGGAGCTGCGCCCCGAGCAGCTGTGGGCCGCGGTGGGCTGGAGCGTGCTGGGCGCCGCGCCGGTGGCGCTGCGCCGGGTCGCGCCGTGGCCGGCGGTCGGGGCGGCGGTGGCCACCCTCGCCCTGCCGGTGCTTCTCCGGCAGGCGCCGGCCACCCAGGGGCTGACCTTCATCGTGCTCACCTACACGATGGCGGCGCAGCAGCGGCTGCGCCCGGCCGCCCTGGCCACGCTGCTGCTGTGGCTGCCGGTGGTGCTGGCCAACCTGGTCACCCCGCTGGACGGGGTGCTCCACATGGGGCCGGCGTACCTGGTGCTGAACAATCTGCTCACCGCCGGCGTGGCGTACGCGGTGGGCCGGGCGGTGCAGGCCCGCCGGCAGTCGACGCGGATGCTGCGCGAGCGGGCCCGGATCGCCGAGGCCACCCAGCGGTCCCTCGCCGAGCAGGCCGTCGCGGACGAGCGCCGCCGCATCGCCCGGGAGCTGCACGACGTGGTGGCCCACCAGGTGAGCGTGATGGGGGTGCTGGCGACCGGGGCGCGGCGGGTGCTGCGCCGGGACCCGGACGCCGCCGAGACGGCGATGACCACCATCGAGGAGACCGGCCGGGCCACCCTGCGAGAGCTGCGCCGGCTGCTGGACGTGCTGCGCACCGACGCCGAGGCGGCCGCCGAGCTCGCCCCGCAGCCGGGGCTGACCGGCATCGAGACCCTCGTCGAGCAGGTCCGGGAGGCCGGGCTGCCGGTGACGCTGCGGGTGGACGGCGCGCCCGCGCCGCTGGCGGAGGGCGTGGCGCTGGCCGTCTACCGGGTCATCCAGGAGGCCCTGACCAACGCGATCAAGCACGCCGGGCGGGCCACCGCGCTGGTCCGGCTCACCTGGACCGACGGCTTTCTGGCGGTGGAGGTGACCGACACCGGGCGCGGTCCCGACCCGGGTGGCGACCGGATCGGACACGGGCTGGTCGGCATGCGGGAGCGGGTCGCCCTCTACGGTGGGGTCCTGCGGACCGGTCCGCGGCCCGGCGGCGGCTTCCGGGTGTACGCGCGGATCCCGCTCGAGTCCGTCGGGGCGGTTCCGGCGGGTGCGGCGACAGGGGACCAGGGATGACCGACAGCACCGCGAGGGCCCGGCCGGTACGGGTCCTGCTCGCCGACGACCAGCCGCTGCTGCGGACCGGCTTCCGGATGGTGCTCGGCACCGAGGACGACCTGGACATCGTGGCCGAGGCCGGGGACGGCCTGGAGGCGGTGGAGCTGTCCCGCCGACTGCTGCCGGACGTGGTGCTGATGGACATCCGGATGCCGCGGATGGACGGGGTGGCCGCGACCCGGGCGATCGTGGACGCCCGGCTGCCGGTGCGGGTGCTCATCCTCACCACCTTCGACCTCGACGAGTACGTCGTGGGCGCGCTGCGGGCCGGGGCGAGCGGCTTCCTGGCCAAGGACGTGCCGGCCGAGGACCTGGTCACCGCGATCCGCACGGTGGCCGCCGGGGAGGCGGTGGTGGCGCCGCGGATCCTGCGCCGGCTGCTGGACCGCTTCGCCGACGCACTGCCCGACCCCGCGGCGACCCCGCCGAAGGCCCTGGACGCGCTGACCGACCGGGAGCGGGAGGTGCTCGTGCAGGTGGCACGCGGGCTGTCCAACGCCGAGATCGCCCGGGCGCTGTCGGTCAGCGAGACCACCATCAAGACCCACGTCGGGCACGTGCTGACCAAGCTGGGGCTGCGGGACCGGGTGCAGGCCGTGGTGCTGGCGTACGAGACGGGGCTGGTGCGGCCCGGCGGCTGAGCGGCCGGCGGGGTGGCGACCGTCACCTACCGTGACCATCGGCGGCGCGGCGGGGTTGACCACGACGTGACGTGAGGTCCTAGCGTCGGCGGGGCCGTGCCGGACGGCGTCCGGTCAGGGACGACCCTGAGTCGATCTCGGGGGCGTCCCCCAGCGGGATTTCCGGCGACGGATACGCCCGGGGACGGACGGATTCCCGTGCCCCGGCACCGAGGATGGAACGGTCGCACCGGTCAGCGGGGGCGGTGCGGATTCGACAGGCAGACGGAAGAGGTAGATGACGTGACCGCGACGGTGGGGCGGCAGGCACAGGCCGCGGCCCGGGCCAGCGACGTGTGGAAGGTGTACGGCAGCGGCGAGGCGCAGGTCGTCGCGCTACGGGGGGTGAGCGCCGAGTTCGAGCGGGGCCGGTTCACCGCGATCATGGGCCCGTCCGGCTCGGGCAAGTCGACGCTGATGCACTGCCTGGCCGGGCTAGACTCGGTCACCCGGGGCACCGTCATGATCGGCGACACCACAGTGACCGGGCTCGGCGACTCCGGGTTGACGAAGCTGCGCCGGGACAAGGTGGGCTTCATCTTCCAGCAGTTCAACCTGCTGCCCACGCTCACCGCCCAGGAGAACATCCTGCTGCCGCTGTCGATCGCCGGCCGCAAGCCGGACCCGGCCTGGTACGACACGGTGATCGACACGGTCGGCCTGCGGGACCGGCTGAAGCACCGGCCGGCCCAGCTCTCCGGCGGCCAGCAGCAGCGGGTCGCCTGCGCGCGGGCCCTGGTCGCCCGCCCCGAGGTGATCTTCGCGGACGAGCCGACCGGCAACCTGGACTCCCGCTCCGGCGCCGAGGTGCTCAACTTCCTGCGCAACTCGGTCCGTGAGCACGGCCAGACCATCGTGATGGTCACCCACGACCCGACCGCGGCCGCGTACGCCGACCGGGTGGTCTTCCTCGCCGACGGGCAGATCGTCTCCGAGCTGATCGAGCCGACCGCCGACACGGTGCTGGACACGATGAAGAAGCTGGACGCCCCGACCGAGGTGGCGAACTGATGCTCCGGGCCACTCTGAAGAGCCTGCTCGCCCGGAAGGTGCGCCTCCTGCTGTCCGGTCTGGCGGTGGTGCTGGGCGTCATGTTCGTCTCCGGCGCGTTCGTGCTCACCGACACCCTCGGCCGCTCCTTCGACGCGGTCTTCGCCGACGGGCTCTCCGACGTCGACGTCAACGTCGCGGCGAAGCCGAAGGTCGCGCTCGGCGAGGCGGAGGGCGAGCAGGTCGCCGCCCCGGTGCCCGCCTCGGTCGTGGACCAGGTGAAGGCGGTGTCCGGTGTGGCAACGGCCAAGGGCGTGGTCAACGCCGACGGCGCCCGGCTGATCGGCAGCAACGGCAAGGTGGTGACCTCCTTCGGTCCGCCGCAGCTGGGCGAGAACTGGCTCGGCGAGAGCGACCTGATGAAGCTGCGCGAGGGGCGCGCGCCGCAGGCCGACGACGAGATCGTGGTGAACGTCGCCCTCGCCGACGCGGCGAAGGTCCAGGTCGGTGACCGCGTGGGCGTGCTGACCCTGGCCCCGAAGAAGGAGTTCACGCTGGTCGGCGTCTTCGGCTACAGCGGGGGCCGCGACTCGATCGGCGGCGTCAACGAGGTCGCCTTCACCACCCCGGTCGCCCAGCAGTTGATGCTCGGCAAACCGGACGTCTACACCAGCGTGACCGCGCAGGCCGCCGACGGGACCACTCCGGAGGCGCTGCGCGACGCGGTGGCCGGGGTCCTCGGTGGGGACTACGAGGTCAAGACCGGCAAGCAGGTCGCCGCCGACGCGTCGGCCAGCCTGAAGGAGGGCCTGTCCTTCTTCAACAAGATCCTGCTCGGCTTCGCCGCGGTGGCGCTGCTGGTCGGCACCTTCCTGATCCTCAACACCTTCTCGATCATCGTCGCCCAGCGGACCCGCGAACTGGCCCTGATGCGGGCGATCGGGGCCAGCGGTCGGCAGGTCATCGGCTCGGTGGTGGTGGAGGCCGTCGCGGTCGGCCTGATCGCCTCGGTGCTGGGGCTCGCCGCGGGCATCGGCGTCGGCGCGCTGCTGGCGTACCTGTTCGGGAAGCTGGCCGGCGGGCTGACCCTGGCCGGGCTCGGCGTGCCACCCGCGGCTATCATCGGCGCCTTCGCGGTGGGTCTGCTGATCACGGTGGTGGCGGCGCTGCTGCCGGCACTGCGGGCCTCGCGGATCCCGCCGATCGCCGCGATGCAGGACGTCGCCACCCCGGACCGGCCGCTGACCAAGGTGACCGTCGGCGGGGCCGTGGTCACCGGGATCGGGGCGGTCCTGCTCTTCCTCGGGCTCGACGGCCACGCCGGTGGCCAGACCCTGGCCACCATTCTCGGCGGCGTGCTCTTCGCGTTCATCGGCGTGGCACTGCTGACCCCGTTGATCAGCCGGCCGGTGGTCTCCCTGCTGGGGGCGATCTTCGCCTGGTCGGTGCCGGGCAAGCTGGGCCGGCTCAACTCCGGACGCAACCCCCGCCGCACGGCGATCACCGCCGCCGCCCTGATGGTCGGTATCGCCCTGGTCACCGGGGTGACGGTGATCCTCGATTCGGCCAAGGGCAGCATCAGCGCCTTGGCGCAGGACACCATCAAGGCCGAGCTGGTGATTTCCGGCGCGCAGAGCGGCCCGCGGCCGCCGAGCTTCGACCCGGCGGTGCTGGACAAGACCGCCGCGCTCCCCGGCGTGCAGCTGGTCGACGGCGAGTACGGCGACATGGCGGTGGTGAACGGCACCCGCACCTGGGTGGCCGCGTCCAGCAACATCGCGGCGCTGCAGCGGATCTTCGGGGCGAAGCCCACCGCCGGTGACATCAGCCGGCTGGGGCCGGACCAGATGCTGCTCAGCTCGGACACCGCCAAGTCCCGGAAGGTGTCGGTCGGCTCCGCCATGACCGTGCAGCTGTCCCGCGGCGACGCCCGCAGCTACACGGTCAGCGGCATCTACGAGAGCTCCCAGCTGACCAACCCGGTGGTGCTGCCCCCGCAGGCGGCCAGCGACTTCGCCATTCCGCAGCCGATCCAGGGCTTCGTGCAGCTCGCCCCGGGCGCCCGGGTCGCCGACGTGCAGCCGCAGGTCGAACGACTGCTCGCGGACAGCCCCGAGGTGTCGGTGGCGGACCGGGACGCGTTCATCAAGCAGCAGACCAGCCAGCTGGACGGGCTGCTCACGATGATCCAGATCCTGCTCGCGCTGGCCATCGTGATCGCGGTGCTGGGCATCATCAACACCCTGGCCCTGTCGGTGCTGGAGCGGACCCGTGAGCTGGGCCTGCTGCGGGCCATCGGGCTGCGCCGGGCGCAGACCATGCGCATGATCACGGTGGAGGCGGTGGTGATCTCGATCTTCGGGGCGCTGCTCGGGGTGGCCGTCGGCACGGGTCTCGGCGCCGCCGTGGTCCGGGCGCTCAAGGACGAGGGCATCACCGACCTGGTCCTGCCCTGGGGCCAGATGGGGACCTTCCTCATCCTGGCCGCGATCGTCGGCGTCGTCGCCGCGGTGCTGCCCGCGATCCGCGCCGCGCGGATCAACGTGCTGGGCGCCATCGCGCACGACTGAGCAGAACGGAGGGCCCCTTGGCAACGCCGGGCGTTGCCAAGGGGCCCTCCTACTGCGGTGACGGGGGCAGGAGACTCAGGCCGGCGGTTCGCCGAGCAGCGCCGCGAGCAGCTCCAGGTCCGCCGCGGTCAGGCTCTCCAGCTGGTGCACGCCGTCCGTCGGCGGCAGCGGCACCTCGGCCGGCACCGCCAGCACGGCGGCCCCGGCGGCCAGCGCGCTCGCCACCCCGGTCGACGAGTCCTCGATCGCCACGCAGCGGGCGATCGGCACGTCGAGCAGCCGGGCGGCGGTCAGGTACGGCTCCGGGTGCGGCTTCGTCGCGTCCACCTCGTCGCCGCAGACCACCGCGTCGAAGCTGTCCCGCCCGAGGGTGTCCAGGGCGACCTCGACCAGCGGCCGGACGCTGGAGGTGACCAGGGCGGTGGGGATGCCGGCCGCGCGGACCGCCCGCAGCAGCGCCAGCGCGCCCGGCCGCCAGCGCAGCCCCGTGCGGAACAGCTCCAGGATCCGCGCGTTGATCCAGTCGGCGCTGACCTGCGGATCCCGCTCCGGCTGGCCCAGGTCGTCGTGCAGGATCCGCATCGAGGCGGCCATGCTGGTGCCGACCATCGCCTTGCGGGCGGTGTCGGAGAGGGTGCCGCCGTAGACCGCCGCGAGCTCCTGCAACGCGACGTCCCACAGCTTCTCGCTGTCGACCAGGGTGCCGTCCATGTCGAAGAGCACGGCGGCGGGGTGTCTGCTGCTCAGCGGGGGCCTCCTCGGGTGGGCGTACCCACCGATCCTCTCAGCCGGACCCCCGCCCGGGCCGGCCGTCCCGGCCGACAGTGACCTGCGGCATCAGCCGAGGTCGCAGGCGGCCAGCGACTTCTCGTAGCCCCGGAAGAACGAGTCGCTGCGCTGCTCGGCGGTGCCGTGCGAGCCCTCGGCGAACCACGGCTGGTTCGGGTCGTCACCGACCGCGAGCAGCCCCTCCCGGAACTCGTCCAGGTCGCCCTCGTCAAGGGTGAGCACCCCGGACCGGACGTTGTCGCCGATGTACGCCCCGGCCATGCAGTCGGCCTGCAACTCCTGCTGGATGGTGAAGTTGTAGCGGATGCCGAGGCGGACCTGCACGCCGTGGGCGTACTCGTGGCCGAGCAGGTAGAACAGGAACGCGTCGCCGACCTGCCGGAACGCCGCCACCGACCAGTTCACGTCGTACGCGATGAAGTCCCCGGCCGAGCAGTAGACGGCGTTGTTGCGCGGCAGCCCCTCCCCGCCGCAGGACACCTCCCCCGCCCGGGTGTACGGCACCACCCGTCGGATCGGGTCGAACCGCTTGCCGGAGGCCCGGAACTGATCGGTCCAGTAGCGCTCTGCGATGCCGACGGCGTCGTTGAAGTCCTGCTTGAACTCGGCGACGCTGGTGGTCCCGTCGGCCCGGGTGGTCTGCGCGCCCGGGGAGGCCGGCTGCCCGGTCCGCTGCGGGCGGGGCTGCTGCGGCTCACCCTGATCGAGCCCGCCGCCCATGCACCCGGCCGCCACCACCAGGGCCACCAGGAGTCCGGCGAGCGGTCCCGGTCGCCGACGTCCCGCCTGCTCCCCCACGGTTGCCTCCCCGGCTTCAGTGCCTGTGCCGTGCGCAGTACCCCGGCCGTGCCCGGATGATGCCCACCGATGATCACGTGGGACGGGCGGTGACAGTTCAGCCGGAGTAGCCCTGGCCGTCCCGGTTCCAGCCGTCGCCGTACTCGTGCTCCCGCTCGGCCGCCCGCCGGTGCCACTCCGCCCGCGCGGCGCCGGTCGCTTCCCGGTCCTCGTCCGCGGCGGCGCGCCGCCGGTCCCGCCACCCGACGTATCCGACGACCGCCGCCAGGAGCAGGACCACCGTCGCCAGGACCACCACCACCGTCGTCATGGCCGCCACGGTAGGACCGGCCCGCCACGCCGGTTACGCTGCCCGCCATGATCGGCACCGACTTCGACGCGCACGAGCGGTCCCGCTGGGCGGGACGGGCCGAGGCGTACCAGCGCAGCTTCGGCCGGCTCTGCGCGTACCCGACGGAGGCGCTGCTGGATGCGGCGGAGGTGCGCGCGGCATCGCGGGTGGTGGACGTGGGCACCGGACCGGGCACGGTCGCGGCGGCGGCGCTGACGCGCGGCGCCGCCGTGGTCGCGGTCGACGCCGAGCCGAGCATGCTCGACGCGGCTCGCGCCACGGCCCGGGGCGCGGCGCTCGCCCGGGCGGTCCTGCCGCGCCTGCCGTTCCAGGCCGGCGGATTCGACGCGGCGGTGGCCAACTTCGTGCTCAACCACGTCGGCGATCCGGCGGCCGGGGTGGCCGAGCTGCGCCGGGTGGTCCGTCCCGGCGGCCGGGTGGCGGTGACCGTCTGGCCCAGCCCGCACCCGCCGCTGCAACGGCTCTGGGGCAGGGCGGTCGCCGCCGCGGGCGTGCCGACGCCGGACGACCTGCCGCGGCTGGCGCCGGAGCGGGACTTCCCGCGCACCGAGGCCGGCCTGGCCGGGCTGCTCGCCGCCCCCGGTCTGACGGACGTCCGGTGCACGACGCTGACCTGGGTGCACCACGCCGACCCGGTGGACTGGTGGGCCGGCCCGGCAGCCGGCATCGGCAGCGTGGGCCTGGTGGTGCAGCGGCAGCCCGCCGACGTGCGGGAGCGAATCCGGCGGGAGTACGAGCGGCTCAGCGCCGCCTACCGGGACGCCGACGGGACGCTCCGGCTGCCCACCGCCGCGCTGCTCGGCTCCGCCCGGGTCGGCTGACCCGGCCCTGGGCTGGTGTCCGGGCCCGCGCGGCCCGGCTGGGTTGACGTTCCGCCGGTCCAGCCCCGCCGGTGCCCGTAGCGTCGATCCCACCGGTCCACCGCGGAGGGGGGCGGGATGGACGAGCAGGCCGTCCGGGCCGCGCTGCGGCACCATCTCGACCACAGCGGCACCGACGAGGACATGGCGCACGAGATCTACCACGCCGACGCGACCCTCGAATTCCCGCAGTCGGGCGAACGGTTCGAGGGAGTGCACACGTTCCGCGAGTGGCGGCGGCGGTATCCGGCCCGGGTCAGCTACGAGGTGGGCCGGGTCCGCGGCAGCGGCGCAGTCTGGGTGGCGGAACTGCTGGTCCGGTACGACGGCGGGGAGCCGAAATTCGGGGTGGACGTCCTCGAGTTCCGCGACGGCAAGGTGGCCCGCGAGACCATCTACGTGGCCGACGGCTGGCCCGCACCGGACTGGCGCGCCCCGTGGCGTGCCGCCCCGCCACCGCCCAGCGGCTGACCGGTCAGCGGATCACGCGCCCGGTCAGTCCAGGCCGCGCAGGATGTGCGGCTCGCCGTCGTCGTCGCCGAAGCAGCGGTGCAGCACCTGGGCCCGGGCCCACAGCTCCAGACTGCTCGGCGGCTCGACGGGACGCGCGACGGCCGGCTCGCGTACGGCCATGGCCGGTTCCGGCGGTACCTGCGCAGCGGTGTCGTCGACCATCCCGCACCTCCCCTCGTACCCATGCTGGCCTGATGTCCCTCAGGCCAGCATCCTCCAGTCTGCGCCCATCCGCCTGGGAACGGTTAAAGCCGCAGTTAACACGACAGCTGCCACGGCGAGAAAGGTACGGCGACGGCTCAACTGCCGTTCACAGAAATTGATCTAGACCGTTACTTCCATGCTGGTCTATATAGGTGCCATCAACTCCCCTTCGGACGGAGCACCATGACCCGCACCCTCCGCGCGACGGCCATCAGCCTCGCCGCCATCCTGGCCGCCACCCTCGGCCTCACCCAACCCGCCTGGGCCGCCAGCTACTCCGCCTCCCTCACCACCGCCGTCGCCGGCCTCCCGGTCGCCACCGAGGTCCGCACCGGCTACAGCCGGGACCTGTTCCCCCACTGGATCGACGCCGACGGCGACGGCTGCAACACCCGCAACGAGGTACTCCTCGCCGAGGCGGTCTCCGCGCCCACCGTCAGTGGCAGCTGCACCCTCTCCGGCGGCCGCTGGTACTCCTACTACGACAACGCCTACTGGACCCTCACCGGCGACCTCGACATCGACCACATGGTCCCGCTCGCCGAGGCCTGGGACTCCGGCGCCCGCAACTGGACCACCAGCCGCCGCCAGGCGTACGCCAACGACCTCGGCGACCACCGGTCCCTGGCCGCCGTCACCGACAACGTCAACCAGGCCAAGGGCGACCAGGACCCGGCCACCTGGTTGCCGCCCTACGCCTCCGCCCGCTGCCGCTACATCGGCGAATGGGTCGCGGTGAAGGTCCGCTGGCGGCTCAGCGTCGACAGCGCCGAGAAGAGCACCCTGACCAGTTGGGCCAACAACTGCCCCAGCACCACCATCTCGGTCACCTACGCGTACTGATCCCGCCGAGGACGTCCGGCCGGCCCGCCACCTCGCAGGCCGGCCGGACATGCCGCCGCCCCGGGAACCGGGGCGCGGCGTCCTTCCCGGACGGTCGGGCACCCGTCCGGGCACACCGGACCCGGCCGCCGGCCCGGGCGCCGAGGCCGGGTCCGCCGCCCGTCACGCGGTCCAGCCGAGCCAGGCGCCACCGGCCGAGACGGCCGCCAGCCAGATCAGTACCGCCGACACCGGCACCAGTGGCACCAGCACCGGCCGCCGGCGCAACAGCCGGATCGCCACCGCCAGGAGCGCCACCCAGACCAGCAGGAGCGCGACGACGGCCCAGGCCGGCGCGACCAGTCCGCTCGCGGCGTACCAGAACCCCACCGCGAGGTGTACGGCCAGGCCGAGCCAGCCGACGGCGCGTGTCATCTGCACCCGTCCATGGTGGGCCCCGATCCTGCTTCCCGACACCCGGCAAGGCGGCATCCCCGCCGTCGCCCCGGCTGGTCCTGACCGGCCCGGTCCTCAGCCGGGTTTCTCGTCCGGGCTCCCTTCGTGCCAGCGGGCTCGCCATCCGGCCTCGTGCTTTTCGTAGGTGTTCCGCTCCTCGTAGACGGCGGTCAGCAGCGCTCGGCGGGCGTCGGCCATCGCCACCAACTCGACCACGACCAGGCCGATGCAGATCGCCGTCAGCAGGGCGAGGGCCACCAGCGCGGGCAGATGCATGGCAAGCGGAATGGCGGCCGCGAGCACGAGCACCGTGCCGACCCGCGTCCAGGAGAGGGTGCCCAGGGTCCGCAGTTGGAACAGCATGTCGCCGAAGAGGTAACAGATGACGCCGCCGTAGAGCATCGGTGCCGCCGGACCATGCGGGGGTTCTCCGAGGCTGATGGAACGGTCCGCCACCTGGCGGACGATCTCCTCGGCGCCCAGCGCGAAGAGGATGATCCCGGCGATCATCACCAGCTGACAGTAGGCGTAGGCGTCCCGAGCCATGGCCACCCGGGAACGACCCTGCGCGGTGTGCTGCGCGATCCGGGCGGCCGGAGCGATCACGTCGAAGTGTGCCCACCACAGGGCGCCGGTGAAGAAGATGCCGAGCACCGCAGCGGCGATCGCCGGCCAGGTGACCGGCTGACCGAGGAGGTTGCCGCCGACGCCGACGGAGATGATCGACTCGCCCAGGGCGATGATGAGGATCAAGTCGTACCGTTCCGTCCAGTGCTCGGCGGAGGTCACGACCCAGCCCCAGGCGCCGGCGACCAGACCGCTGCTGTACTGGAGCACGACGACGGCCAGCCAGAGCCCGTCTCGAAGGATCAGGGCCCGGTCCATGTCGGAGATCAGCGGCGGGATCAGCGCGGCGCTCAGCAGCAGCATGGTGCTGATCACCAGCTCCGGGGAGTACTTCAGCAGCAGCCGGCGCTCGCCCGGCCGCTCCTGCGCGACGTGCCAGTACAGCAGCAGGTGCACACCCCGGATCAGGAGATAGCTGACCGCGACGACCACCGGCCCGGTGGTGGTCCGCCTCGGGTCACCGAACGCCTGCGGCAGGGACAGCGCGAAGCAGAAGAGTGCGGCCATCGCGACGATCATCAACGCCGGGACGAAGCCCACGCCGAGCCGGACCCGCGTCGCCACCACGGTGTGCACCACCCAGACCCACCAGAGCACGGCCAGCACCAGCAACCCGTGCAGCAGGTTGGCGTTGGTGATGCTCACGGCGGTGGCCCGGGTGATGATGAAGAACGAGAAGACGAAGACGAGGTCGAAGAAGACCTCGAACCGCTCCACGCGGGCCCCGGGGGCGATGGTGACGGCCGGCCCTAACCGCTCATGCCACCGCTTGCCCGCCACCGATCGAGTGTCGCAGCGCACAAGCGCGTCCGGGCGCGGTTCACGTCAGCCCCCGAGGGCGACTGCTCTGGTGCGGAAGCTCCGAGTCCCCCTGACCACTCAGGCGGCCCGAGGGCTTCGTCGTATGTCGCGCCGCCAGCGGGCTGCCACCGACGCGCTGGCGGCCGGCCGCGGGTGCTTACGAGTGGGGTGGACGGCAGGCTGTGCGGTGGTCGAAGGGCTCCCGAACTCTTGATTCAGTTCTTCTTCCGCCAGCGTCGGCTCGGCTTGCCTTGCGTCCTGACCCTGGTATGCCCGATCTGTTGTCGGCGCCGATCTCGTTGTTGCCGCTGCCAGTCGCGTTGTCGGCGGTCGCGTCGTCGCTGGTCGAGGCGGGTGAAGCCGGCGAGCACCATCGATCCGAACAGGACTAGGCCCGCCGCCCCGATCACCCCTTGGACCCGGCCTCGATGCCCGCTCAGCGTCCCGAACTCGGTCACGAAATCACCCGGGTCATCGGGGCTGACCCAGATCCGCACCGGAGTGCCGGCCGGAAGGCAGGCCTCCCAACAACCGACCTCCGCCCGACGCTCGACCCGAGCCCACTCGTAGCGCAGGTGCATCGTGTCGCTGTTGCGGCGCTTGTGCACGAGCTCGTCGACGACGCCCTGGACCGGCACGCCCTCCGCCCGCAGTCGATCCTCCCAGGCATCGTTGTCATTCCAGGTCTTGTAGGGCAGCCACATCATGCCCAGCCCGACCAGGATGCAGAGCACGTGGACGGGGTAACGCGGCCGCCACCCGCTCCGCAAGATCCCCACGGTGGCCATGGTGGCAGCCGACGTCCACCTGTCCAGCGGCAGACTCCAGTGGTGCGTTACCGGTTGGCCTCCCGTGATGGGCGACACGACCTGGACCTAGTCCTCCCTCGGGTCGCGGGCCAGCATCAGAGGAACCGATTCGAGATTCAGCGGGAACGTCCCTGCGTCGAGGTGGATGTGGGCCCCAGCATGAAAGCTGCTCGGATTCTGTGCCGCCGGCTGAGAGACTGCGATCCATGGGGAACTCGGCTGTCTACCGGATACACACCGGTGATGACCTTGGCGTCGCGTACGCGATGGCCCAGCGTCTGCTGGCCCACAGGTCGATCGGCTGCCGCTGTCCCCAGGACGCCCTCGGCCGAGCAGAGACCAATACCCATGATCTGGGTCGGTACCTGGGCATCGGTCCCGCGTACGTCTCCTTATCCATCCCGGCGCGCTTGCTCGGTCAGCTGAGAGACGTTCTGGAACCACATCTACCGCCGGACGACCGACCGAGTCAGCACCGTGACGGCAGCGGGTACCTCATCACGGACATGACGACCGAGGTCGTGGCAGCGCTCCGTCAACTGCCACCGATCGGCGCTATGGTCTCCACACCCGAATACCCGCTGCCGAGCACCTCGGCTGACGCCGTCCTCGCCGCGGCGGGCACGAACCCCGCATGGATCTCGTGGCAGACGTGCTGGCCAAGCGAGCACAACCGCTGCGGGTTCGAACTCGCCATCAACGGCGCCGAACTGTGGCACGCTCCAGCACCCGCCGGCCACAGCGTCTACGTACACGTCCACCCCGCACAACCGGAACTTGCGCACGCCCTTGCCGCAGCCGTGGGCGGCCAGGTCATGGGCGCGCCGGCACTGGGCTGGTGATGAAGAAGGCGCCGCACGTCGACCTCGAGCGCTGCGGACGAGCGGGTCGTGCCATGGATGGCCGGCGACCGTCAGCCGCGGCGGCCGATCCGAATCCACTGGAGCGGTCCGGCACGGAGACCTTCGCTGGTGACACCGTGATAGATGATCATCACGACGATGCCGAGTAGTCCAAGTAGCGGGTTGACGATCCAGCCAAGCAGCCCGGCCAGTCCGTAGAGCACGAGGCCGGTGATTGGACGAGCCTCCTGCGCGTGAACGTGGCCTTGGTCGATGCGGCCCGCGCGGAGCGACGGATGGCGGCGTAGGTAGGCGAAGAACACCAACCAGGGTGCCGACATCAGCGCCGCCGCGAGCGCGTACGTGACGACAGCCGCCCGCAGGTCGTGAGTGTCACCATCGACGAGCGCGGACGCAAGAACCGCAGTCGGAAACGGGATGATCACCACGCCGAAGAGGATGGCAATATTGATCCAGCTGAGCGCCAGGGTGGTGCCGCGGACCAGCCGTAGCAGTGCGTGGTGGTTGAGCCAGAGGACGCCGATGTAGATGAACGACACCACGAACGCCAGGTAGGACGGGGCCTCCCTGACGAGCGACGTGAGCAGCTCGCCGTGGTGGTATTCAGGCACCCGCAAATCCAACACCAGCAGGGTGATGACGATGGCGAAGACACCGTCGCTGAACGCCGCCAGCCGACCGATGTCGGCCAGGCGAGCGGGGCCTCTCGGCTGAACCTCCTCGGGACCTGCGGACACTGCCGCACGCTAACAGTGCGGAGACCCGGGGCGGGAACGATCACCGGAAACGTCCCCGTCCTACGGCTCTGGCAGGTGTCGGCCCGAACCTGCACACCGCGTCACGGCGGCAGGTCGGCCACCCACACCCATCAGCCGCCGGCGTCTGTCACGTTGGAACCGCCGCGGGTGGGCTTGCCCAGATAGGTGGCCGCATGACGGCGTCACTTGACGTTGGACTGTGGCCCGCCTCTTGCTTTGGACCGCGAAGCTGGTCAACTCGAGCTACTCCCGGACCGCATCGCGCAGCACGTGCATGTCATCGAGCATCAGGAAGCTCCTCGGCTACGGCGCGGGGCATGCACAGGCTAGGCCGAGGGCTAGCTCTGACCCCCGCCGCGGGAAGCGGACACAGGCTGCCGACGAGTGAGATCGGGTGCCAGGCAGCGCTGGAACTCGCCCGGTGCCTGCCGTTAAACCTGCGAAGCAGCCGCAGCCGTCGCGTTTCCCGGCGCGGACTGGCCCCGAGGCCGTCCGGGCTGCCTGTACTGCCGGCACCGCCCGGGTGGCGGCTCCAGCTCGCGGCGGGTCGTCCACATGCCAGGCAGCCCGAGGATCTGCCTCCGGCGGGCGCCCCGGATCCGGAGAGATGATCGTCAACGGACCATGGCGATGCTGTATGCCCGCGCGCCCGTCGCCGGCAGGCGAGGGGCGGGTCGAGTGCGGGTTTGTTTCCTATAACTACGGGAAAAGCCGACAGGTTTGGAGCCAACCATTTCCGCGCCGAGGAGGCCCGAGATGGCTCGTAGGAAAGTGCGAGTAGGTCTGCCCAGGCAGGTCCGAGCGCTCTGGTGGACGTCCCTCGCTTGCCGCCGTCGCTGCGCGACGGGTGGCTCCTGACCAGTCGGGCGAAAGCGCATGCCCTGGTTTCGCACGGCCAGCAACAACTCGACCGCCGGCGACCACGAGGACCGATCCAATACTCCGGTAGGCGCGGAGCGAGACCCCAAACGAGTCGTCACGTTCAGCGACGCGGTCATTGCCATCGCCGTCACGCTGCTTGTCTTGGAAATCCGCCCGCCGGAGGACACTCGGCACCTGTTGAAGGGCCTCCGTGAACTCTGGCCCTCATATGCGGCGTACTTCATCACCTTCCTGCTCATCGGCCAGATGTGGGTGAACCACCACGTCATGTTTGACCACATCCGCTCCGCAGACCGCCTGGTATTGCTCTTCAACACCCTCCTCTTGATGCAGATCGCGTTCCTTCCATTCGCCTCCGCTGTCCTGGCCAGCGCATTCGAGTCCGGTCATGGAAAGCGAACTGCCGTCGTCTTCTACGGAATCTCCTATGAAGTAGCAGCCATCCTGTTCAACGTCATCTGGGAATACGCGCGGCGGGGCCGCCGCCTGCTGGCTCCGACCACCGACTCGGCCAGCGCGGCGGCGATCAGCAGGCGCTTTCATCCGGCACCCGTGTGGATTGCCGTAGGAACCGCGCTGGGCGCATGGCATCCCGTTCTCGGCGTGGCAGTGCTCGCCGCGTTCATTCCCTTCTATTGGTGGCCAATCAAGGGCGAGATTGCCAGCATCAAACGCGCGCGCGAGCGCAATGGCGGAACATCCGCTGCCCCCTGAGATCAACGACACCGACCGACTCGACCAGGAACTCGTGGCGGGGAGAGGAAATGGGCGGCTCGCGCCGGAACGCGAGTGGTCTTCCCGGGTGCGACCAGTGGCCGAGGACGGACGATGCATCGCTACGCGGGCCGATCCGCGCTCCGGTCCCCAACCGGCGACCGCGACAAGGCGCACCCGGCATGAGTCGCAACGTCCGCTGACGGCTGCCACGTCCGCCCTGACCTCGCCGAGCGTGCGGGAACGTCCATGACCGGCTGCACCTCGGCCATGCTGACCCCTGGCTTCACCCGGCGGGTCTACCCGCACCTGCTGCCGAGCAGCGAGGACCGCACCCGCCGCGCGATCGACGCGGCCTTCCAGCTACGTTGACCACAGCTTGCCACCGGCGCCGACAAAGGCTCACTCATCGAGGGCCAGCGGAACGTCTGCACATACGGGTGCCTGCACCGAATTGCCGCTGGGGTTGTGCTCGCCGACCCGAGCGACTATGACCGCGATGCACTGGCGCCCGATCGACCTTGGCCGCGACACCTTCGAACCGACCCTCTGCCAACTCGCACCCTGGCCCTGACCGTCTTGTACTGGTGGCGCTACCGCGACGCCGGCGCCTGGCGTAGACGGTGACCGGATCCCACGCCCCGCTGCCTCCCCGAGCCACTGTCGAGACGGCGGATTCGAACCGATGACCCCTTGACCCGGTCCGCTGACGTCCATGAACGTCCGTCGTGATCCATCCCGATCGTCACCCAGTTGATCACCCACCACCTCGCGATCGCTTCATCGGTAGCCACGCGTTGAGTAAGGGCACGCGCCTCGGCATCAGGCGTGGTCCGAAGACGCACAGGTGCGGGTCCGGCCCGTAGCAGCGAATGAAGGGGATAAATGGCTTGCACCGGCGCCGGGCTGAGGGTTTGACTGCTCGTCATGCCTTTCCCCTCACCGGTCTTCGTTGCGGGTACGGGTCGTTCGGGAACGTCGCGGATCGCCGACATCATCGGCGAACATCCGCTGATCCATCGGATTCCCATGGAGACCCGGTTTCTCGTCGACCCGGGTGGCCTGCGGGACCTGGCCGACGCACTCACCGATCGATACGACCCCACCGTCGGTGAGGACGCCCTGCACCGGCTGAGCGACTTTCTCACCGTACGAGTGCCCGGCCGGCGCGACGATCGCGGCAAAACCGTTCCCGAGCTGGTCGGCGAGCAGCGCTACCGGGACGCGGTGCAACAACTCTGGCCGCAGTTGATCGCGTACACATACGACGAACCTGCGCCCGCGGAAGGCTTCGGGAACGGCGACCGGCCTGCCGGGCCGTTCGAGCCGCTGAGCCGCCGGCGGGTACTTCCCAGGTATTTCAGCGACCGGGGCGAACTGCTCGGAATCTTGCGGGGCCTGATCGACACCATGTTCGGCGGGGCAGCCGCCGACGCGGGCAAGCCGACCTGGTGCGAGAAGACACCGTTCAACCTGCTGTGCATGGAGTTCCTCTGGGAACTGGTCCCCGAAGCGACCATCGTGCACATCAAGCGTCACCCGGTCTCGGTGCTCGCATCCCACCTGGCCCAGCCATGGGCACCGCCCACCGTCGACGGCGCGCTCGCCTACCTCAAACCGGTCTACCACCGATGGCTCACCTGGAAGAACACGGTCGACCTGACGGGCAGGCGATACATCGAGGTGAAAGCAGAAGATCTCGCAGCCGACTGGCCCGGGCAGCGCCGCGCCCTGTTCGAACGGCTCGACGTCGACGACTTCGCCACCCCTTCAACGTTTCAGTCTCACAAGCTGACGAACCGCAACGACCAATTCGACGGCGAAACCCGCGAGTTCATCGAAGAAGCACTGGGCAAGGTCATCCCGGCGATGGGATATGAGTGACGGCTCTGGCTCTCCACCTGCGGACGGCTGCGGTACACCCGCCGGACCCCCCTGACCAGCGCCTAGCGGGAGGAACTCGGCGCGCTGCTGTCCCCGCTACACCCTCTGCAGCACCGCCGTGCCGCCGTGGTGCACCCGTGGCCGGAGTTGCCATGGCCCCGTGTTGACCGTTGCATCGGGCACCAACCGGCCGCGTTGGCTGCTCTGGTGTGAATCGGCGGTGGAAAGGCCGACTGACGTTGCATCCGATGTCATGGGGGCTGGGACCAGAATCGGTGGCGGGGATCGACGATCTGGTTTCAAGAGCCTCCGGGACAACTTGATCATCAAGGCTGTGGGAGCCTGTCGCGGTGTCGCGTACGCGCCTGCTGACGGTCGTCGGGGTCCTGCTGATGCTGACCTCGTGTCTGCTTCCCTGCCTCACGTTCTGGAACGGGATCACCCTGCCCGACCAGGACCCGACGCCGGAGGCCATCCAGCAGGAGAACGCGGAGGCCCTCGCGTTCGAGCAGAGCTTTGAGAACTCGATGTGGATCGCCGCCGCGCTGGCAATCCTTGGTCTGGCTGCCTTCATCTACGCGTGGAAACACCGCCGGAGGCCAACACGCGTTCAGGGGACGAAGTAACGCCGCAGCTCGTGTGCACGGCTCAGGGTCCGGTGCCGGCGTCGTCGGCCGCCGTCTTGCGGGCGGAGCCTGGCACTTTCGTCCCGTGCGGCTGGGATGCTCTTGTCGGTAGACGGCGACGGCCCAGTCCCGCCAGCCGGGTCGCAAACGGCCCTGGCCTCAGGGGTGCGTAAGGCTATTCAGGACCGGTTGTCTGGTATCTGCGGAGCGCAGCTTCGGCGAGTTGGGTGAGGTACTTGCCGCCGCCGGGCTTGTTGCCCTGTTCTTGAACGACCACCAAAGTGGTTCCGATCCGGACGAGTATGCTGTCGCCTTCCAGCGTGTCAGAACCGGACGTCATGCTGCAGCTGACGTGCATACTGTCATCGCCCAGCCGCGGCCCTGGTGCCACTGCGAAGCGGTACCTGTCGCCGATGCCGAGGCCGGACGACACGACGAGGGTGGGGCAACGGCCGATGAAGGTTCGCAGGTCGGTCATTGCCCGTCGTGCACCGTCATCGGCGTAGGCCCTGAGGACTTCGTTTCCCACCCAAAAGTCATCGGGACCCGCGTCATAGCTTAGGGTGGCTGCGGCCATCGCTGACGGAGTCCCGGTTAGCCGCGTGGCCGACAGCAGCGGAATCATGCTGTCCGAACAGGACACGTCGACGCCTGGGCGCTGAGCTCCAGCATCCGCCGCCATGACTGTCGCGATCTCCACAGCGAATCCGGACGGCACTGAGTCCGTGGCCAGCAAGCGTGCGGACAACGCCGCGGAGTAGCCAGATCCGCCGGTCGCCGGAACTGCTGGGGAAGCCGGCTTCGTGGCTGTGGCAGAGCCCGTCGCCTGCGCCCTGGAAGGGATCGTATCGCCCGCTGATCGATCCGCTGGATGAGCGGTTGACGGACCGCACGCGGTCACCATGCAGACGGCCGCCACCGCGACCAACCTACGCAGCACCATCCTGAACACCGAACGGACTCCACCTCTCGCGCGAGACGCGTCAGGCTACCAGCGCGCGTGACACTGTCAGCTTGGAAATCGCATTGAGTCACGGCCGCGGGGCGTTCTGCCGGCCGACGATGGACGCCGGGCTGCCGGGCCACCCTCCGCGGCGGGCCCTCTACTGGCCGATGTTGACCGATGCATCGGGGCACGGATCGGACACGTGCTTGATGAGGCCGACACGTGAACCCCTAAGAGCTCCTAACTCTTTGAGCGTTGGAGTCGTCGCCAGCAGATGATGGCGCAGGCGAGGGTGAGGAAGGCTTCGTGGATGTCGTCGCGGATCTCCCAGCGGATGCGTAGCCGGCGGAACCAGTGCAGCAGGGCGATGGTCTGCTCGACTACCCACCGTCGGGTGCCGAGGCCGGAGCCGTGTCCGGTGCCGCGTCGGGCGATGACCGGGGTGATGCCCCTGTCGCGGAGCTGGCGGCGGTAGATGTCGTAGTCGTAACCCCGGTCGGCGTAGATCCGGCCGGGTCGCTGCCTTGGTCGACCGCGGATGCCCTTGATCCGGGGGACCTTGTCGACCAGGGGCAGCAGTTGGGTGACGTCGTGGCGGTTGCCGCCGGTCAGGGTCGCGGCGAGGGGGATGCCGCCCGCGTCGGTGATGACGTGGTGTTTCGAGCCTGGCTTGCGGCGGTCGACCGGGCTCGGACCGGTTTTGGGCCCCCTTTGAGCGCCCGGATGTGGGAGCCGTCGATCACCGCCCGGGACATGTCCAGTTGACCGGCGGCCCGCAGCTTGCCCAGCAGGAGCTCATGCAGTCGTTGCCACACCCCGGCGTCGTTCCAGTCCCGCAACCGACGCCAACAGGTCATGCCTGACCCGAACCCGAGCTCCTGGGGCAGGAACTCCCACGGGATCCCGGTGTAGAGGACGAACAAGATCCCGCCCAACACCTTCCGGTCATCAAGCGGCTTGCGACCGGGATAGCGCCGCCGACGAGGCGGGCGGGCCGGTAGCAACGGCTCGATCTCGGCCCACAGGTCGTCCGAGACGACCCACGGCGGCTGCTCACCTCGCCTCACGGCCGATCACTGTAGTTGATCGTCCATGAAGGATAGACCCGGGCGCCCGCCTAGATCATTCTGTTAGGAGTTCTAAGTCGCGAGTGGGCAAGGCAGCGGGCGGAAGCGGACCTGGACCACCGAGCGGCACTGGAGCAGACGGCGCGACAATGGCCCGGCGCTCAGCGCCGCGGCCATCGAGCCGGTTTCATAGTGGCGGATGTTGGTCGTCAGCTCCCGGATTCCGGAAACAGGTACAGGTCGAACCACGTCTCCTGGCTGTCAAGCTGCAACTGCTGACCGCCGTAGAAGCTAGGCGGGCCAGTACAGGTGCCGGTGAGGGGTAGAGGCCCGGGTCGACGGCGAATTGGAAGCCCCCGTCGGGGCCCTGACAACCTCGATCCCTGCCGGCTCCAGCCGGATCGTCGCCCCTCCACCGGCAGCCAGGTACTCCCGTCAATCGCTTGGCCCTTGAGCCACGCTCGGTGAAGTGCGCAACGTGGTCGCCGCTGGTCGTCGTTCGTGATGCCCGTCTGACGTTCGACGGCCTGGCGACGGCCGGGCCCATCGCCTGCCTCGAAAGAGGAGGCACAAGGCGTGCCCCTCCGGCCGGGGGCAAGGCTAGCGTTCTGCCCTCGGCCGATTTCGTTGATCTGAGCAAACTGCATCGTGTCGGGTGGCACCATGCCGCCCGAGACATCGACACCTCGCTTTCCACGTTCCTCGCCCTACTGGCCAATGATCAGCCACCCCCTGCTGCGACGAGTCCTGCCCGGACTGGCGGTGTCCGCTCTCGGCGACGGCATGGCGCTGATCGCGGTGACCTGGCTGGCACTACAGCTCGCACCCTCGGACCAGCGCGGCACCTGGACCGCGATCGCGGTGGCGGCATACACCCTGCCCAGCGCCGCCGGAACCATGATCTTCGGCCGGCATCTGAGCGGCCGAAGCGGCGCCCAACTCGCCACCTGGGACGCCATCCTGCGGGCCGCCGCACTCGCGGCGATCCCCGCCGCCCACCTCGTCGGGGCTCTCAGCATCGGCCTCTACGTGGCCCTACTCGCCGCAGCCTCGCTGCTGCGCTCCTGGGGTTCCGCCGGACGCTTCACCCTGGTATCCGAACTCCTTCCCCAACGACACCACCTGCCGGCCAACGCGGTGCTCGGCATCATCGGCGACACCGCCACCATCATCGGTCCCCCATTGGCGGGCATCCTCATCAGCTGGGCCGGCCCGGTGTGGGTCATCGCGATCGACGCAGCGACCTTCGCCGTCCTGGCACTCACCTACCGCCTCGCCGTCCCCGCCGTAGAGAGACAAGACCCGACGGAGACTGCTGCGTCCCGCACGGCCGGCTTCGGGATCATCCGCCACAACCGCCCTCTGCTCGGCCTACTGGCGCTGACCTTCGGGTTCCTCCTTCTCTTCGGCTCGTTCTACGTGGCCATGCCCATCATCGTCACCGAGGACCTCCATGCCACCGCGACGACCCTCGGGCTGTACTACACGGCATTCGGCGCCGGCTCCCTCCTCGGCGGCCTTGCCACCCGCTACCTACACCGCTGGCCGCTGTGGCCCACCACCATCGGCATCGTCGTCGGGTTCGGCGTCGCCATGCTGCCGCTCGGCCTGGATACACCCGTCGGCCTGTCGCTGCCGGCCTTCGCCCTCGCCGGCCTCATCTGGGCTCCCTACCTGTCCACGTCGATGACGCTGTTCCAACGCAGCACCACCACCACGAAACTCCCCCAAGTCCTGGCCGCGAACAGCGCTGTCACCGTGCTGGCGGTGCCACTGGGCACCATGCTCGGTGGCCCTCTGACGACCGGCATCGGTGCCCGCCAGACGCTCCTGCTGTGCGCCGGAGCGACCATCGCCCTCGGCGTGGTCGCCGCCGGGCTGGCCCTTCTGCGTCGCGAACCGTCCGCGACGGACAACGATCCGCCGCTGGCAGGCAGTGCGACAGACCGGCTGCCCCATCCTGACGTTCCCACCGACTCGGGAGCCGTCAGACGTTGAAGCGGAACTTGCGCCGTCTCTCATGTGACCTGCGGCGACCTGGTCTCCGCGCTGCTCGCATCCCGTCAAGGACTCGCGTCATTGGTGGCTCCTTGCCGACGTTTCACGTTGTCTTGTGCCCCCTTATGTGCCCCCGACTGCTCCTGGCCCTGGTGACGGCTCGCGCAGCAGGGTAGGCAGTTCGTCGAAGTAGGAACCCTGATCAGGACGTCGACGCGGGCGCGCGGTCCCATCCAGCGGGAAGTTCCGGCACGCCCCAAGTGAAGTCCGGTCGGAAGTCGCAGTGAGTGCCGTCGAACGGGTAGACGCCTTCGGCGGCCAGTGCTGCGACTCGATCGGCCGTAGCCCGAATCGTCGCCGCTTCGGCGGCATCCCAGTACCCGGGGTGACCGATTCGGGCAACAAACTCTGCCTCGTCTTTCCAGGACACACGGCGTTGCGGATCAATCTCCAGATCCAGTGCATGGTCCGTGGTGTCGATGCCTATCGAATGCCGCTCGAACGGTGCTTCAAGGTTGACGTACCAGCCGGCGAAGCGCTCCCCCGCGAACATCCACCACACCGAGTAGCTCGCGCCGGCAGGATGCAACATCAGTGCGCTGTAGTGCTGAAAGGTGGTATGGACGTGCGAAGCACCAACCAACTCGTCGATCGGTGCGTCCTTCAGGCTGCGACCAACGGCATCGCGGTAGAGCACTAGCGGAGCACCGCAAGGTTGCCACAGCAGCAGCCCATCGTCATCGTCGGCGACAACCACGGCGGCCTGAACCCACGTGACGACGTTGCGCTTGTGGTAGCGGCGAGCGACGACCTGGCCCGGACGAAAAGACATTCATGAACCCCAACGAGACGATGAACGCGACTCTCGCCACAGATCATCTCCTTGACCGAGGCACCGCTGCCATCCCGTATGCCGCCCACCCGCCCTCCTGGGGAGCCGGCAAGCCCGAACCACCGCGACAGCCTCGGATAGCCTGCACCGACCGCCACAACCACGGAGCCGGACCATGAAGCTGCCGCCCGGAGCCACCGGCTTCACCCCGCGCCCCGACCACCAAGCCGACTTGGGCACGTTCACCGCCGTCTGCCACCAAGCCGTCCGCGCCAGCGACGCAACCGTCACCGGCGTGACTCCTGCCGACGTCACCCCGAACTTCCACACCGTCGACATCACCCACGCCCAGCACCACATCGCAGTGCTGCGGCACCTCGCGCTGCCGCTCATCGCCTTCGCCCGCCCCCGAGCCAACGGCGACCTCACCGTCACGTTCGTCGACCACCACGACCTCGCCGCCGCCATCACCAACCTGACCGACGCCCAGGTCCTCACCACCGAGCAGCTCCGGACCCCCCTGACGCAGGCCGACCTGAGCGATCTCGACCCCCACGAACACGACCAGATCAACTACTGGAAGCCGACTACCGTCGGCGAACTGCTGTTCAACTTCTGGGACTGAAGGCCAGTAGCCTGAGAGCAGGAAAACCGAGATCGTCTAGCCGGATGTGTAACGGATCCACTGAACGCAATCCGGAGCGCATCAAGTGGAGCCCGACACCGCGTACACATGGCATCCGGAACGTGACGGTGGCGACGAGAGACTCTGCCGATGTCCGGATTTGATCAGGTCGTCCGTCGAGGGAACGGTGACCGGACAACTTCACGATCCGCGTGGCTTCGCGACGCGATCTCTTGTGGCGCTGTTCTTTGATCGAACGGTCTTCAAACAGCGGGTGGCCGACAATTGATCTTACCTTGCGCTGGCCTTCAGCCGGTGCCAGCCGGTGACCAGGCGGGCGCCGTTGTCGCGCAAGGCCACTCCGAACCGGGTGGCCGGCACCATGAGGGTCGCGGCCGTGGCGAACCCGTTCTGCTTGGGTGCAATGAGCTTGCGGTGCTCGTGTTCGTAGGCCTTCAGGCCCTGCCCGAGGTCGTTGCGGTGCTCGGTCAGCGTCCGCGCGAGGGTGTACGCCCCCGCCATCGCCAGGCTCGACCCGTCGCCGAACAGTGACACCGAGGAGGCGGCGTCGCCGAGCAGCCCTATGTGCCCCTGGGACCAGGTGTCGAGGCGTACCTGGCTGACGGCGTCGAAGTAGAGGTCTCCGGCATCGCGTACGCGCTTAATCAGCTCGGGCACGATCCAGCCGCCGCCCGCGTACGCCTGCTCGATGATGCGCTTGTGCTGGGCGGTGTGGCGGTAGTCGTAGCCGGGCACGGGTTGGCTGCGCCAGATGAACGCCGCGATGCCGCCGTCGCCGCGCACCGGATGGACGGAGGCGAGGCGGCCGGGCATGCCGTAGAGCAGCACGTCGGTCGTCGGATTGAGCTCGCGCTCGACGGGCAGGGTGGCCACGTAGAGCCCGCGATGCCTGACGAAGTCCGTCTCCGGTCCCCAGGCGAGCCGCCGGACCATCGAATGCTGTCCGTCGGCGCCGATGACCAGGTCGAACCGGCGCGGTGCACCCCGTTCGAAGGTGACGTCGACGCCGCCACCGTCCTGGGTGAGGGTCGAGATGGAGTCGCCGTAGATGAACTCGGCGCTACCGGCCACGGCGTCGGTGATGATCGCGGCCAGGTCGGCCCGGGGCACCTCGACCTCGGTGGCCCGGTTGACCGACAGGTCGACGCGGCTCTTGCGCCGTCCCTGTGCGTCGACGAAGGCGAGGCCGGTCGTCGCCGTCGCGGCCGCACGCAGCCGAGGGAGCAGGCCCATCTTCTCGGCGATGGGGAATGCCGGTCCGCGTACGTCGACGGGGTTGCCGCTGGAGCGGTGGCCGGCGGCGCGCTCGACGATCGTCGGCGCGAATCCGTTGCGGGCGAGCCAGTACGCGAGGGTCGGGCCGCCCACGCCGGCGCCGGAGATGAGCACGGTCTTCGAAGTCATGCGTTGACTGTATGACCAGATTTGAAATCTGGTCAATTGTTAGAGTGACGGTGTGACTGCACGTACCGATCGTGAGACGAAGATCCTCGATGTCGCCGGCGATATGCTGGTCCGGCACGGCTACCGCCGCGTCACCATCGACGACGTCGCCGGCGCCGCCGGCATCGGCAAAGGCACCGTCTACCTGCATTGGAAGACGCGCGAGGAGCTGTTCGGCGCCGTGTTCGCCCGCGAGGTACGCGGCGCGATCGCCGACATGGTGACCGCCCTGCGCGCCGATCCCGCCGTCGCGCTGCTGCACCGTTTCGCCGCGGAGTTCTTCCTGGCGATCCTGCGCCGCCCGCTGCTGTACGGCATGGTGGTCGGCGATGTGCAGATGTGGGGCAAGCTCGTCGGCTCCGAGGCCGGCTACGACGGCGGCCGGCACAACGGAGTGATGGCGTCCTATGTAGACGTTCTGGCCGCGCGACGCCTGGTGCGTACAGATCTGGCGACGCCGGAGCTGACCTACGCCTTCCAGTCCGTGTTCGAGGGCTTCATCTACGCCGAGCGTACGGTCGGTTCAACGGGTACGCGCGACGAGCGGGCGCGACTGCTTTCGGCCACAGTCGAATCGGCGTTCTCCCGGCCGGGTACTGCCGACGCCGCGTTCGCCGACGAGGTTGCCGCGCTGCTATCCGGCCTAGTCTGATCCGCACACGAATCGAAACATCCGGTCTGGCGCGAATCGCCCGCTACGCATCGTGAGACGAGGACCGTCGCTTCGTGTTCGGATATGGCCGCCGACCGTGCGCCGCCGTCCTCGCGCATCAGCCCTTGGGCCCAGCGTCACTCACCGTAGCCGATGCCGTCATGGGTGGCCGGACATGCCGATGAGCGGGCGCCGCGACATGCGCATCTTGCGTGCGTCGGTTGGGTGTTGTGCGGGGTAGGACCGGGTGGTGGATTAGTGGGTAATCGCGTCCGGCGACTTGAGGGATTCTTGAAGAGGTTGCCCGAACTGCGATGAGTTCCAGCACGGTCCCGCGTCTTAGGCACATCCACCTTCCGCGCGCGAATTTGGAGGCACCTTGAAGCTCTTGCTTACGTCAGGCGGCGTCACGAACCCAAGCATCCACTCGGCGCTCGTGCAGCTCCTCGGCAAGCCGATCGCCGAATGCCACGCCCTCTGCGTCCCGACAGCACAGTGGGGTCACCCGATGTGCGGTCCGAAATCGGTGCGGGGCTTCGTAGCCGCCGAGCCCGTGTTTCAGTACCTGTCCGGCCTGGGTTGGGCGTCGCTCGGTGTCCTCGAGCTCACCGCACTGCCCACCATCGGCGCGCAGCGATGGGTCCCCTGGGTCCGGGAGGCCGACGTGCTCCTGGTCGACGGCGGCGACGCGACGTACCTGTGCCACTGGATGCGGGAGTCCGGGCTGGCCGATCTGCTGCCATCGCTGCCCGACACGGTCTGGGTGGGAGTGAGTGCCGGAAGCATGGTGATGACGCCCCGGATCGGAACGTACTTCGTCGAGTGGCCGTCCGCGCCGGATGACCGCACCCTGGGAGTCGTCGACTTCTCGATCTTCCCGCACCTGGACGCTTTCCCAACGAACACCCTGGCCGACGCCGAGCGGTGGGCCGCCGAAATCGGTGTCCCGGCCTACGCCATCGACGAACAGACGGCCGTCAAGGTCGTCGACGGCTCGGTCGAGGTGGTCTCCGAAGGGCAATGGAAGAAGTTCGGGTCATAGCCGCCCGGCATCCGTGACGTCGCGTCGTTGGACGTGACCTCGTCGGCTTGCAGCACTTCCGAGAGCACCCGCTCATGTCGCGAAGTGCTGATCACGGAGGTAACCGGATCGCGGGTGCCTGCATCCGGACGTGCTGATGTCCGGACGAAGCGTGGGCCAGTTGGGTGGGCCGCGCAGCTCAGACGGAGGCGAGGAACGTGCGCACCCGCTCCATGAGCAGCGCGGACGCCTCGGGGTCGTACGCGTCGAGCGAGGAGTCGGCGAAGAGGTGCTGGTCGCCGGGATAGACGAACAGCTCGGCGGCCGCCGTGGAGCCGGCGAGCTCGCGTGCGGCCGGCAGGTCCTCGTCGAAGAACTCGTCGCCCTCCTTGCCGTGGATCTGCACCGGCACGCCCTTGGGCCACGTCTCTCCGAATTCCGCGACCGGGAGGCAGGAGTCCATGAGGAGTGCCCCGCGGGCACCGGGCCGGGTCTGCGCGAGCCGCTGGGCGATCGTCACGCCGAAGGAGAATCCGGCGTAGACGAGCCCGGGGCCGAGTTCGTCGGCCGCGGCGGCGCCGCGCTCCCGGATCGCGTCGAGCCCCAACTCTCGAGCGAATCCGAACCCCTCCTCGATGCTGCCGAACGTGCGGCCGTCGAACAGGTCCGGCGTGTGCACGGTGTGCCCGGCCTCTCGCAGGTCGTCGGCGAAGGCTCGCACGCCGGCGGTCAGGCCCTGGATGTGGTGGTAGAGCAGCACCTCGGTCATGTCAGCGGTCTCCTTCGCCCATTGGTCGACTATTCTGGAACATTCGGCGATGGTAGTCTGATCCGCTGTGACGGACAACCCTCCGGACTACGAGCTCTCCGATCGGATGGCGCTTTCCACCGCCGCCCAGGTGAAAGCCATCGGCCACCCGCTCCGCACCACGATCCTGCAGCTCCTCCACGAGCGGGCTGCGACCGTCACCGAACTCGCGGCTGCGGTCGAGCGACCCAAGAGCACGGTCGCGCACCACGTGGACGTGCTCACCCGAAACGGCCTGCTCCGCGTGGTAAGCACGCGGAAGGTACGGGCAATCGAGGAGCGCTTCTACGGGCGTACCGCGCGCATGTTCTACGTGCCAGCCGAGCCGTCACCCACCGGCGAAGAGATGCCCGGCGACTTCAACGACTTTGAGGTGGCTGCACGCGAGTCGGCGACGGCGTTCGAGCAGGGAAAGCTCTGGGGCTTCATTCGGCATGCGCGCATCTCGGAGGATCGGGCCTCCGAGTTCTGGGACCGCATGGCCGAACTGGTTGATGAGTTCGACCGGATGCCGAGGTCTGGCGAAACCGTGTACGGGTTCGCGATCGGCATCTACCCAACAGACCACCCGACCCTTCCAGCAGCGGAGTGACGCACTACTCGAGAAGCGCGTGATCGTTCGGCGAGCAGTCTCGAATTCGGCAACCAAAGAGGTGCCTCGCGTTTGCGGCTTGCGGTCATCGGAGTGCTCCGGATCCTGTCGCAATGCTATGGCGGAGTGCCCGGATCTGCCGCTGACTGAGAGACGGTGCGGCTGCGACAACGCCGGCGGTCGCGTGCCACCGTCGGCCCGTCAGCGGCGAACCCGGTAAGGGCAGGTGCAGCACCCGGTCGCCGCGGATGACCACGTCGGGGTCCCCGAGCAAGTACTGGCGGTCTACCGACCAGAGTAGTGGCCGGTGTTGCGTACGCGGGGGCTCGGATGGGCTATCGAGCCGCTCGCATCGCGCTGGCCCTGTCCTGCGGCGTCTCTTCTCGGCCCACCGCCAAGGCGGCGATCGCCCAGGTGAGCAATGTGCCCATTGCCAGGGCGGGCGGCTGGTACCAGAACGTAAGGAAGCCGCCCGCCGGCGTGAGTGGTAAGGCGGCGATGAGCGCCCACGCGACCCTGCGGGGTAACGCGCCGCGCCGCAGCCACTGCAGCCCGCACCAGACCGTGCCGACGAGTGCCGCCAGCAGGGCTATGAGGTCGAACAACCACCCATATCCGGGACTGTTGTACTCGAGCCCGATCGCGATGGTCGCCACGAGGAGCCCGCCCCGTGTCAGGTGCCGGGGCAGTGCCGAAGCGACGTGGCTCGTCACCGCCCACACGAGTGGCAGCGTGAGCAGCAGCGTGACAAAGAAGGGGCGGCGCCATATCCATACCGGCTCGCCGCCATCCATCAATGGGAGGTTCTCCGCCATCCATCGCGCAGGCTGTGGAAGTGACGACACCGCTCTGCCGCCGTCCAACTCCCATTGCACCGCCATCGCGGCGCCCATCACCGTCGCGATCAACGGCGCGATCACCGCCAGGACGCGCCTCCACCCGTCGACGACGCATGCGCGGTTGACCGGGGCAGGGCGGGTCACGGTGACATCGGCAGCGGGCTGAACATCCGAATCGTCTGATCGCACCGGCTCATCGTCGTTGCGCCGCCCACAGATTTCAGTCGCGCCTCTGACAGATTTCAATGGGTGAAACGGTCAAGACAATGGGATCGCGTTGCTCGGCCATGCTTACCGGCGTCCGAGCGCGGCACGAACGGCTGCGCCGGAAGTGGTGGCGGCCGTCGAAATGGGTGACGGACGCCCCCAACGGCAGGTCGCTGGCTGCTGACGAACGAACAGTTCTTGGGTGGTCGTCGACCACGGCTGCATCGGCCGCCGGACCGCTTCGCCAACGCGGAGCACCCTACGGTGCGGGTCGTCCTCCAGCACCTCCTGATCTGCCATTGTGGGGACGCTACCGCGAGCATCGGCTCGCGCAACGCCAATTCTCACGGACACCCTGAGCGGCTCAACCACCATGGCCCAGGGTGATCCGGCAGCATCCTCATCTAGCCGCGATCCGCGCGGTCAGGCCGAGAACAGTGCGTCGAGCGGGAAGTCGCCGGTCTCGTCATTCCCACGATGTAGGCATGGCGTTCAGCCATGCGCCGAGGAGTGGCAGCACGGCCCGCAGGTCGGTTCCGTCGATTGAGACGTGGGCGGCTGCGCGAGCCGCCGGGGTTGCGTTGAAGGCGATGGCCAGCCCGACCGCAGCAAAGAGCGGCACGTCGGAGCGCCCGTCGCCAACGGCAACGCAACGCTTCAGGTCCACGCCCAGCTCGGCGGCCACGCTCACCGCGAAGTCGCGTTTGCTCAGTTCGTCGAACTGCTCGGCGACCGCCCCGCTGTAGCGGCCGTCAACCAGCTCCAGACGCGGTCCGCAAGCGCGATCGAAGCCATAGCGGTCGCACAGATGGGCACCCACGACGTCCCACGCCAGCGTGGCCAGGACGGGTGCCAGCCCACGCCGACGGCACCACAGAACCGTCTCGGCAATGCCGTCCACCAGCGGCAGCGACTCCAGGAACCCACGCACCTCCATGGGCGTCCGTGTTGCCCAGCCGCGAGCTTCGAGGACCGCCGCCTCCTGGCTGCTCAGGGTGCCGGCGCCGTAGCCGGCCTGCACCTCTTGAATGACCTTGGTATAGCCGAGGAACTCCGCCAGGTGCTGCCCGCTGCTGGTCGGCGTCAGCGTCCCGTCGACATCAAAGAAGACCGCTCCACGGATCACGGTGGAACGCTACCGGCCGCCAGGGGCAGCGCGAACTCTGGCGCAGCAACGCGCGCTCATGCCGCTGACCGCTCGTCCCGCAGCCTCAGGGTTGGTCGATCAAGGTGGCGCCACGACGCGAGAATCGGCGCCAACGGGTCACCGCTTCTGCGCTGCAGGCAGTGTCGTGCACACGCACGCCTTGTTGCCGTCCTGGTCGGAGATCACTGTGTATGAGGGCGCGTGGCTGTCATCGACGACGATCGCGCCCGCGGTGACGGCGGCGGTGATCCGCTGCTCGGCCACCTCGGGCGGCACCCAGACGTCGATGTGGAACCGCTGACGCGGGGTCTCGTGCTCGTCGGTGTCCTGGAACCACAGGATCGGTACCCGTCCCGTGGCGTCCCGGACGTCGTCACCGATGGTCCCGCGGCCCCGGGCCTCGGTACTCCCGGTCAGCAGGGCAGCCCACACTGGGGCGATCGTCGCGGCGTGCGCCGTGTCGAGGGCGAGCTCGATCGTGTTGATCGAGGACGGGTCGGCGTCGACCGCCTGCTCGGCGGCGATCTCGGTGATCCGTCGCGCGAGGTCGACATCCTGCTGGGTCACCCATTCGACGACGTGCTCGGTGCCCTCGTCGTCACGGTAGACGGCGTCGTCGCTGACCAGCTTGAAATCGACGTACCCGTCGCCCATCGTCACGCGCGGGTGGTGGCCGAGCACGTCACCAGCCTCGCCCACTGCGGCGACGAACCGTACGCCGGTGCCGAAGTCGGCGACCACGTAACGGGCATGGAGTCCCTGACCCAGCTTGCGCCAGTCGGTCAGGTTGGTCTCGGCGATCTGCTCGCCCGTCAGCATGTCCATAGCGAGGACCGTATTCCGGATTCCGGACGATCGGCGACCGACATCTGACCTCGTCTTCAGCGACCCCTCCAATGGTCTCTTTTTAGTGCACGGCGCCCTGTGGAGTGGAACCCGCGAACGTCTGCCGAGCACGTCCTCATCTAATGGGTTCCGTCAGCCTGCTGCGGCAGGATGGCTCCGGTAGCGGCTGGCGGGTCAGCACTCCTCTCATCTGGCCTTCAAGGTCTTGCGGCAGACCGTGCGCCCGCTGGTCGTGAGGAGGCTGGACAGCTGATGCGATGACGTGCCCCGCTTCTGCGCGGTGAGCACTTGGCCATTAGATCGCTGAGGTCTCTTCCACGCTGCCATGGACGACACTGTCCATCGAGGAAGGGGGCGTGATGCTGTGTCTGGGTGACGACTGGGCCGAGGACCACCACGACGTGGATCTCGTCGACGACCGGGGGACCAGGCTGGCCCGCAAACGGCTACCCGAGGGCCTCGAGGGCATTACCCGGTTGCACGCGCTGATCGCCGAGCACATGCCGGCCGAGTGGGCCGACCTGGAGCCGGGCGAGGCCGCAGCGAAGGTGCGGATCGGGATCGAGACCGACCGCGGCCCGTGGGTGCAAGCATTGATCGCGGCCGGCTATCAGGTGTATGCGATCAACCCGATGTCCGTGGCCCGCTACCGCGAACGGCATTCCACGTCCGGTGCGAAGTCCGACGCCGGCGACGCGCACGTGCTGGCCGAGATCGTGCGACTGGACCATGCTCATCACCGTCCGGTCGCCGGGGACAGCGACCAGGCCGAGGCGATGAAACTCGTCGCTCGCACTCACCAGACGCTGATCTGGGACCGGTCGCGGCAGCTGCTGCGGCTGCGCAGCGCGCTGCGCGAGTTCTTCCCTGCCGCCCTGGACGCCTTCGACGACCTGACCGCGTCCGACGCGTTGGAGCTACTCAGTCGTGCGCCGGACCCTGCCCGCGCCGCCCGGCTGTCCCGTTCACAGATCGCCGCAGCGTTGCGTCGGGCCAACCGCCGCAACGTCGACGTCAAAGCCGCTGACATGCAACAGCGACTGCGCGCGGCGCAGCTGCGCCAGCCGGCCGCGGTGCAGACCGCCTATGCGGCAATCGTCATCGCCCAGGCACGGCTCATCGCGGCGCCCAACGCCGAGGTCGAACACCTCGGGCAGGTGGTGGCCGAACATTTTGGCCGGCACCGGGACGCTGAGCACTACCTGAGCCAACCCGGCCTCGGCGTGGTCCTCAGCGCCCGGATCCTCGGCGAGTTCGGCGACGACCCACACCGCTTCACCGACGCAAAGGCCCGCAAGAACTACGCCGGCACGTCCCCGATCACTCGCGCGTCCGGCACCCGCAAAGTCGTCTTGGCCCGCTACGCCCGCAACCGAAGACTCGGCGACGCCGTCCACCAATGGGCATTCTGCTCGCTGAAAGGCTCACCCGGCGCCCGCGCCTACTACGACACTCTCCGCGCCCGCGGCACCGGCCACCGAGCCGCCCTGCGACAACTCGGCAATCGCCTCGTCGGCATCCTGCACGGCTGCCTCAAGACCGGCACCGCCTACAACGAGACAACTGCCTGGGCCCATCTCCACCCCAGTTCTTGACAACGAAAAACATAGGATGTCTGCCGCGTAGCGCTCGTCACGCAAGGTAACCAGCTCACGGGTGCACGCATCCGGACGTGCCGATGTGCGTGCGGGGGGCTTGAGGGGTCGCAACGGCGATGAGTTTCGTTATGGTGTCCAGTCTGTACTCCCATGCACCCGATCTCCCGACTCTCGGGGAGAGCGTCATGACCGCTACGTACAGGAGGCAAGCGTGAAACTTCTTCTCACGTCCGCGGGCGTCAAGAACCCGAGCATCCGCGATGCGCTGGTCGACCTGCTGGGCAAGCCGATCGCCGACTCCAGTGCCCTCTGCATCCCTACGGCGGCCCACCCCATGGGCGGGCCAGCCTCGGCCTGGCGCTTCATCACCGGGCAGACGCCGCTACCCATGTGCGACCTGGGCTGGAAGTCGCTGGGCGTCCTCGAGCTGACAGCGCTGCCCAGCATCGGCGAGGAGCGGTGGGTCCCCTGGGTCCGGGAGGCTGACGTCATGCTCGTGGCCGGCGGCGATGCGACGTACCTGTGCCACTGGATGCGGCAGTCCGGGCTGGCGGATCTCCTGCCGTCGCTGCGGGACACCGTCTGGGTGGGGTTGAGTGCTGGGAGCATGGTGCTGACCCCCCGGATCGGTGCGGACTTCGTCGAGTGGCAGTCCGCGCCCGACGACCGCACACTGGGGGTCGTCGACTTCTCGATCTTCCCGCACCTAGGTCTCGAGCCGGACAACACCATGGCTGGTGCCGAGAAATGGGCGGCCGAGATCGCCGGTCCGGCGTACGCAATCGACGACCAGACGGCCATCAAGGTGACCGACGGCACCGTCGAGGTCGTTTCCGAGGGGCACTGGAGGCTGTTCCCCTCGTAGCCGCGGCCAACAGTGATCGGCGTGGCGAAGCGCCGCTCATAGCCGCGATCCGATCGCTACCGGGTGTGACGGCCCTGCCGCCGGCGGCTCGGCCATGCCGCAGACAGCGAACGCGCGGAACTGCCGATGAGCGGAAGTTGTCAGATGCTTCTGAACCGCTTGCCGCGATCGATGCAGGCTCGCACGGCAGATGGGGCAAGGCCCTAGCATTGCCCCGTGATCGAGGACTTCGCGGATCGGCTCCTGTGCGACATGGCCGCCCTCGACCCCTGCACAGCGGTCGTCGAGGCTGGCGAGCAGGATGTCGACGGGCTTACCGACTACGGCCCGGAGGGCCACCAGGCCCGCGCCGACCTCGCAGCCCGCGCCCTGCGCGAGCTCGAGATCTTGGGTGAGGCACTGCCGGCCGCGACCCCGCTGCACGCCCACCTCGCCGAACGGCTGCATACGCGTGTCGCTTTCCACGACGCAGGGGAGGACCTGCGCGAACTGCACGTGGCGGCCACCGGTCCGCTCCAGCTCATCCGCCAGGCCGTCGAGGCCGCGGTTCCCGGCCGCGGTGCCGAGGGCGCGGCCTTCGAGGAGGGCTGGGCTCGTGTCGGCGCGCGCCTGGCCGCGATCCCCGCGGCCCTGGACGGGTACGCCCGCAGCCTCCTGCTCGCCGCAGAGCGCGGCAATTTGCCGGCGCGGCGTCAAGTGGAGCTCGTCACGCAGCGCTGTCGCAACTGGATCGACGGCGATGTCGCCCTGGTGGATCGCTACGGCGAGGGGCCTGAGCGGGCGTCGTTGCAGGCCGCGGCGACGGGTGCGCGAGAGGCGTACCAGAAACTCGCCGAGACGCTGACCGCGGACCTGGCACCGCGGGCCGTTGAGGAGGAAGCGTTCGGCCGGCAGCGGTACGCACTCTGGGTGCGCACCTTCCTCGCGGCCCAGCCTGACCTGCGCGAGCTGTACGACTGGGGCTGGGACGAGTTCCGAGCGACAGAGGCAGAGCTGATCGCGGAAGCGAAGGCCCTGGGCGGGAGTGTGCCAGAGGTGCTCGCCTGGCTCGCCAGCCCCGACGCGCCCGGCACGCTGCACAGCAGGGAGGCGTTCGCCGCGTGGCTGCAGGAGCTGTTGGAGGCCGCCACCGAGCGACTGGACGGCGTGTACTTCGACATCCCCGCCCCGCTGCGGCGCATCGAGGCGCGGTTGACCACGTCGTCCGGCATCGCCTATATCGGGCCGTCGCGGGACCTGACTCGGCCGGGTCGGGTCTGGTGGTCCCTCCCCGAGGACGCAGCGAGTTTCCCCACCTGGATCGCCTACAGCACCGCCTATCACGAGGGCGTTCCCGGCCACCACCTCCACCTCGGCTCCGAGGTCTGCCGGGGAGGTCTCGGGCCGCGGCTGAACCTGCTCGGCGGCCTCTCCGGCAGCCAGGAGGGCTGGGCACTGTACGCCGAGCGGTTCATGGACGAGCTCGGGCTCTATGAACAGCCGGGTGCTCGACTGGGGCATCTATTCATGCAGCTCCTGCGGGCGGCCCGGGTTGTGCTCGACATCGGCCTGCACCTGCGACTGCCGATGCCCTCGAGTGACGGAGCAGTGTGGACGCCGGATGCTGCGCTGCAGCTGCTGCGGGACCGCTGTCACCAGGGGCCGTACGCGTCCGCCGAGCTCGGGCGTTACCTGGGCCGGCCAGGGCAGGCGCTGGCCTACAAGGTGGGTGAGCGCGTGTGGCTGGCAGGCCGCTCGTCCTTCCCCGGCGACCGGCGCGCATTCCATCGTCACGCGCTGGAGCTGGGTTCGCTGGGCTTGGACCAGTTGACGGCCGGCCTCCAGAATGACCACGCACCACTCGCGCACCGCGGTGAAACAAGCCAGGGATCGCGCTTGTAGTTGCACGTCCTGGCTGCAAGACGTGCGTCGGTACCAGGCCCCGACGGTCTCGCGGCGCCTGTCGGTGGTGGTCGGGTTCTATCGGGTCTGTCATCGACGCCATCCTGGAACACTCGCCTGCCGACTACGTCGGCCCACGGTGCCGGCCGAGTCGCCGACCCTCGGGCTGGGTCACCTGCAGTTCGAGGGGGTCACTCTTCAGCGTTCAGGGGCGAGCGGGCCGACTGTGCCGAGCGGTATGCACGTGCGACCGTCGACGAAGTGGCGGCCAGCTGCGGACGGGACGGCAACCAGACGGTCTGAATGCCGAGCTGCTCGTTCATCGCAGCGAGCTGGTACTCGTGGCGAAGGTCCGCGTCCGTACGTAGGCCGCGGACGATGACCGTGGCGCCGCGGCGCAGGCAGTAGGCGGTGGTCAGGCCGATCCAGGTGTCCACCTCGACATTGCCCCAGGCCGCTGGCATGGCGTCGCGCACGCGTACGGCCCTGGTCGTGGCCTCGGCGGTTGGTCGCTTGTCGGCGTTCACCGCCAGCAACACGATGACCCGGTCGAACATCACCCGGGCACGGGCCACCATGTCGCGGTGCCCCGGGGTGAAAGGATCGAACGTACCGGGATAGACCGCCAACGAACGGTGTACCGGCACCACTCCACGATCTGACGTAGCCGTCACCGCGACTCCAACCACATGGCGACGATCATCCCAGCCGTACATGTGCCGACCGACCTTGGGCCTTGTCGTCACCGCCGACATCCTGATCTGCCGCTGTTTGTGCGACACCTTGCGGAATGGTCGGTGCTTGACGACCTCGGCCGTGCCCGGAGTACGGTCGGGGCCTACCTGCGGTGCCTCGAACCGCGTGACCGGAGGCGTCGGTGCTGGGATGACGGCAGGGCGACCGGTACCCACCCAGGACGACGTGCTCGGGTACTTCAACACGCTGTCGAACTGGGGACGGTGGGGCGACGACGACGAGCTCGGGACTCTGAACCACATCACCGACGAGGTCCGGCTGGCGGCGGCGCGGGCCGTGCGCCACGGCAGGAGCGTGTCGTGCGCATGGGAGGTTGCCGTACCGGAGGAGATGGAGCGGTCGACGACGACGTGCCCGTGCGCCGCCGACATGCCGGGTGCCGAGGATATGCCGGTGCCCGAATTCCGCAACGACCGGCGCTGGGGCTTTTCGTCCGAGCGGCTCGGCATCACGTTCCACGGCAACACCGTCACCCACGTCGACTCGCCGTGCCATGTCTTCTGGGACGGCACGATGTACAACGGGCGGTCACACTCCTTGGTCGATGCCGCAACGGGATCGGGGTGGGCGGCCGTCACGGCGGCGGCGAACGGGATCATCACGCGTGGGGTCCTGCTGGACATTGCGAGGGTCCGCGATGTGCCGTGGTTGGAGCCGGGGCAGGGTGTGTTTCCCGACGATCTCGAGGAGGCCGAGCGTCGCCAGGGTGTGCGGGTGCAATCCGGCGATGCGGTACTCCTGCGGACCGGCCATGGCCGCGTCCGGCACGAGGCCGGTGCGGCCAGCGGTTTCAGGCAGGCCGGCTGGCACGCGTCCTGCCTGCCGTGGCTGCATGAACGGCAGGTCGCGCTGATCGGCGCTGACACCCCTCAGGACGTTCAGCCGTCGGAGTACGAAGACGTGTTGATGCCGGTTCACGCCGTGAGCCTCGTCGCGATGGGTCTGTGGCTGCTCGACAACTGCGACTTGGAGGTGTGCGCGACGACGGCTGCCGAGCTCGGCCAGTGGGACTTCCACCTCGCGGTCGCACCGGTCCGCTTCGCCGGTACGTCCGGCAGCCCGGTCAACCCGATCGCCACATTCTGACCGCGGTTCGCGAGGGATGCCGGTGCGATTCCTCCGCGAACCCCGGCAGGCGACGCTTGACCGTCGCGTACCGTGCCGCCGGACGCCGGCCTCCCCCAGCACGCGCAGATTGTCCAGCTTGCTGGTCGGATCGATGATGCGGGCCTGACCGGCCGTCAGACGGCGCCGAGCGGCGGCTTTCAGTAGCTCCAAGTCGCGTCGTCGCGCCTGCAGGCTCCCGGAAGCCGGCCACGCCGCGTGACTGTCCCTGGCCGGCGGCTGGCGCGCGCTCGTGCCGGATTGAGTCCCGTCAGTGCGTTCGGGTTTCCCAGACCGGCTGCTGCGGCTCGTCGTTGTGCACGATGATGTCGGCATGATCGGTCGGGCGGACCGTGGCGAAGTAGAGCTGTTGGGAGGGGATGTAACGCCCGCGCCAGCGCCGTTCGACCTCGGCCCGAGGTGACACCCGGCGCTCTCGGATCACGGCACGATCCACGGTTGTCTCGAGCGCGGTCGACACGAAGATGCGCAGGTCCCACCGATCAATCAGTTCCGGGCGCATGAGGAACACGCCGTCGAAGACCAGTACGGCGTCGGCGGGGGCGGTCCTGATCGGTGGGGACAGCGCCGTATCCGCTGTGCGGTCGTAAACCGCGTGTTGGAAGCGTCGATCTCCGCCCGGACCGAGCGGATCGAGCAGAACCCGGTTCAGCGCGCCGTAGTCGTGGGTGTCGAAGTAGCAGCCTTCGGCCGAGTACTCACCGCGCGGATAGCGCTGTGCCCGGGGGAAGAGGAAATCGTCGATCGTCGCGCGGATGACGTTGCGGCCCTGTGTGCGCAAGACGACGGCCAGCTCGTCGGCGAGCGTGGTCTTGCCCGCGGCGGGCGGTCCGTCGATGGCTACCCGCGCCGGGTGTGCGACTGTGATGGATCCGACTGCCTCAGCCAGGCGGCCGAGCACCTCGTCGCGGGTGCCGTGGTCCATGTCCTGCCCCGTCCTGGTCAAGATCGCCTTGTCGAGCCGACCTTATGCCCGCCAGCCTTTCGCTCCCGTCCTTCCGCGAGTGAGCGAGATTGCCGCATACGGAAGTGGTTGTGGTCGCGGCGCAAACTGACTGTCATTCCGTCGAGCGAGACGAACGCGGTGGCGATCAGGGTGCGCATTGGTAGCTCCGATGAGGGCAACGCCAACTGGGCCAATTCGGCACGGACTCAGGGCAACGGCATCACGGTCAGCGCGCCTGCGCTGATCACTTGACGTTGCAATGTGGAAGGCCTTCGGCATACCAACTTCAACCGGACCGAACGCCTCATGACCTGCGCTCGGGCCTGTCGTCGGTCGTCATCGTTGGTCGCCGTTGGTTCACCTCAGACGGCCTGCAGACGGCCTGATCTTGACGGTGACTTGCTCGCCGCCAAGAGGACCGCTTGTCCCCCAGGACGACTCGCCATACGTCCACGCACCTCACGCACGGTAGGCATCTGCGGAAGGAGTGCGGCCCGCCTCTTGTCGTCTGCGCTCGTGCGTGATGTGTGCGAAGCCCGCCAACCAGAGGATCACAATCGCAGGAAGCGTTCCGAGTCGACCAAGCCGGCACGAACACACCACCCCGGCCGTCGTCGTCCGGTGTCGGCCCCGAGGATCGCTGTGGCTCGCCCGCGCGGGAACGGCCGTTGTGAGGCGGCAGGCGGCGGCCCGTAGATCCCGCTCGGGCCGTGAACACCGCTGTCCCCCGGGTAAAGGGGCCTATGGCTCGGACGCCACCGAGCAGTGATGCGTTCGATCGGATCCTGGACGTGGACGCGCTGCGGGGATTCGCGTTGTTCGGCATCCTGCTGGTCAACATCTGGTACTTCGCCTCGGGCTACGCGTTCCACCGCATCCCTGATCCGGCGTACCCCTCCTGGCTTGACCATCGGATCCACGACAGTATGGCGCTGCTGTTCGAGATGAAGTTCTACCTGCTCTTCTCATTTCTGTTCGGCTACAGCTTCACGCTCCAACTCGACGCGGCGCGGCGCCGGGACACCGCCTTCCGGCCGCGATTCCTGCGCCGGATGGCCGGCCTGTTCGTGCTTGGCGGACTGCACGCCGTGCTGCTATTCCACGGCGACATCCTCACCACCTACGCCGTACTCGGGCTGGTTTTGCTCGCCGTACACCGAATCCGGCCCCGCACGGCGGTGATCCTGACCGGCCTGCTCGTGGGGGTCGTCGTACTCCTGTTCGGCTCGATGGCCCTGGCGGAGGCGCCGTCGGTCGAGCAGTCGGCCGCCCTCACGGCCGGGGAAAGCATCACAGCGGCGCTGGCCGGCGGACCAGCCTCCGTCATCGCCCAGAACATCCGTTCGATACCACACATGATCGCCGGGACGGCGAAGCTGGAAGGACCCGTCGCCCTGGCCATGTTCCTTCTGGGGCTTGCCGCCGGCCGTCGCCAGATGCTGGCCGACGTGTCGGCACATACTCGCGGTCTGCGCCTGATCCAGCGCGTTGGATACCCCGTTGGTCTCGCTGGTGCGTTTGCTGTCGTAGCCCTGGGCGGCAGAACCACGCGCGAGGGCCTTGCCTTAGCCACCCTCACCGGGACGGCCCTGGCGGCCGCGTACGCCGCCACGATGCTGCGGCTGTTCCACACACCGGCGGGGCGTCACATATCGACCGCGCTCGCACCCGCCGGCCGGATGGCGTTGACCAACTACCTGAGCCAGTCCCTGATCTGTGCTCTGATCTTCACCGGGCTCGGTCTCGGCCTGATCGGCCAGGTACCGCCGGCCGGCGTGCTGGCCATCGCGCTTGGCATCTTCGCCGCGCAGCTGGTACTGAGCGCTCTCTGGATGAGGACCCACCGGTACGGCCCGGTCGAGTGGGTCCTCCGGGCGGTGACCTACGCCGAGCGGCCGGCGTGGCGCCGATAAGTCCTACGGGAAAGCCACCGGAGTCAAGCCGGACGACGGCCAGCACCCGGTGACCGGGTTCGCGCAGTGGCTCGCACGGCACGGCATCGCCGCCCTGCGGATCAGCCTCGGGCTGGTTCTCCCCGGCGCATCGCTGCCGAGGCAGTGTCATGCAGGCCACCGAGACCCTGACGTTCGGCACCGTCTCAGGCACCACCGCAGTCGTCATCACCGCTGTACTGGAGACGGCGGCTCTCCCCGTCCCGGCAGACATTTGTCCCTTATTATGGGGTAATGTCCCGCAGCCGCTTGCTGACCGCCGTCCCGGTCCTGTTCCTGTCGGCCGGGCTCCTGGCCTGCACCGACCGGGCACCCACCAGGGAGGCGCTGACCAGCCCGCCCGCGGGCACCTCGGCGGGCCGGTCGTTCGGGCCGCTGGTGACGGGCATGCCGAGCTACCCGGCGGCCGGCAACGTCTACGCCGCCGCCGGCCCCGACCAACTCGCCGCGCCGGTGCGCGGCGACCGCCCGCTGGTCTACGTGCCGAACACCAAGAGCAACGACGTCTGGGTGATCGACCCGGCGACCTACAAGGTGGTGGACAAATTCCCCGGCGGCCCCGAGCCGCAGCACGTGGTGCCCTCCTACGATCTGCGCACGCTCTACGTGGCGTCCAGCCAGATCCCCAACGGTGGCCTGGTCCCGATCGACGCCCGCACCGGCGAGCCGGGCCAGTTCCGGAAGCTCGAGGACGTCTACAACCTCTACTTCACCCCGGACGGCAAGCAGGCAATCGTGGTCGCCGAGGCGTACCAGCGGCTGGACTTCTACGACGTGGGCACCTGGCAGCGGGTGCGGTCGGTCCGGTTCCCCGAGTGCGGCGGCATCAACCACATGGACTACACCGCCGACGGCAGGACCATGCTGTTCAGTTGCGAGTTCGCCAACCGGATGCTGGTCCTGGACACCGCCAGCCTGCGCAAGCTGCGCGACTTCCGGCTCACCGAGGCGTCCGACGGGATGCCCCAGGACACCCGACTCACCCCGGACGGGCAGCACTTCCTGGTCGCGGACATGCACGCCCACGGGGTGTACGTCTTCGACGGCCAGGCCACCCGGCAGACCGGATTCATCCGCACCGGCCGGGGCGCCCACGGCATCTACTTCAGCCGCGACGCGAAGCTCGCCTACGTCACCAACCGGGACGAAGGCAGTGTGACCGTCCTGGACCTGGCCGGCCTGAAACCCACGGCGACCTGGCGGATCCCCGGCGGCGGCAGCCCGGACATGGGCGGCCTCTCGGCGGACGGCAAGCAGCTCTGGCTGTCCGGGCGCTACCACAACGAGGTGTACGTGCTGAGCACGGAGACCGGCAAGCTGCTGGCCCGGATACCGGTCGGTCGGGGCCCGCACGGCCTGACCGTATGGCCGCAGCCCGGCCGCTACTCCCTCGGCCACACCGGTAACATCCGGTAGGGCCGCTCCGGGCCCGGCCGGGCCGGCCGCGGCAGCCGCTCACACCGGCCGGTACTCGACCGATGCTCCGCCGCAGGTCACCGCACCTGCGGCGATCACCTGGCGTTGCAATGTGGAAGGCCCTCGGCGTATCAGCTTCAATCAGACCGAACGGCCCCTGGCCTGCGCTGACCTCTGCCGTCGATCGTCATCGTTGGTCACCCTTAGTTCACCTCAGACGGCCTGCAGACGGCATGATCTTGGGCTCCCTCGTCATCAGGACGACCCTTATCCCCCAGAGATCGGCGATGCGGTCGCGTCCGGCTTGCGCCGCTGGTCGTCGGTCCGATGGCAGTCACCGTGGTTCCGCTAGGTGTGGTCGGTCGCCGTATTTCCCTGCTGTTACTACTTCACCTCGGTGCCGCGACCTCGCCGGATTTACCCAGAATCGGCATGAATGTTCAGCATCAACACGCCGCCGCGCTCGTCCGACGCTACTGAATGAGCTCCGACAGGGTATGGTGTTGCGTCGCCACCCACTAGCCTGTCGGCTGGTCGACGGAGAGAAGTACCGATGAGCGAGTCTCGCGCTGATGAGGAACCCCGGGAGGACCACCTCATCAATGCGATCAAGGCGGAGATCTGGGACCGGGCATTCTACGCCTCGGCGACCGCGGCCATCTTTGGCTACCGGGCGGAGAACCTCAAGCGTCGTTTGCAATTGCTCACCTTTGTAGCACTTGCGGTCCCGATAGTCGTGGGAGGGCTAGCCCTGGCTTACGGCGCGGGGTTTCGATTCCTGCATCTGGCGGTCGCCATCGGCGCGCTGATTGGACTCGTCCAGCTCGTTATTTCACTATGGTCAGTCGTTGCAACCTGGGTGGAGGAATACGGTTACTCGGCAGCGTCACTTATCGACAACAGCCAAATCGCTCAGGAGCTTGAAGAGTTAGCAAACGAGCCGCTAGAACTGCACGAGCTCAGGCATCGGTACGTCGCACTCAAGGCCAGAGACACTGCCCGTCGGGCGCAAGACTACACGCACGGAGTGACTGACCAGGAAAAGCGGCGAGGGCATCGGTCCGCCCTTAGGGACCGGGGCCGCAAATGCGTCGGCTGCGGGGAGATTCCAACCTCAATGAAGCCTTCAGCCTGCGGCGTTTGTGGTGACTTCAAAAATCGGCGTATCTAAGCGGAGGACGGCATGGACGCGGCCACGGCGCAGGTCTTGCGAGGCTTTCTCAACCTCAATCAGGCCCAACAAGACGATCTTATTAGAGAAATGAACGACGTGCTGCGTGGCGACAAGAGCCGCTCATTCTCTATTAGGGAGGCGGAGCGAGTTATCCGTGTAAACACTGGCCCACTTGGCAGCACCTGCGCCTGCTGCGGCCGATAAAGGCCAGAGACCCGCCCATCGCTAAAGCTTTTCCGATCGACTACTCTCAGACCTTTCGCCAGCAGCGCTGGCTCCACAACCAAAAGCGCGAGGATTTATGTCGTTCTCATCCATGCTCCGCCGAATAGGATCAATGGTCACGGTCATTCGCGACACCTCGGATGGGCAAACTCGCACGGAGGTACTTGCATCCATCCAAAAGGGGAAAGCGTTCTTTGATATCGACGCGGACGTCGAAGAAGGCGACCTAATCGAGCAGAGGATTGCAAACGACAAGGTGGTGCTGCACCGAGTAACGGATGTTACGCACCATCAGGCACCCGGGCACTTCTCCGCCGGCTCTCACATCGAAGCCGACATCATTAAGGCACAGAAGTTCACGCCATCCAGCACTTCCCAAGCGGCCGATCCCCTGCGCATCCTTTACTTGACATCCTCCCCTCTGGGTGATTTACGAGTGGATAAGGAAGTGCGAAACGTAAAGGAGGCAGTACGGGCAGCCACCCATCGAGATATGGTCGCTATCGAGCCGATGCCTGCCGCAACGGGTCCTGATCTACTGGACGGATTGACCCGGTTCCGTCCTCACGTTATCCACTTCTCTGGCCACGGCAACGAATCGATGTTGAGCTTCGACGGTGGCACTGCGCTAGCGGTCGGAACGACGATGACCGCCGCGACCTTCGTTAGCGCCCTGCAGGCAGTGGACCAGCCTCCCCGCCTGGTGGTGCTGAACGCATGCAAGTCTGAGGCGCAGCTCGAAGCCCTGACGGAGGTAACGTCAGCCGCCGTAGGCATGAGTGACAAAATCAAGGACACCGCGGCGATCAGGTTCGCTGCTAGGTTCTACGCCGCAATAGCGGAGGGGCAGTCCATCGCCAGCGCCTTGGCACTCTCCAAGGTGGATCTGGAGATCCGGGGTATCTCCGGTGCAGACCTTCCCACCTTGAGAGCCGCCTCCGGTGTCGATCCAGCCCGCCTCATCCTGGTCAAGCCCAGGCCCTAACGCGCCTTGAGCAGTGTCGCCCGAGCCATCCCGTCGGCCTTCGTCCGCACAACGTGGAGGGGGTGTGGTCTGCCCGGTCAAGGTGGAGCACCCAGCGGCTGAACGACCTTGACCGGGCAGACCACATCCACTCGGCTTCGCCCCGGACGAAGGCCGTCGGGATGGCGCCACCATCCTGGAGTGCCCGAGGACCCCGCCGGAGGCACTGCTTTTGCCCTCGTCAACATGAAGCCCCGGATCTGCCAGAACCCATGGCGGTCCGGGGTTTCTTCGTACGTCGCGCCGCCGGCGGGCTAACACCGACGCGCTGGCGGCCGAAGGCCAGAGGCGCGGCGGCGGGCCAACGGCCCGGCCCAGGTTCGGCGGCGCGAGCGGCCCGCGACGCGGGCCGCCTTGATTTCGTACAGAAAGTCCTCACAAGACACCCCTAGGACGGTTGCCTAGCCGGGGCTGCCCTGCCAAGCTGCGTGAATCAAGCGATCTTGGAGGTTCCGTGGAGGAGCTACTCCAGAAGTACCTGCGCATGAGCGCCGACGAGGCAGGCCTTATCTTGGCCATCCTCCTGCCCTTACTCGGCCTGCTGTCTCGTCGGGTTCGTGAGATCCTTCTGGCCGCTGGAGAGCATGCTTCCCTCACGACCGGCCGAGTTCGCGCCCGCTATCGGCGCTGGTTCTTGCGGGAGCATGGCACGCTAAAAAACATAGTTCTAAAGCGAGTTGAAGAACTCAGCCTCGACGACACCTACGTGTCCCTATCCGTGCAATCAATGGCCGCCGGAGCGGATGTCCGCATGGATGCGACTGCCGTATTAGCACCTTTCGGCCCAAGGCGGGTTTTCCTTGTGGGCGATCCGGGTAGCGGCAAGTCCACCCTACTCAAGGCTTACGGTTCGGGGATACTTCGATCCCGTCGCCGCCACCGTGAAGCTAGCAGGGACATGAAGGCGCTGGCGAGAACGAATGAATTTCCCATCCTCGTCGCCTTGCGCCATGTTGCTGGGCACATCGAGGCCGGCGGAACGTTCGAAAGCTACATTCTAGATCTTCTTAGAAGTCGGGCGGGCGTGAAGCGCCCGGAAAAATTCCTGCGCCGGCTCCTCTTGCAGGGTCGTATCGTGCTCCTACTCGACGGGCTTGACGAAATATCGAAAGCATCGTACGAAAGAGTAAGGGCCGCCATTTACGACTTCGCGACAAGGCCCGAAGCGTCCCGCCTTCCTACCTCGATGGCACGAATTGTCATCAGTTGCAGGCGACAGAACTATCTACAGTTCAGAGAAGACTGGACATGGTTCTCCGATCGCCACTTCCTGGTTTCCCCGCTCGACGAACCCAGCATCAGTCGATTCGTGCAGAAGAGGCAAAGGGACTTTCCCGAGAACCGGTCACCTCATACCTTCCTTGCGGATGTGCGTGCCTCGGGAACACTTGACCTGCACCGCGTCCCGCTCCTACTCGCAATATCCGTCGGCCTCTATATTAGTCTGCCTGGCTACGAGATTCCTCGCTCCGTCGGACAGCTCTATAGCGAGATGCTTACGGAACTCCTTCGCCGACATGACTTCCCCGTCGAGGGTCAGCTTCGCATGAACAGATTCCCCACAGACGACAAGCTGCGCTTTTTGCGGGACTTCGCGATTCACCTCACAAACACTCGATCTGCATCTTTTGCAGATTTCTCCTACAATGACATCGTCGATTACTGCTTGAAGAGGCAGCCGACAATAACGCGGCTCCGCAGGGATCAAGCGGAAAACTTTGTTGACGAGATTATCGACCGGTCAGGCATCCTAACCAGCACTTCAGATGAAGGACATTTCGCCTACGCGCACCGGTCATTGCATGAATACTTCGTAGCATCCAGGCTTGCGTTGGACCCCTCAAAAGGTTCGTCCTTCCTATATACGAAGGCAGATGATCCAGAATGGCGGCAGGTAACAATCTTCTTCTGCAGTCCTGATAACCCGCAATCCGGACCCTTCCTGACGAAGCTTGGCGTTTTGAACCCAGAGCTGGCATGCGCCTGCCTCGCTACCGCCATGGTCCCTGAGGAGGTCGCTACAGCGCTGGTAAAGAGTGTGCAGGTTGAACTATCGGCTAGTGACCTGGCAAGGGAGAGGGTTCTTCCACTCCTGTCCGCCTTAATTCAAGCCACGCATTCGCGCACGGAGGCTGCAAGAGAATCAGCGTTTGAGGTGCTGGGGACTGAACTACAAAGGATTGCACGGCTGAAGGATGCTGAATTTCAACGTCAAATATTCTCTGGGATCTTCGGCGGGGAGTCGCCCATTGCAGCCAAACTCATACAAAGCATGGCCCAAACATCAGCCATCGACTTCCCTGAGACGATTGTTCAGCTTTCACTGGTAATTCCGGACGATAACCCGGCTCTAGTTGCCCCGCTCTGGCACTCACTTTCCGTACCAACCATTGGCCATACCAAGATAGCTAGGGAAATTGTACAACGTCTCATAGTCCTTGCGATGAGTCGCGCTTGCTTCAACGAGCTACAGTTGCAGCCTGGCCTCAATTTGCGATGGGTGCCGGACTCGCATCGCAGGGCTGCATATCCGCTGAGGAATGGTCTGCCCCTGACCTCCAACCTCGTTACCTTGCTCGGTTGCGCCTACACGCTCAAAGCCTTCGATGGCCTACCGAAGACAAACCTCTACATACAGGCCTTAAGCGCTCCAGGCCAACCCTTGAGGTTCTTGGAACAACATACGAGTTGGTGGCGTAAGATTCGCCCGTTCAGAGCAGTTCGAGCGTTCGCCTACAGCAGCCTCTGTTGTTTCGGATTCGCGGCACTTTGGGTTCTGTACGATTATGGCCGGCCAACTGGGGGGCAAGAGCCACCTACAGATCTGCCGGAGGCGCTCCTTGGGGTCCATGTCGCGACCACCTTGATTGTTTCGCTCGTGACTTCAGCAGCAACACGTACCTACGAGCGCCACAGCTTCTACGGAAAATTTTCGAAGTCGGCGTACCTTATTCCGGCGACGGTTGGCCCTGCGGCGGCGTTCTTTTTGCCGCTAAGACTTGGGCTAAATGTGCGTGTGTTGCGTTCGCGTTCCTCGGGTGTTATTGGCGACCTGTTACGATTGCCAATCTTTCTTGTTATTGGGATACTTTACCTTCCACTGACGATCATGTACGTGTTACCGTTCACCAGAATTCTGCCGGCCTCGACCGCTGCCGCCGCTGTAGCTGGGGGAATCTACGCGCTGGCCACCTACTGGCTGCCCTCCACAGAACTTCTCGGACGCTACACCATTTATAGTTCCAAGGGACTCGGCCGCTACACTCAGATCTACAGTGATCTGCTTAGCAGACATTGGGTGTTGCCGGGCAAGGTATCCGATCGAAAGGTGCCTGCACCCCGGCTAACGTCACGTTCGCCCGCCTCTAGCGTGCGGCACCGCGGAAGGCGTAGATTGGGTAGGTGAATGACTTGGAGAGGGCAGCGCTGGTAGCTCAAGCGCATCTCGCGGACGCCCTTCCCCGGCGCTGGCGGCACGTTCAGGCGGTTGCGTCGAAGGCACGGGAACTGAGCCACGTCACTGGTGAAGACCCGGAGATTCTCGTGACCGCTGCTTGGCTCCACGACATCGGGTATGCGCCGGCCTTGGTGGACACTGGATTCCATTCGCTCGACGGGGCGCGCTGGCTTGTTCGCGAGCACTTCCCACTGCGAGTCGCGAATCTCGTTGCCTACCACTCATGTGCAATCTACGAGGCTGAAGAGCGTGGCTTAAGCCAAGAACTATCAGCCGAATTCTCGCCGGAGACTTCACCTACATCCGATGCATTGTGGTTTGCCGACATGACCACTGGCCCCGATGGACAGAACATGACGGCGGAGGACAGGCTTACCGAGATCCGAGATCGATACGGGCCCAATCATCTGGTAACTCGGTTCTGGAGAAGAGCAGAGCCCATGCTAATGGACGCTATACAGCGGACAGAGGCTCGAATGGCGAGTCAGCCGATGTAAGGCTCGCTGCGTCGCTCGAAGCCATGGTCTATGCGGAGCCGCATGGACGGGTGGATCGATAGGCGATCGAGTGCCTCCCATTCGACCCAGCGGACCGCCGAGGACTCGTTGCTTGTCGTCGGGGCTCCACCGACGTATTGGCTGCGAAAGCAGATTGAGAACTGCTGCCGCACCTCGCCGTCGCTGTACTCCACGACATGGTTCGGGTTCGTATAGATCCCGACTACCCCGGTCACCTGGACCTCGATGCCGGTCTCCTCGCGCGTCTCCCTCACGGCCGTCTCTGCGATGTGCTCGCCGAAGTCTTGTGCGCCGCCGGGCAGCGCCCACAGGCCGTTGTCGGTGCGCTGAATAAGCAGTACCCGTCCCTGCTCGTCCTGGACGAAGACGGTCACTGCTACGACGATGCTGTTCGGCTTCGGGGCGTTCGGGTTGTTGAAGTGCTCGATCCGGGCCATGGCCCTAGCCTCTCACCGCGGGCGGCTCAGTGTTCAGGCCAGACGGCCCGCTTCTTGCCGAGGACTCGGTTGAAGCTGGCGACGTAGCTGTCGAACAGGTCGCCGCCGCCGAGCCGGCGTAGGTGCAGTACGGGGGCGTAAGCGGCCGGCGTGCCGTAGAGGTGGGTGTTGACCAGCATCTCGTCGTCGAAGCGGTAGATGGAGTTGTAGAGGATCGTGTCGTGGTAGTAGATCCCGACGTTGTCGAGGTCCCGCAGGTCCTTGTAGAAGGCCAGGGCGTTCAGGATCTTGCTGGACATGGCGGGGCCGATGCCTTCGTCGTCCCCGCGGTCGGCGATGTTTTTGCCCTCCGGGTCGCCGAACAGCAGCTCGACCTGGGCGCCGGCTAACGCCTTTTCTCGCAGCGTCGGCACCCATCGGTGGTTGAACTCCGGCAGGAACAGCCCGCCGTAGACCAGCACGCCGACCTGCCGGGTGGCCTTCTCTAAGAGCTGCTGCCAGAGGTCGGTCGGGACTGCCCCACGGCGCGGGTAGATGTGGACGACCTCGGACTGGCTGACTTGCACGGCTCGCTGCGTCGGCAGAGCGTCCGGCCAGAGGTACGACTCACTCTCGTCCAGCAGTTCCGCGATGGAGTGGCGGTAGCGCGGGTACGGGTTCCGGTTCTGCGTGATCCACCGCTCGACGGTCTTCGGATCGACGCCGAGCTGGTCCGCGAGATTGGCCGGCGTCAGACCCTTCTTCAGCAAGCCGCTGCGCAGCCGATCGTTCGGCATCCTCGCTCCATCCTCGATCGGGGACGACTGAGAGGGACGACTCACCGTAGCAAGGACGTCCCTAGTCGTCCATAGCTCGTGGTGAACTCGTCACTACCGATCGACGCACCCTGATTCCACAAGAGCTGCCGTCCAGGGAGGACGTATCTGGCCCACCGATGTGGGCTCAGCTCACGAGATGAAGGAGTCAGTCATGGGACGTCTGCTGCTGGACACCTCGCGGGTGTCGTACGAGGTGTCGGTGAACCCGGTGCCGAAGCTGGACCAGAACGGCCAGCAGAAGTTCGACCGGGAGACGAAGAACCCGATGTGGACCGTGCACCTCTACGCCCTCTCGGAGGGGAGCGCGGAGGTCATCAACGTGACGGTAGTCAACCCGGTGATGCCGCCGGTGACCGTCCGTCAGCCGGTGCAGCCGGTCGACCTGGAGGCGCTGCCCTGGGTCAACGACCGGGACGGCAAGGTCCGTTCGGGTGTGGCGTTCCGGGCCACGGGCCTGACGCCGCTGGACACCGCCGCCTAGCGGCGGACGTGTCACCTGCTCCAACAGCGAAGTGGTGGACACGGGCTCGCCGTTGATTGGCGTCGTCTGCGAGCCCGCGTCCTGTCAACAACTCCGGTCCCACGTTGGGAGGACTTGTCGTGTCCAAGTCTAGCCAGAGGTCCCCGTTCGGCTGGTCGAACCGTGGGGGCACCGTCACCGTCATCGAAGCTCCGGTCGCCCGTTCCTACCGTCGTCGGGCCACCATCGCCTTCTGGGTCACTGTCGGCGTCGTCGGCCTCCTGGCCGCCACCGTCGCCTCGCACTACCTGCACCCCATCGTGGGCGCCCTGCTCGGCAGCCTCATCGGCGCCGCCTGCGGCGCGGCGGTGTTCGCACTGATCGTGGCCTGGCCGGTCCTGCGCGTCTTCTGGCACTGGCTGCCGGAGATCCTGCTCGGACTGGTCGCCGTCTACGGCTGGACCGCGCTGATGCAGTCCACTCCGTTGTGGGGGTCACTGCTCGTCGTCGCCCTGGTCGTCGGCCTGCCGGCCGCGATCGGCCCGGTCCGCCGCCGAGTCATGGCGTTCATCTGGTGCCTCGTGGTTCGGCACCGGCTGCGCCTGTGCTTCGCCGCGTTCATCGCCACGAACCGCTCCGGTTCGCTGCCGCTGATCCTGCCCGCGAAGCCGACCCCGGCCGGTGAGCGGGTGTGGGTGTGGCTGCGCCCCGGCCTGTCGCTCCGGGATCTGGAGCAGGACGGCCAGGTGCAGAAGCTCGCCGTGGCGTGCTGGGCCAACGAGGTCCGCGTCATGCGCGCCTCCCGCCGCTACGCGGCTCTGATCCGCCTGGACATCACTCGCCGCGAACCTCTCGCGGCAACGATCGTGTCCCCGCTGCCGGAACACGTCCCGACCGACGTGCCGGCCAACGCTCCCACTTCCTCGGGGATGCCGCCTGTCGGCCTCGACCTGCCCGACGTGCCGGACACCCTCACCGCCGAGACGCCTCGGCCGCGCCGCCCGCGCAACACCCCCGCCGCCGGCACCAGCCCGAACGGGTTCGACCCCTCCGACTACGCCTGACCACCGGGACGGCGCGGACCAAGCACCCCTGACGGGTCAAACGTCCGCGCCTCTCCCCTCCCCCGCCCTTGCTTGACACGTACGTGTCAACCGACCCCGGGAGCCCGCCATGGACCTCACGGACACCATCGAACTACCCGCCACCCCGGTCGACACGGTGCCGGTCGGCGCGGGCCTATCCATCTTCGACCCGGTGTTCCTCGGCATCGACGAGTTCGGCCAGGCCGTCTACCTGCCGATGATCTACCGGAACATCCTCATCGGCGGTGAGCCCGGCGCGGGCAAGTCCTCGCTACTGAACACGATCGTGGGCCACGCCGCCCTGTGCCCCGATGTGCGGCTGTGCCTGCTGGACGGCAAGCAGGTCGAGCTGGGGCTGTGGGAGGACGCCTGCGACGTGTTCGTCGGCCCCGACATCGACCACGCCATCCGCACCCTTCGCCGGGTGCAGACGGTCATGGACAACCGGTACGCCTTCCTCAAGGCCCGCCGCCGTCGAAAGATCGGCCGCGATGACGTGTTCGGTCAGATCCTCGTCGCCTGCGACGAGATCGCCTACTTCTCCGCCACCTCCGGAGACGAGAAGACGCAGAAGCTGTTCGCCGCGCTGCTGCGCGACATCGTCGCCCGGGGCCGCGCCGTCGGCATCATCGTCGCCGCCGCCACGCAGCGGCCGTCCTCGGACATTATCCCCACCAGCCTGCGGGACCTGTTCGCGTGGCGGTTCGCCGGCCGCTGCACCACCGACGTCTCCTCCGACATCGTGCTCGGGCACGGCTGGGCCGCCCGCGGCTACTCCTCCAACACCATCGACCCCAACAACCAGGGTGCCGGCTACCTCATCTCCGAAGGGGGCATCCCCAGCCTCGTCAAGGCCGCATACATGACCGACGCCGACATCATCCGGGTCGCTGACTACGCCGCCTGGACCCGCCGCCACACCCGCACCGACACCCCGACCGAAACCACGGTGGCGGCATGAGCACCCGGACAGCCGTCCCGACCCGGGTCCTGGACCTGGTGCTCGTCGGCACCGGCGAAGACATCGCCGCCCTCACGACCATCGCCCGCCACGCGGGCGTACTCGTCTTCCGCTCCGCACCCACCGCCGCCGGACCGCACGACAACCGGCAGCGGGTGTTCCTCCGGCTCCACCTGCACCACCGATAGAGGAACGGCCGACAGACCGGGACACGGCCCTAGGAAAGCTGCCCGATCTGCCGGCCACCAACCACCGCCCACGAAAGGACGTGGCCGCCATGAACCCTACCCAAAAACAGCCCCACCCCGGCGCGCTGGCCGACCTGACCCCGGCCGACATCCTGCGCTGCGCCGCCCGCTACCTCGAACTGCACGGCTGGACGCAAGGCGTCTACTACCGCGTCACCCACGACACCCCGTTCCCGCCCGCCTGCGCTGCCGGTGCCATCGGGATGGCCGCTCACGGCCGCTGCATCTGGCTTCCGCACAAGGTCAAGTCCAAGCCCGCCGCGCGCGACTACACCCGCGCTCTCGACGCCCTCTCCGACTTCCTCGACCTGAACGAGCCGCAGCCTCGGGAGACCGAGGACGACGACCCGACCTGTCCCCTGTCCTGGAACGACCGGCCCGGTCAGAGCGCCGAGCAGGTCATCGCGACCCTCCGGGCCGCCGCCGACAGCTACGACTGGGACCACGCCACCGAGGACGAGCTCGAAACCTACGCCGAGCACGCGTACGGCAACGAGCAGCTCCCGACCCGTGACGGCTTCCTCGCCTGGCTCGGTGCCCGATGAGCACCGTCGCCGCCCTGCCAACCGGCAACGTCCACGCCGTTCTCGACCACGCCGCCCTCTACCTGGGCCGCTACGGCTGGACCCCGAACAGCCTCTACGACATCCACGACGGGTGCACTGCGAAGTGCGCCTGCCACAGCACCGGCACTTATCCCGCGTCGATCCTCGGCGCGATCCGAGCCGCCGTGTTCGGCCAGCCCCGCTGGTACCTCACCGGCGTCACCGACGCCGACCGGCACACCTACAGCGCCGCCGTCGAGTGGTTCAACACCTACCTCATCGCCGTCGGCCACGCCGGACTCCACGCCCCGGTCTTCGCCTGGGAAACCCTGCCCGGCCGCACGGCCGGCGACGTCATCGAGGCGCTGTGCGCCGCCGCCATCGCCTACCGCAAGCACACCATCCGGAGGGCCGCATGAGCACCGCCGCCCACACCCCCGACGTGACACGTACGTGTCAAGACGACATCTCGACCGCCGCACTGCTCCGCACCCTGGAAGCCGCCTGGGCGGCCATCCGTCACCAGCACCCCGAGGTTCCGGCGGCCGTCCTGGTTGTCGGCTCCGGCTCCCCCACCAAGCCCACCCAGGGCATGAAGTGGGGCCACTTCGCCGCCCTGCGCTGGCAGCACGGCGACACCCAGCTCCCCGAAATCCTCATCTCCGGCGAGGGCCTGTCCCGCGAACCCGAAGCCGTGTTCACCACCCTGCTACACGAGGCCACCCACGCCCTGGCCGACGTCCGCGGCGTTCAGGACACCTCCCGCCAGGGCCGCTGGCACAACAAGCGCTTCGCCACCCTCGCCGGCGAACTCGGCATGTCCACCACCAAGGACGACAAGCTCGGCTACTCCCCCTGCACCCTCACCGACATCACCCGCGCCCGCTACCGGGCCGTCATCACCGACCTGACCGACGCGCTGCGCTTCTACCGCCACCCCGAACCCACCGGGGAGGGCAAGCAGCGCACGAACAACAACAACGGCGTGGCCTGCGAGTGCGAGTGCCCCCGCAAGCTGCGCATCTCCACCACGGCCTTCGAGGAAGGGCCGATCGTCTGCGCCGTGTGCTCGGCCGCGTTCCTGCCTGAGGACATCGACCGCGACACCTACGACCACCCCACCTTCACCACCGGCGCCTCTGCCGGCGACGACGACCACGACCAGGACGACGCCGACCGGGAGGACGACGACCCGATGGTGTTCTACGACCCGACCGGCGAGCGCTACGGCCTGCCGACCTACCCGTTCAAGCTCGCCCCCGACGGGCTGCTCACCCGCCGCCAGCTCCGCGCCCGGCAGCTGCGCCCCGGCGGCCAGGACCCCGCCGCGCAACTGATGTGGCGGCGCGGCAAGCGCGTCGCCTACCTCTACCGCCTCGACCTCGCCCGACCCAAGCGCACCGCCACCGCCGCCCAGCGCGCGGCCATCGACAAGGCGCTCACCGCACGGCGCACCTGCCCCGACTGCGGCCAGGTCAAGCCCTACTACATCCCCCGCCGCGCCGGCGCATGCCTCGACTGCACCTCAGGAGGTGCCCGATGACGGACTCACCTGTGAACGTCGCCGCCCAGGAGCGCATGACTCCCGATGACTACGCCGTCACCGCCATCGCCGGTGACTTCGCCGAGCGCGGCCCGCTCGCCTTCGAATCGTTCCTGTCCGGCTACTACGCCGAGTCCATCCGCATCATCCACGACGCCCACCTCACCGACTGCACCTCTGGTCACGGCGACCCCTGCGCCACCTGCGAGGCAATCCGCGCCGGACTCACCGGCATACACGCCGAGCAACACGTCACCTACCCCAAGGCGGCGTCATGACCACCACGAAGAAGAACGGCCGCGTCTACGCCTACATCGGCGCGTTCTCCGGCGGCGCTGTCTCCGTCGCCGCCAACATCGCCCACTCGTTCATCGCCCCGAAGAACGCTCCGGCCGACTGGACCCCGGAGCCGGGAGCGGTGGTCTCCGCGGTCGTGTGGCCGCTGTTCCTATTCATCGCCATCGAGATCCTTGCTCGCACACCCTGGCCGACGGGCTGGGGCTGGAACGTGCTGCGGTGGGTCGGGCTGCCGCCCGTCGCCCTGGTCGCCGCGTTCGTGTCCTACCGGCACCTGTCCGGACTGCTCGACCACTACAACGAGGAAACCCTCGTCGTCTGGTTCGGTCCCCTCGCCGTGGATGGCCTGATGCTCATGGCCACCTCCGCGCTCCTCGCCACCGGAAACCGCACCTCCCGGCCCACCGAACTCGTCCCGGCACCTGCGCCGGCCACCACCGCCGAGGCCCCGTCACCCGACATCCCCGCCTCGCCGCTGGTCCGCCCGGCCGCCGCGACCCCGGCCACCAACCCCGCACCCGACACCGACCCGGAACCCGCCAACGAACCGATCACCCTGCCCGCCTCTGGCGAGGGCACCGACACCCCGACGACGGTCGAGCCCACCCCGGACACCACCGGCACCGACACGACCCCGGCACCTGTGGCTCCGCAACCGGCAACCGGCGGTCTGCCGCCCGCGCTGCTGTCCAACGCCCGGCTCGTCGCCGCCGCGCACGCCAAGGCCCACGGGGAGCCGATCAACCCGGGTCAGCTCGCCGTCCGGCTGCGCGTGCCCACTCACACGGCCGCCGACCTCCTGACGGCCCTCACCACCGAACCGACCATCAACGACCACCAGCACAACGGCACTGCCGTGGGAGCCACCGCGTGACCTCCTCGACGCTGCCTCTCGCACCCGGGACCACCACGGTCCCGGGTACGGGAGCCTCCGCCGACGCCGGTTACTGGCCCTGGGCTGCACCCACCTCCACCCGCCCCGCCGACGACGGCTGGGTACGCGGGCACGACCCCCGCACCGTCGCCTCCGGCCGCGCCCGCGCTCAGGACCCCGACTACCCGGACTGGCTCGGCCACGTCCGCGCCGCTTCGGCGTGCAAGCACCCCATCCGCCTCGCCGGGCAGATCCACGTCAACGACCGCGACGGCAACCGCATGGTCACCATCGACACCGAGGACATGCCCGACGGCGCCATCTACACCCCGTGCGGCAACCGCCGCGTCGCCGTCTGCCCGTCCTGCGCCGAGGTCTACCGCCGCGACACCTACCACCTCATCAAGGCAGGGCTCCAAGGCGACCGGTGGGGACTGCCGCCGCTGCACGAGCACATCGCCATCTTCCTCACCGCCACCGCCCCGTCCTTCGGGCCGGTGCACCACCGGGTCGTCAAGGTCCACGCCGCGGACTGCCGCCGCAAGGACGGCTGCACCTGCCGTGCCTCCGTCTGCCACCCGTTCGGCCGCACCTGCCCCCACGGCGTCGACCTGCGGTGCGGTGGCCGGCACAAGGCCGGTGACGGGCAGCTCGGGCAGCCGCTGTGCCTGGACTGCTACGACCACACCGCCCAAGTCGTCTGGAACCACGAAGCACCAGAACTGTGGCGCCGCACCATCCAGCAGGTCGACCGCGAACTACGCCGCCTCGGCCGCGCCCACGGCGTCGAGCTGCGCCGCCGCTACATCAAGGTCTACGAGTTCCAGGTACGCGGCGTCATCCACTACCACGCCCTGATCCGCCTCGACGGCGAGAACCCGGACTGCCCCGGCGCGATCGTCCCGCCGCCTCGGCAGATCACCCGCGACATGTTCGCTGACGCCGTGGAAGCCGCCTTCGTCAAGACGGCCTACACCTCCGCCCCGCACCCAGCCAACAACGGGCAGGGCTGGCACATCGCGTGGGGCGACAAGGGCCTGGACATCAAGCACGTCAACGCCCCCGGCGGTGAAGTCAACCTCGCCCAGATCACCGGCTACCTCGCCAAGTACGTCACCAAGAGCACCGAAGTCACCGGCCTGAACCTGCGCCGCGTCGACGACCTCTCCGTCGACGTCCACGGCGATCCCCGCACCCACCTCGGGCGGCTCATCCGCGCCTGCTGGGACCTCGGCGAGCACCCCGACTACACCCGGCTGCGCCGATGGGCGCACCAGTTCGGCTACGGCGGCCACATCACCACCAAGAGCCGCGCCTTCTCCGCCACCCTCGGCTTCATCCGCTTCCAGCGCACCATCTGGCGACGCACCGAAGGCCACCCCCACACCTGGGACGACGAACAAGCCGAGCAGGTCATCTACGAACTCGGTTACCACGCCACCGGCTGGATCACCACCGGCGACGCCCTCCTGGCCAACACCGCCGCCGCCATGGCCCGCGCCCGACACCTCGCCGGACTCGACGCCCTGGCCGACGAGCTGGCCCAACAGCGCACCACCACCCGATCCCTGGCCGCTTGACACGTACGTGTCAACGACCTCGGAACCCGTCCTTTGACAACTCCACAGCGACACATCGCCTTCGGCCCACGCCCGAACGACGTGCCGACATGCCCTCCTGATCCACCTACCGCTACCGCCCGAAAGGAGCCTTGATGAACGCATCTACCGCCCCCGAACCGCTGTGGGAAATCGAAGACGTATCCGCCTACCTGCGCGTCCCCGTCCAGACGCTCTACCAGTGGCGCAAGCGCAAGTACGGACCGCCCGCCGCCCGCGTCGGCCGCCACCTCCGCTACGACCCCGACGCGGTGCGCGCCTGGTTTGCCGACCAGTCCACGGCGGCCTGACATGGCCCACATCGTCGACCGCTGGTACCGCACCGTCGTCGGCCCTGATGGCAAGTCCCGCCAGGAACCGAAACCTGAATGCGGGCAGGGAATGCGCTACCGCGTCCGCTACACCTCGCCAGACGGCAAAGAGAAGTCACAGTCGTTCCCCGACAAGAAGAAGCGGGAAGCGCAAGCGTTCCTCGCCCGCGTCCAGGCCGACATCCTCAAGGGCACCTACGTCGACCCGGACGCCGGGCGCATCACCTTCAAGCGCTACGCCGACGACTGGCTCGCCGCCGCAACCACCGACGAGCTGACCCGGGACCGGCTCGAATACGAGTTCCGGCTCCACGTCTACCCCGCCTTCGGGGACCAGGCACTCACCGCCATCCAACCCGCCACCATCCGCGCCTGGGCACACCAGCTGCAAACGAAGGGCCTGGCGGCCAGCTACCGCCGGGTCCTGTTCAACGACGTCTCCATGATCTTCAACGCGGCCGTCGATGACCGGAAGGTGGTCAGCAACCCGTTCGCGGTCAAGACGATCCGGCCACCGAAGTACCAAGCGCCCAAGGTCGTCCCGTGGCCCAACGACCTACGCGCCCGCTTCCGCGCCGCCCTGGCCGACCGCTACCGGGTCACCGTCGACCTGGGCGCCGGCTGCGGCCTGCGCCAGGGTGAGATCTTCGGCGTCAGCCCGGACGACATCGACCCGGCCCGGCCCGTCCTGCACGTGACGCGTCAGGTCAAGCTCGTGCGCGGGCGCCTGATCTTCGCGCTACCCAAGGGCGGCAAGGTCCGCGACGTCCCACTGCCGGAATCGGTGTCACGCCGCCTGACTGAGCACGCCAAGCGGTACCCGCCGGTCGACGTCACCCTTCCGTGGGGTTCCTCGACCGGCGAGCCGCGGACCGTGACGCTCTACCTGACGACCCCGGCCGGAACAGCGCTGGACCGGACGGCCTTCAACCGGGGCGTCTGGAAGCGGGCCATCCGCGCCACCGGCGTCCCCGACAACCGGCACAACGGCATGCACGTGCTCCGGCACACCTACGCCTCGGTCCTGCTCGACGCCGGCGAAAGCGTGAAGGCGCTCTCGGCCTACCTCGGGCACTCCGACCCCGGCTTCACCCTCCGGATCTACACCCACCTGCTGCCGGCCAGCGAGGACCGCACCCGCCGCGCGATCGACCACGCCTTCGCCGACGACCCGCAGAGCCTAGACGGCCTGGAAACGGCATGATCATGGGAATCAGGGCCGTTCCGGCTGCTCCACCGCAGGTCAGAGCGCTTGCGGCGATCACTTGGCGTTGAAGTAGTTCGCCTCCGGGTGGTGCACCACGATCGCGTCCGTCGCCTGCTCCGGCACCAGCTGGAACTCCTCCGACAGCTGCACCCCGATTCGCTCCGCGCCGAGCAGCTCCACGATCTTCGCCCGGTCCTCCAGGTCCGGGCAGGCCGGGTAGCCGAACGCGTACCGGCAGCCCCGGTAGTCGGTGCGCAGCAGGCCGGCCAGGTCCGCCGGGTCGTCGTCGGCGAGCGTACGCCCGCCGGGCAGCGTCAGCTCGGTCCGGATCCGCCGGTGCCAGTGCTCCGCCAGCGCCTCGGTGAGCTGCACCGACAGGCCGTGCACCTCCAGGTAGTCGCGGTACTCGTTGCCGGCGAACATCTTCGCCGTGTACTCGCTGATCGGCTGGCCGACGGTGACCAACTGCAACGCCACCACGTCCAGCTCGTCGCCCTTCGGCCGGAAGAAGTCGGCCAGGCAGAGCCGCCGCTCCTGCCGCTGCCGCGGGAAGGAGAACCGGGCCCGCTCGCGGTGCCCGTTCTCGTCCAGCACCACCAGGTCGTTGCCCTCGGCGTACGCCGGGAAGTAGCCGTACACGACGGCCGCCTCGAGGACCTTGTCGGCGATCAGCCGGTCCAGCCAGTAGCGCAGCCGGGGCCGCCCCTCGGTCTCCACCAGCTCCTCGTACGACGGTCCCTTGCCACCGCGGGCGCCGCGCAGCCCCCACTGGCCGAGGAAGGTGGCCCGCTCGTCGAGCAGCGCCGCGTAGTCGGCCAGCGGCACCCCCTTCACCACGCGGGTGCCGAAGAACGGCGGGGTGGGCACCTCCACGTCCCGCGCCACGTCGGAGCGGACCGATGCGTCGTCCAGCTCGGGCAGCGCCTCGCGGACCGTCGCCCGCTGCCGCTCCCGCCGCTCCCGGCGGGCCGCCAGGGCGGCCTCCCGCTGCGGGTCGACCACCGGCGCCCCGCCCCGCTTGGCCGTCATCACCCGGTCCATCAGGGACAGCCCCTCGAACGCGTCCCGGGCGTAGTGCACCTGCCCGGGGAACATCGAGCGCAGGTCGTCCTCCACGTACGCCCGGGTGAGCGCCGCCCCGCCGAGCAGGACCGGCCAGCGCTCCGCGATGCCGCGCGAGGCCATCTCGGCCAGGTTCTCCTTCATGATGACCGTGCTCTTGACCAGCAGGCCGGACATGCCGATCGCGTCCGCCCGGTGCTCCTCGGCGGCGTCCAGGATCGCGTTGATCGGCTGCTTGATGCCGATGTTGACGACCTCGTAGCCGTTGTTGGACAGGATGATGTCGACCAGGTTCTTGCCGATGTCGTGCACGTCGCCCTTGACGGTGGCGAGCACGATGCGCCCCTTGCCGTCGTCGTCCGTCTTCTCCATGTGCGGCTCCAGGTAGGCCACCGCGGTCTTCATCACCTCGGCGGACTGGAGCACGAACGGCAGCTGCATCTGGCCGGAGCCGAACAGCTCGCCGACCACCTTCATGCCGTCGAGCAGCAGGTCGTTGATGATCGACAGCGGGGCGTGCCCCTCCGCCATCGCGGTGTCCAGATCGGCCTCCAGGCCGTTGCGCTCGCCGTCGATGATCCTGCGCTTGAGCCGCTCGTCCAGCGGCAGCGCGGCCAGTTCCTCGGCCCGGGTGGCCCGCGCCGACGCGGCGTCGACCCCCTCGAAGATCTCGATGAACCGCTGCACCGGGTCGTAGCCCTCGCGGCGGCGGTCGTAGACCAGGTCGAGGGCGGCCTCGCGCTGCGCGTCGGGAATCTTCGACATCGGCAGGATCTTGCTGGCGTGCACGATCGCCGAGGTCAGGCCGGCCTGCGCGCACTCGTGCAGGAACACCGAGTTGAGCACCTGGCGGGCCGCCGGGTTGAGACCGAACGACACGTTGGAGATGCCGAGGGTGAAATTGACCCCCGGGTAGCGAGCCGCGATCTCCCGGATCGCCTCGATGGTCTCGATGCCGTCGCGGCGGGTCTCCTCCTGCCCGGTGGCGATCGGGAAGGTCAGCGCGTCGATGAGGATGTCCTCCCGGCGCAGCCCCCACCGGCCGGTCAGGTCCTCGATCAGTCGGACCGCGACGCGTACCTTCCAGTCCCGGGTGCGGGCCTGGCCCTCCTCGTCGATGAGCAGGGCGACCACGGCGGCGCCGTGTTCCCGGACCACCGGCATGACCCGGGCGTAGCGGGACTCCGGGCCGTCGCCGTCCTCGAAGTTCACCGAGTTGACCACGCAGCGCCCGCCGAGCATCTCCAGCCCGGCCTCGACCACCGCCGGCTCCGTCGAGTCCAGCATGATCGGCAGAGTGGACGCGGTGGCGAACCGGCCGGCCAGCTCGCGCATGTCCGTGGTGCCGTCCCGGCCGACGTAGTCGACACAGAGGTCCAGCAGGTGCGAGCCGTCCCGGGCCTGGCCGCGGGCGATCTCCACGCAGGCCTGCCAGTCGGCGGCGAGCATCGCCTCGCGGAACGCCTTGGAACCGTTGGCGTTGGTCCGCTCCCCCACCATCAGGATGCTGGCGTCCTGGGCGAACGGCACGTGGTGGTAGATCGACGAGACGCCCGCCTCCGGCTTCGCCTCCCGGACCACCGGCCGCGCCCCGCGCAGCCGCTCGACCAGCACCCGGATGTGCTCCGGGGTGGTGCCGCAGCAGCCGCCGACCAGGGCCACGCCGTACTCGGTGACGAACTGCTCCAGGGCGTCGGCCAGCTCCACCGGCGTGAGCGGGAAGTATGCCCCGTCGGCGGTGAGCACGGGCAGGCCGGCGTTCGGCATCACCGAGAGCGGGATGCGCGACTGTCGGGACAGGTAGCGCAGGTGCTCGCCCATCTCGGCCGGGCCGGTGGAGCAGTTGAGGCCGATCAGGTCGACGCCGAGCGGCTCGATCGCGGTCAGCGCCGCGCCGATCTCGCTGCCCAGCAGCATGGTGCCGGTGGTCTCCACGGCGACCTGGCAGATGATCGGGACGTCCCGCCCCAGCTCGGCCCGCGCCCGCTTCGCGCCGACCACCGCCGCCTTGACCTGGAGCAGGTCCTGGCAGGTCTCGATGATCAGCGCGTCCGCGCCGCCGGCGATCAGGCCGGCGGCGTTCTCCTGGTACGCGTCGCGCAGCGAGGCGTACGGGGCGTGGCCGAGGGTCGGCAGCTTGGTGCCCGGACCCATCGAGCCGAGCACGAACCGTGGCTGCTCCGGCGTCGCGTACGCGTCGGCGGCCTCCCGGGCCAGCCGCGCCCCCGCCTCGGAGAGCGCCCGGATCCGGTCCGCGATGCCGTACTCGGCGAGGTTGGGCAGGTTGGCGCCGAAGGTGTTCGTCTCCACGCAGTCCGCGCCGGCGGCCAGGTACGCCTCGTGCACGCCCCGGACGACGTCCGGGCGAGTGAGGTTGAGGATCTCGTTGCAGCCCTCGAGTCCGTCGAAGTCGTCCAGGGTCAGGTCGGCCGCCTGGAGCATCGTCCCCATCGCCCCGTCGGCGATGAGGATCCGTTCTGCCAGCACATCGAGCAACGAAGTCCGCACAGAGCCAGGTTAGTGCGGCAATTCGGAACCCGGTCGGGGCACACACCGCTTCCCACATACTGTCAGCGGGATCACCGCGTCCTGTTCATCCGTTCTGTCCGGCCGGTCGGCGCACCCGACCGGCGCGGCCGACGGGCCGCATCCCGCGCCGCCACGTAGGCTGGCGGACGTGAAGGACATCAGGGACGCGACCGTGCACGGCGGGCGGACGTCCGGGCGGGGACCCGGGGCCGCTCCCGACGAGCAGGGTGAGGTGACGGCGTGACCGAGTTCGACGGGCTGCCGGTGCTGCGGTCCCCGGTCGCCATCGCGGCCTTCGAAGGCTGGAACGACGCGGCGGACGCCTCCACCGCGGCGGTGGAGCACCTCGAGCAGGTCTGGCAGGCCCGGCAGGTGACCGAGCTGGACCCGGAGGACTTCTACGACTTCCAGGTGAGCCGGCCGACCATCACCATGGCCGACGGCGAGACCCGTCGGGTGGAGTGGCCGACCACGCGTTTCATGGTGGCCAGCCCGGAGGGCACCGACCGGGACGTGGTGCTGATCCGCGGCATCGAGCCGAGCATGCGCTGGCGGACCTTCTGCGAGCAGGTCCTGGAGCTCTGCCACAGCCTGGAGGTCGAGCGGGTGGTGCTGCTCGGCGCGCTGCTGGCGGACGTGCCGTACACCCGGCCGCTGCCGATCAGCGGCAGCGCGTCGGACGCCGACGCGGCCAAGCGCTACCAGCTCACCCCGACCCGCTACGACGGCCCGACCGGCATCGTCGGCGTGCTGCACGACGCCTGCACCCGGGCCGAGGTGGACGCGGTGTCGTTCTGGGTGCACGTGCCGCACTACGCCAACAACCCGCCCTGCCCCAAGGCCACGCTCGCGCTGCTGCACCGGGTCGAGGAGGTGCTCGACCTGCCGGTGCCGATGGCCGACCTGGCCGAGGAGGCCGCCGAGTGGGAGCAGCGGGTGCGCAGCGCCGCCGAGCAGGACGCCGAGCTGGGCGAGTACGTCCGCGAGCTGGAGGAACGGGTCGGCGACGCCGGCATCACCCCGCTCACCGGTGACGAGATCGCGCAGGAGTTCGAGAAGTACCTGCGCCGCCGGGGCGGCTCCGCCGGCCCGACCGCCGGCTCCTGGTAGTTCCTCTCCACAAGAATCCGGGTCCTTCCGAGGGCCCGGATTCGTCGTGTCGGGGTGACGAGGTCACCCCCTCTACGACATCCTAGGAACCTAGCTGTCGTGAGGAGGCGGGCATGCAGATCAATCCCGGCGCGGCCGAATTCCCGCACCGGCAGATCGCCGCTCAGCTCAAGGCCCAGGTCCGCCGCGGCGACTGGGCCCCCGGCGAGCGGTTGCCGTCCATCCCGGCCATCGCCGAGATGTTCGGCGTGGCGAAGCAGACCGTGCAGCGCGCCGTCGACCAGCTGCGGGTCGAGGGCGTCCTGATCACCAAGCCCGGCTCCGGTACGTACGTCCGGGGCACCCGGCGCCGCCTCAACCGCCTGTCCCGGGGCCGCTACGGCGGCTTCCGCGGCTACCACACCGATCTGGCCGCCCGGTACAAGCAGCAGCTCGTCTCCGTCGGCCGGTCCCCCGCCCCGCCCGAGGTCGCCGACGCCTTCGGGGTCGCCGACGGCACCGAGCTGCTCTGCCGGCGCCACCTGGTCCGCACCGACGAGTCCCCGGTCGAGGTCGGCGCCTCCTGGTTCCTGCCGGCCGACACCGCCGGCACCTCCCTGGAGCGAGCCGAGGCCTTCGGGCGCCCGCTGTACCAGGAGGCCGAGGAGGCCACCGGCCGGCGCTACGTCACCGCCGCCGACACGATCAGCGCCCGGCAGCCCAGCCGGGAGGAGGCGGAGACGTTGCAGATCCGCCCCGACACCCCGGTGCTGCACCTGCTGCACGTCGCGTACGACGAGCGGCGCAAGCCGATCGAAGTCGCCCAGGCCACCTGGCCCGGCCCGATGACCACCCTCACCGAGGAGTACCGGATCCCCGCCCCGGCCGAGCAGCCCGACCCGGACCCCGGCCTCGTCCTCGGCTGACACCCCACCGGGCGTGAGCGTGGAGAGGGACTTCCCCTCTCCACCGCACGCGTTGAGCGGGGGCCTTCCCTACAGGCGGATGCCGAGGAGCGCGTCGACGGTGTCGGCGAAGAGCCCCGGCGCCGCCGCGTCGTCGGCCACCCCGGCCAGCGCCCGCGCCGCCCAGTCGTCGGCCACCGCCAGGGCGCCGGGGGTGTCGAGGTCGTCGGCGAGCAGGGCGCGTACCGCGGCCAGGAACGCCGGCCCGGACGGACCGGCCGGCACGGCGGCGGCCCGCCGCCAGCGGGCCAGCCGCTCCTGGGCGGCCGTGAGCAGCTCGTCGGTCCACGAGCGGTCGGCACGGTAGTGCCCGCTCAGCAGGGCCAGCCGCACCGCCATCGGGTCCACCCGGTCCGCGCGCAGCCGGGAGACGAAGACCAGGTTGCCCTTGGACTTCGACATCTTCTCGCCGTCCAGGCCGATCATGCCGGCGTGCACGTAGTGGTCGGCGAACGGGGCCTGGCCGGTGAGCCGCTCGGCGTGCGCCGCCGAACACTCGTGGTGCGGGAAGAGCAGGTCGTTGCCGCCGCCCTGCACGGCGATCCGGTCACCGAGGAGGTTCAGCGCGATCACCGCGCACTCGATGTGCCAGCCGGGCCGGCCGGCGCCCAGCTCACCGCCCGGCCAGGACGGCTCGCCCTCCCGGGCACCCCGCCACAGCAGCGGGTCCAGCGGGTCCCGCTTGCCGGCCCGATCCGGGTCGCCGCCGCGCTCCGGGAAGATCTCCAGCATCTCCTCGCGGGACAGGTTCGACTCGTAGCCGAACTCCGGGGCGGCGCTGATGTCGAAGTAGACGTCGCCGGTGCCGTCGTCGAGCCGGTACGCGGCGCCGTCCTTGAGCAGCACGAGCACCTTCTCGGCGATGTCCGGGATCGACTCCACCGCGCCGACGTAGTGCGCCGGCGGGATGATCCGCAGCGCCTCCATGTCCTCCCGGAACAGCGCGGTCTCCCGCATCGCCAGGACCTTCCAGTCCTCGCCGTCGCGCTCGGCCCGCTCCAGCAGCGGGTCGTCGATGTCGGTGACGTTCTGCACGTAGCGCACGGTCAGGCCGGCGTCCCGCCACATCCGCTGCACCAGGTCGAACGTGATCATGGTGGCGGCGTGGCCCAGGTGGGTGGCGTCGTACGGGGTGATGCCGCAGACGTACATGGCGGCGTCCCCGTCGGGCCGGCTGGGGTGGCGACCTTGCCGTGCCGAGTCGTACAACCGCAGTGGCTCGCCCCTGCCCGGCAGCCGTGGCACCTCGTGTCCCGCCCAAGACTCCATGACCGTCAGCCTAACGATCTGTCAGGCGCCCGGGTGCCGGGCCACGGGTGATCAACGCGACAACGGCTCAGATCGGCGGCCAGGGCATGGCCGGCCAGTCCTCCGGGGGCAGCGGGAAGCGGCCGGTCCCCCGCAGCCGGTCCACCCGCGCCGCCAGCTCGGCGACCTCGCTGATCGTCAGGTGCTCGGCGAGCTCGTCACCGAGGGCGCCGGCGAGCTGGCCGGCCAGCCCGTCGAGCACCCCCACCGCGTCCGGCGGCAGCTCCCGGCCGGCCCAGCCCCAGAGGACCGTCCGCAGCTTCTCCTCGACGTGGAAGCAGACGCCGTGGTCGACCCCGTAGATCCGGTCGTCCGGGCCCACGAGCACATGGCCGCCCTTGCGGTCGGCGTTGTTGATCACCGCATCGAGGACGGCGAGGCGGGCCAGCCGCGGGTCGTCGGCGTGCGCGAGCGCGTACGCGGCCCCGTCGTCGTCGCGGGCCGTGGCCACCGGGAACCAGCGCGGCGGCACCGCCTCGGCCGGCACGAACCCGACCAGTGGCTCGGCGTCCTCCGGCTCGTCGATCCAGAGCTGGCAGGAACCCGGGCCGAACGGGCCGTCCCGCAGCACCGTCGGCGGCACCAGCTCCCAGCCGGTGGCCCGGGCGACCAGGTACGCCGCGACCTCCCGGCCGGCGAGCGTGCCGTCCGGGAAGTCCCAGAGCGGACGCTCCCCACGTACCGGCTTGTAGACGCAGCGGGCCGTCATCCCGTCGAGGGTGAGGATGCCGCGCAGGGTCGTGTTGGAGGCGTCGACCAGCCGCCCCTCCAGGGCCAACTCACCGTCGCTGAGCAGTCGCAGCGCGGCGGCACCGTGCTGTCGGGGCTGCAGCTCCGACGAGGTCACCGGTGATAACCGTTGTGCCGCGGGCAGAGGTGACCCGCCGGGTCCAACGGCTGGCCGCAGAGCGGGCAGGGCGGACGGCCGGCGTTGACCACCCGGCGGGCCCGCTCGATGAACGCACGGGTCGCCTCGGGGGTCAGCCGGACGCGGAGCCGGTCCAGGTCGTCGTCCGGCTCGTCCGGGTCCTCGTCCTCGTCGTCGTCGGCCTCGCCCAGCGCGACCTCGACCTCCGCCTCCCCGACGGCGATCGCCTCGATCACCACGGTGGCGGTGTCCACGTCGAAGGCCAGGCCCAGCGTGCCGACCCGGAACTCCTCGTCGACCGGCGTGTCCAGCGGGTCGTTGTCGCCGACCGCGGCCGGCAGCTCCGGCAGGTCGACGCCGAACCGGCGCTGCGCCTCGGAGAGCAGCTCCTCCAGCTTCTCCGCCAGCAGGGTCACCTGGACCTTCTCCAGCGCGACGCTGACCAGCCGGCCACCGCCGCGCGCCTGCAGGAAGAACGTACGCTCCCCCGGCGGGCCGACGGTTCCGGCGACGAACCGCTCGGGCGGCTCGAAGGCGTGCACCTGGTGGGTCATACCCACGACCCTATCCGGAGGGTGGGAGCGTCGCGCAGCGCACCGACTGCGAATCCGCCCAGGGCGAAACGCCAGGACCCACCCGGGCCGTCGCCGGGCGTGGCGGAGCCGCTCACCGGGCCGCCCCCGCGCCGCCGCCCACCGCCGCGTCCGAGTCCGTCGCCCGCACCGCCCGCCGGCGCCGCTTGCGCGGCGGCGGCACCAGGCCGGCCAGGTCACCGCCGGTGTCGTTCAGCCGGACCAGGAACGGCCGCAGCGGCGTGTAACGGATCGCCGTGACCGACGCCGGGTCCGCCACGATCCGCTGGAAAAGATCCAGATGTACGCCGAGCGCGTCGGCCACGATGGCCTTGATCACATCGCCGTGGCTGCAGGCCAGCCAGACCGCCTCCGGCCCGTGCTCGGCGCTCACCCGCGCGTCCCAGGCACGCACCGCCGCGACCGCCCGCGCCGCCATCGCCGCCATCGACTCCCCCTCCGGGAAGATGGCCGCGCTCGGGTGCTGCTGGACCACCGGCCAGAGCGGCTCCTTCGCCAGCTTCTTCAGCGGCTGCCCCTCCCAGGCGCCGTAGCCGCACTCGATCAGCCCCTCCTCCACCACCGGCTCGGCCTCGGGCAGGGCCAGCTCCAGGGTCTGCCGGCAGCGGATCAGCGGGCTGGTCACCACCGCCGCCAGCGGGAGCCCCTTCAGCCGCTCGCCGACCGCCGTGGCCTGGGTCCGACCGGTCTCGTCCAGCTCGACCGGTTGCCGGCCGGCCAGTCCGCCGTCGGCGTTCGCGGTGGTCCGGCCGTGTCGCAGAAGCAGAAGGGTCGCCACCCTGACCACCCTAGGTCCTTGCATTTCCCGCTGCGTGCCTTGCCTGGTTGCGGTTGTTGGGGCCGGCGCCGTGCGGCCTGCGCGGTCTGCGCCTGAGGTACGCCGGATGTCTGGTTCCAGGTCTTCCGGCGGCGGGCCCACGACGCTGCCGCCCTGCTCCGCACGGAGCGCGGGCTGTTTTGTCCGGTTGTGGGCTGGCCGGGATGTGCTGGGTGGAACGTCATGGCTGTCTCCGGGCTCCGGTGACCTCCTTGGTGTTCCACTGACCGTGCCGGGGCCTGCGCCGCCTGGCCCGTGACGGGGTGGTGTGTCCGGTTTCCGGGTGTGACCGGTGGCATCCCGGGGCCGGAATCGTGGGTGGGCGGGGGTCGTTGAACACGGGTGAACGACCGAGGAAGACGCGCCGCCGAGGCGGGTGCGTGGCCGCCGGAATGATGGTGGGCCGCCGGTCGTTACACATGGTCCCGGCGCCGCGAAGAGGCGTTCCCCCGATGCCCCGCGGGCCTGCCGGTCGAAGACTTTCCCCTTGTTTGAGCGCCTGACGGTGCTTGCGTCTGCTGCCTGACCCCCCTTTTGGGCGTGGACGCCAAACCCCCGAATGGAGCTTTGTCATGAACTCGATGCTGCGTAAGAGCGTGCTGGGTGTTGCTGGTCTGGCTTTCACCGGTGGTGTGTTCGCCGGTCCGATCGCCGCTCACGCCGACACCCCGACCAGCCAGGTGAAGCCGGTCGCGGTCGTGCAGGCCGACAAGCCGGATATGGGCAAGCTGATTCCGCATGGTGTGCAGGGCGCCCAGTCGCGCATCGACCTCTCCGATGAGCAGGTCGGTAATGCGAAGGCGATCATTGCGGCGACGAAGAAGGCGGGTCTGCCGGAGCGGGCCGCGGTGATCTCGATCGCCACGAGCCTGCAGGAGTCGAAGCTGGAGAACCTGGGCCACCTCGGCGACGCCAACGACCACGACTCGCTGGGCCTGTTCCAGCAGCGCCCCTCCAGCGGTTGGGGTACGCCGGAGCAGATCACCAACCCCGAGTACTCGACCCTGGCCTTCGAGAAGGGCCTGAAGCAGGTCGACGGGTGGCAGGACATGCCGCTGACCCAGGCCGCCCAGACCGTGCAGGTCTCGGCCTACCCGGACGCCTACGCCCAGTGGGAGCAGCAGGCCGCCGACCTCGTCGCCCAGCACTGGAACAGCTGACAACCACACAAGCGCACCAAGCCGCTGGCCGGCACCCGAACACGGGTGCCGGCCAGCGGCGTCTTCATCTCGACCGGCCGGAGCCGGTCACCCGGAGAATCAGGTGGCGCTGATCGTCCCGGTGAGGAGCAGGCAGAGGACCAGGGAGCCGAGCGCCACCCGGTAGAGGACGAACAGGTACAGGGTGTGGTGCGCGACGTAGCGCAACAGCCAGGCGATGGCCGCGTACCCGATGGCGAAGGCGATCGCCGTGGCGACGACCATCTGCGCCCCGCTGGGCGCGGCGGTGCCCGGCGCGGACGGCTCGAAGACGTCCGGGATGCTGAACACGCCGGAGATCACCACGGCGGGGATGGCCAGCAGGAACGAGTAGCGCGCCGCCGTCTCCCGGGTGAGGTTGAGCAGCAGGCCGGCGGTGAGCGTGCCGCCGGAGCGGGAGACGCCCGGGATCAGCGCCATGGCCTGGGCGAAGCCCATGATGACGCCGTCGCGCATCCGGAAGTTCTCCAGCGTGCGGGTCTGCCGCCCCCAGTACTCGGCGAAGGCCAGCACCATCGCGAAGAAGATCAGCGTGAAGGAGATCAGCCACAGGTTCCGGCCGGCGGTGCGGATCTGGTCCTTGAACAGCAGCCCGAAGAGCCCGATCGGGATCGTGCCGATGATGACGTACCAGCCCATTCGGTAGTCGAGGCTGGCGCGGACCGAGCGGTCCACCAGGCCGAGGAACCAGGTCCGGACGATCCGCCAGATGTCCTTGAAGAAGTAGATGAGCACCGCCGCCTCGGTGCCGAGCTGGGTCACCGCGGTGAACGACGCCCCGGCGTCCCGGCCGAAGAAGATCGCCGAGGTGATCCGCAGGTGTCCAGAGGACGAGACCGGCAGGAACTCCGTGAGCCCCTGGACGATGCCCAGGACGATGGCCTCGACCCAGGTCATTCGCCGACTCCGGCGAGCTCCAGCGCCTCGGCGACGGTACGCAGCGTCTGCACGCCGCTCTCCCGGTCGGCCACGAACAGGGTCACCGAGAGGGTGGTCACGCCGGCGGCGGCGTAGTCCCGCATCCGCTCGGCGATGCGCTCCTTCGGGCCGAGCAGGGAGGTGCGGTCGATGAACTCCATCGGCACGGCTGCGGCGGCGTCGCGCTGCCGCTTGGCGAGGTAGAGGTCCTGCACCTCGCGGGCGGCGTCGCCGTAGCCCATCCGGGTGGCGAGCTGGTTGTAGAAGTTCTGCTGCCGGCTGCCCATCCCGCCGACGTAGAGGGCGGCGTACCAGCGGACCAGCTCGGCGCAGGAGGCGATGTCGTCGCCGACCACCACCGGCACGGACGGGACCACGTCGAAGCCGGCCAGCTCCTTGCCGGCCTTGGCCCGCCCGGCCCCGACGGAGGCGAGCTGCTCCTCGGCGAACTCGGGGGCGTAGAAGACGGCGAGCCAGCCGTCGGCGATCTCCCCGGCCAGCTCCAGGTTCTTCGGGCCGACCGCGGCCAGGTAGATCGGGATGTGCTCGCGCGGCGGGTGGAAGCCGAGCCGCAGCGCCTTGCCCGGCCCGTCCGGCAGCGGCAGCGTGTAGTGCTCGCCGTCGTACGCGACCTCCTTGCGGGCGACCGCCAGCTTCACGATGTCGACGTACTCCCGGGTCCGGGCCAGCGGCTTGGCGAAGCGGACGCCGTGCCAGCCCTCGGAGACCTGCGGGCCGGAGACTCCCAGGCCGAGCCGGAACCGGCCGCCGGAGAGCGCGTCGATGGTCGCCGCCGTCATCGCGGTCATCGCCGGGGTACGGGCGGGGATCTGCATCACCGCGGCGCCCACGTCGATCCGCTCGGTCTGGCCGGCCATCCAGGCCAGCATGCTCGGCGAGTCGGAGCCGTAGGCCTCCGCCGCCCACACCACCGAGTAGCCGAGCCGGTCCGCCTCCTGTGCCAGGGCGAGGTGGTCGGCGGGCGTGCTCCACGCCGTCTGGTATCCGAGGCTGAGTCCGAGTCGCACTGGTCCTCCCACCATCCGCACGACAGGTCGCATCAGGTTACGCAATGCGGGTGGGGCGGCCGATCACCGGTCACCCCGAAAAGGTCACACCCGGGCGGAAGGTTGAGCAGGAACTTGACTCCGGGCGAGGATATCCGTGACGCCGGGTTCGAAATAAGGTTCACCCATGCAACAGCGACCGCTCGGCCGAAGCGGGCTGGCGGTTTCGCGGCTCGCGCTCGGCACCATGACCTGGGGAAGGGACACCGATGCCGACGACGCGGCCGCCCAGCTGAAGAGCTACCTCGACGCGGGCGGCAACCTCGTCGACACCGCCGACGTGTACGCCGACGGTGACGCCGAGTCGGTGATCGGCTCGCTGCTGGGCAGCCTGGTCCCCCGGGACGACCTGCTCATCGCCACCAAGGCGGGGCTGCGGCCGGGCAGCGGTCGCCGCCGGGACGGCTCCCGCGGGCACCTGCTGCGCACGCTGGACGCGTCGCTGCGCCGGCTCGGCACCGACCACGTCGACCTCTGGCAGGTGCACGGGTACGACCCGGACACCCCGCTCGAGGAGACCCTGGCCGCCCTGGACCACGCGGTGTCCAGCGGGAAGGCCCGGTACGTGGGGGTGTCGAACTTCTCCGGCTGGCAGACCGCCCGCGCCGCCGCCTGGCAGGCCGCCTGGCCGGGGCGGGCCCCGGTGGTCGCCGCCCAGGTCGAGTACTCGCTGCTGGAGCGGGGCGTGGAGCGCGAGGTGCTGCCCGCCTGCGCGGCGATGGGGCTGGGGGTGCTGCCCTGGTCGCCGCTGGGTCGCGGGGTGCTCACCGGCAAGTACCGGCACGGCCGGCCGGCCGACTCCCGCGCCGCCTCGCCGCACTTCGAGCGCTTCGTCGCCACCTACCTGGAGCCGCGCTGCTCCAGCATCGTGGAGGCGGTGGCCACCGCCGCGGGTGGGCTGGGCGTGTCGCCGCTGGAGGTGGCGCTGGCCTGGATCCGGGACCGGCCCGGGGTGACCGCGCCGATCCTCGGCGCCCGGACCGTGGGGCAGCTGCTCGGCGCCCTGCAGGTGGAGCGGATGACCCTGCCGGACGAGATCGTCACTGCGCTGGACGACGTCTCGGCCGTGCCGGTCGGCTACCCGGAACGGGACGGCTGAGCCCGCCGCCGGCCACGGCGCGACGTGGCTCACCGTCAGGGGGTGGCGGTCGGCGATCGGGCTGGGCAGCATAGGGGGCATGGACTACGAATACGCGCCGCTGCGGTTGCCCGCGAATGTCGACCGGTTGACCGCCGCGGCGCAGCTGGCGATCCAGGCGGAGTTCTCCGGATGGGAACTGGCCCGGGTGCGGCTGTACCGGGACGGGACGCGGCAGGTGATGCTGCGCCGTCGCCGGGTCAACCAGCCGCAGCCGGGCCTGTCGTACTGAGGGCGGCGCCAGCCGTACCCGTGCCGGCGCCCGGGGCCCGCACCCTGCGGTCAGGCCCCGGAGCCGTCACGGCCTAGTGGGCGTGGTCGTGGTCGTGCTCCTCGTCGAGGTCGAGGAACGGGTGCTCGTCGAGCCGGCCGACCAGCCGGTCCTCGGCGGCCGGCTGGAACGGGCCGACCGGGTCGTCGTCGTCGAACGACTCCAGGTCGACCGGGGTGCCGACCTCGCTGACCATGACCACGCCGTCGAGCGGCTCCAGCTCGGGCACGTCCAGCGCGCCGAGCGAGCCGTCGCCGCTCTGCAGCAGCTCCAGCACCGCCTCGCCGACCCCCTCGACCGGGGCCGGCTCATCCTCCTCCGGGGTGCCCTCGCGGCGGGCCGCCTCGGCCACCCGGATCAGCGCGGAGACGCTCGGCACCCGGTAGTCGCGGCGCTGGCGCACCGAGATGACCCGCGGGTGCGGGTCGGTGGCCTCCACGCCCTCCGCGGCGCCGAAGCGCTCGTCGGCCTCGTCCGGGTCGATCGACTCCACGTCCCACGGGGTCACCTCGCCGAACGCGTCGAGCAGCTGCTCGTCGTACGCGAAGGAGGCGTTGTTCAACGCGACGTACGCCTGCCAGACGTTGTCGTCGTCGATCCGCCCCTGGGCGGCGCGAACGGCGGCCAGGTGGGCGCGGGCCGCGTCGATCACGCGCTCCAGGGCGGCGTCCAGCTCACCGTGCTGGTCGGTCATAGGTGGCAGTCCCTTCGCAGATGGGGGGTTCCGCGCCGACGGTGACGCGACGGGCGCGATCAGCAGTTGCGGAGAAACCGGTCGAGAACCCGCACGCCGAACTGTAGTCCGTCCACCGGGACCCGCTCGTCGATGCCATGGAACAGGCCGGAGAAATTGAGGTCGGCGGGCAACCGCAGCGGCGCGAAGCCGAAGCAGCGGATGCCGAGCCGCGAGAAGGCCTTGGCGTCGGTGCCGCCGGAGAGCATGTACGGCACCGGCCGGGCGCCCGGGTCCTCGGCGCGCAGCGCGGCGGACATGGCCTCGACCAGGTCGCCGTCGAAGGTGGTCTCCAGGGCCGGCTGGCGCTGGATGTACTCGATGTCGATGTCCGGGCCGACCAGCTCGCGCAGCTGCTCCTCCAGCAGCTCCGACTGGCCCGGCAGGCTGCGGCAGTCGATGGTGGCGGTGGCCCGGCCCGGGATGACGTTGTCCTTGTAGCCGGCGGCGAGCCGGGTCGGGTTGGCGGTGCTGCGGATCGTCGCCCCGACGATGTTGGCGATCGGGCCGAGCTTGGCGATCGCGGTCTCCGGGTCCTCCGGGTCGATCTCGATGCCGAGGATGTCGGAGACCTCCGCCAGGAAGGCCCGCACGGTGTCGGTGACGGTGATCGGGAAGCGGTGCCGGCCGATCCGGGCGACCGCCTCGGCCAGCGCGGTGACCGCGTTGTCGTCGTGGATGAAGGAGCCGTGCCCCGGGCGGCCCTTGGCGTGCAGGCGCAGCCAGTCGATGCCCTTCTCGGCGGTCTCGATGAGGTAGAGGCGCCGCTGGTCGTCGATGGCGTAGGAGAAGCCGCCGACCTCGCCGATCGCCTCGGTGCAGCCGTCGAAGACGTCGCGGTGCCGCTGGGCGATGAAGTGCGCGCCGTAGTCGCTGCCAGCCTCCTCGTCGGCGGTGAAGGCGAGCACGATGTCCCGGGCCGGGCGCACCCCGGACCGTTGCCAGCCGCGCACCACGGCCAGCACCATGGCGTCGAAGTCCTTCATGTCGATCGCGCCGCGGCCCCACAGGTAGCCGTCGCGGAGCTCGCCGGAGAACGGGTGCACCGACCACTCGTCGGGGTCCGCGGGGACCACGTCGAGGTGGCCGTGCACCAGCAGGGCGTCGCGGCCCGGGTCGGTGCCGGGGATCCGGGCGACCAGGTTGGCCCGGCCGGGTGCGGACTCGTGGATCTCCGCGTCGACGCCGACCTCGGCGAGCTTCTCCGCGACGTACTCCGCCGCGCGGCGTTCCCCGACGCTGGTGTCGTTGTCCCCGGTGTTGGTGGTGTCGATGCGCAGCAGGTCGCGGCAGAGATCCACGACCTCGGCGGTGGGGTCCGGTCGGGCGGAGGCGGCGTCGCTCGTCATCGCATCTTCATACCAGCCGGCCCCGACGTGGGCGCACCCCCGCCCGCGTGCGGTTTCGCGGATCGCGCCGACGGGTACCGCCGGACCGCCACACCCGTCGATCGGTTGTCCGGGGTCGCGGGGGGGGGGCGGGGGGGGGCCCCCCCCCCCCCCGAGCCCGGATGGCCGTAGCCACCAGTCGAGGAGGGCACCATGACCGTCCCCCTGCCGCCGCTGCCGCCCGCCGCCGACGATGCGTACCGGCCGGGCGGCCGGAGCCTGGCCGACCTCGTGGACCGGGAGCACCGGGCGCTGCTCGGCCTCGTCGAGCAGGTCACCGACCCGCGGCTGACCGCGCCGCGGCGGCGGGAGGTGCTCGACGTGCTCACCGCCGCGCTGTCCCGGCACGTCTCCGCCGAGGAGCAGTACCTCTTCCCCGCCGCCCGGGCGGCGGTGCCGGAGGGCGCCGAGCTGGTGGACCGGGAGATCGAGGCGGACGCGGCGCTGCTGACCGCCCTGAAGGGACTGTCCGGGCCGGACGACCCCGGGCTGACCGAGGTGGCCGAGCGGGTCCGCCGGCACGTGAGCCGGGTCGCCGCCCTGGTCACCCCGCTGCGGGAGGTGGCCAGCGACGCCGAGCTGATCCGGCTGGGCAACCGGTGGGAGATCGCCGAGGAGGCGGCGCCGACCCGGCCGCACCCGGGCACCCCGGCGACCCCGCCCTGGAACAAGATCGTCGAGCCCGCGGTGGGCGTGCTGGACAAGGTGCGCGACGTGGTGACCGGCCGGCGCACTCGCCTGTCGGACCTGGAACGGCCCCGGGAGCAGTGACCGCCGGCGGCATCCACTGATCGGCACCGGCCGATGGCGGATCAACCCTTCCGCATACCCGTTCGTGGTCCTACCGTCACCCTATGAATCTGGAGCTGCGACACCTGCGGGTGGTCTGCGCGATCGCCGAGACGGGGAGCGTCACCAAGGCCGCCTCGACGCTCGGCCTGGCCCAGCCGGCGCTGACCGCCCAGCTCCAGCGCATCGAACGCGCGCTCGGCGGCCCGCTCTTCGAGCGGGATCGCCGCGGCGCCCGGCCCACCGCGCTGGGCGAGCTGGTGCTGGACCGGGCCCGGGTGCTGCTGCCGGCGATGAAGGGCCTTCAGGACGAGGCGGCAAGGCTGGCCGGGGCGGGTGACCCGCTCAACCGCTACCGGTTCGGCGGGGTGAACAGCCCGATCCTGGGCCGGCTGGTGCACCGGCTCGCCGCCGAGCGGCCCGAGGTGCAGATCAGCACGTACGCGTCCTGGTCGGGGGACGAGCTGGCCCAGCTGGTGGCCGGGGGCCGGCTGGACTTCGCGCTCACCGGGGCCTGCGGGGACGCCGCCCCGTCGGCCGAGTTCGGGCTGAGCTGGCGGGAGGTCGCCGTCGACCCGGTCTTCGTGCTGCTGAAGCAGACCCACCCGATGGCCGACCGGGACGAGATCCGCCTGGTGGACCTGCGGCGCGAGCAGTGGGTGGCGGCACCGGGCGACGGCTGCTTCGGCGACTGCTTCGCCGCCGCCTGCGCCCGGGCCGGTTTCACCCCCCGCAAGCTCTACGAGACGGACGTGCGCGGCTGCCTCGATCTGGTCGACGCCGGCGAGGCGGTGGCGCTCTGCCAGGCCACCTTCCGGCCGGTGGCCGGTCTGGTCACCCGCCGGCTGGCCGGGGCGCCGCTGCGCTGGCGGCTGCTGCTCGGCTGGCACCCGGACGCGCCGGCCGCCCGGGTGGCCGAGACGGTGCTGGAGACGGCGGTGGCCGCGTACACCGACGCGCTGGCCAACCACCCGGACTACCTGGCCTGGCTGCTCCGCCACCCGGACTTCGGCGCGCAGCCGGTGACGGCCGGCGGGGTGCGAACGGCCTGAACGCGGGTATCACGGCGACATGACTGATCTGTACCCCGCCGCCGACCAACGGGAGCTGCTGCGTCAGGCGGCCGCCGCGCACACCGCCGCCTCCGCCGACGTCGAGACCTTCCTGCGCCGGCTGCCGGAGGTGCCCGAACCGGGGGACATCACCGAGTACGCCAACCTGCTCAGCCGGGAGGAACGCGCCCTCGCGGACCGGCAGGCGGCGGCCGACGCCGCCGGCCTGCAACTGCCCAGCATGGAATCGGAGTAGGCCGCCCCGCGCCGACGCCGTGCCCCGCGAGGGGGCACGGCGTCGGGCTGGCCGGGTCAGCGTTCGACGAGGACGTCGTGGCCCAGGTCGAGCAGCGAGTGCCGCCACTCGTTGTCGGTGTTGCCCTGGCTCGGCCGCTCGTCGATGAGGGACTCGATGCGGTCGATCGCCTCCTGCATCACCTCGATGTCCTGCCGGGTCAGGTCCACCTTGCGCTTGCTGAGCACCCGCAGGATGTGCCGGCCCGGCTCGGGCAGGCCCATGTCCGGGTCGGGGCCGAACGTCTCCTCCCCCGAGCCGCGGGTCAGCAACCACTGGCGCAGCTGCTCGGAGGGGACGTTCACCAGGGCGTGGAAGTCGTCCCAGATCACGTCGACCTCAGGATCCACGCGCCCTCCGCGTACCATCACGCCTCCTCTCCCGGCGACGGCCCGGACGGCGTCCGGTCGCCCTCGTCCTTGTCGGTCTGCTGCTGCAGGCCCTCCGGCGGCACCTTGACCCGGGACGGGTTGGCCGTCGGAGGCGCCACGATCGGTTCGCTGCGCTCGCTGTCCTCCCGGGTCTCCTCGGGTTCGGTCATCTCCGCCCTCCGATCCTTCCGGGATGGGACGTCGGCACCCGTCGGAGACGGCACGTCCCCGCTCACCGCGGGTGGGACGTCGATGCTGCCGTGTAGCCGCGCTCGCCGGCGGTCACGTCGACGGCGAGCTGACCGTCCCGCGCGTCGACGACGACCTTCTGGCCCGGCGAGATCTCGTTCTCCAGCAGCATCCGGGACAGCCGGTTGTCGACCTCCCGCTGGATGACCCGGCGCAGCGGCCGGGCGCCGAACTCGGGCTGGTAGCCGTGCTCGGCCAGCCAGTCGATGCCGGCGGTGGTGAACTCGACCTGGATGTCCTGCGCGTGCAGGCGGCGGCGGGTCTCCTCCAGCAGCAGCTCGGTGATCTGCCGCAGCTGCTCGGCCTCGAGGCGCTGGAAGATGATGATCTCGTCGATCCGGTTGAGGAACTCGGGCCGGAAGTTCTCCTGGAGCCGGCGCATCAGCCGCTCCCGCAGCTCGTTGGACTCCTGCTGGCCGCCGGTTTCGCCGGCGGCGAAGCCGACGGTGCGCTGAGTGCCGGTGATCAGCTCCGAGCCCAGGTTGCTCGTCATGATCAGTACGGTGTTCTTGAAGTTCACCGTCCGGCCCTGGCTGTCGGTGAGCCGGCCGTCGTCGAGCACCTGAAGGAGGATGTTGAACACATCCGGGTGCGCCTTCTCGATCTCGTCGAGCAGCACCACCGCGTACGGGCGGCGGCGGACCGCCTCGGTGAGCTGGCCGGCCTCCTCGTAGCCGACGTATCCGGGCGGGGCGCCGACCAGCCGGCTGACCGTGTGCCGCTCCTGGAACTCGCTCATGTCCACCCGGACCATCCGGTCCGCCTCGCCGAACAGCGCCTCGGCGAGGGCCCGGGCCAGCTCGGTCTTGCCGACGCCGGTGGGCCCGAGGAACATGAAGCTGCCCATCGGCCGGTTCGGGTCGGCCAGCCCGGTACGGGAGCGGCGCACCGCCTCGGCGACCGCGCTGACCGCGTCGTCCTGGCCGACCACCTTCTCGTGCAGGTACCCCTCCAGGCGCAGCAGCCGGTCGCGTTCCTCCTCCGTGAGCTGGTTGACCGGGATGCCGGTGGACCGGGAGACCACCTCGGCGATCTCCTTCGGTCCCACCTCCGGCACCTGGTTGGGGCCCCCTTCGCCGCGGGCGCGGCGGATCTGGTCCTCCAGGTCGGACACCCGGTCGCGCAGCGAGGACGCCTTCTCGTACTGTTCGTCGGCCACCGCCTGGTCCTTGTCCCGGCGTACCTCGTCGAGCTGGCGCTCCAGCTCGCGGACATCCTCTGCCGGGGTGCGGGTGCGCAACCGGACCCGGGCACCGGCCTGGTCGATCAGGTCGATCGCCTTGTCCGGCAGGTACCGGTCGGTGATGTACCGGTCGGAGAGCTCGGCGGCGGCCACCAGCGCCTCGTCGGTGAAGCGGACCTGGTGGTGGGCCTCGTAGCGGTCGCGCAGGCCACGCAGGATGCTGACGGTGTCCTCCACGGACGGCTCGGGGACCAGCACCGGCTGGAACCGGCGGGCCAGCGCGGCGTCCTTCTCGATGCTGCGCCGGTACTCGTCCAGCGTGGTCGCGCCGATCACCCGCAGCTCGCCGCGGGCCAGCGCGGGCTTGAGCATGTTCGACGCGTCCATCCCGCCCTCGCTGCCGGCGCCGCCCGCGCCGACCAGGGTGTGGATCTCGTCCAGGAAGATGATCAGCTCCTCGCGGTGGGCGCGGATCTCGTCGATCACCTTCTTGAGGCGTTCCTCGAAGTCGCCCCGGTAGCGGGTGCCCGCCACCAGGCCGGCCAGGTCGAGCTGGATGACCCGCTTGCCGATCAGGGTCTGCGGCACGTCGCCGTCGCAGATCCGCTCGGCCAGCCCCTCCACGATGGCGGTCTTGCCGACACCGGCCTCACCGATCAGCACCGGGTTGTTCTTGGTCCGCCGGGAGAGGATCTCCACGGCCTGCTCGATCTCGTCGGCCCGGCCGATCACCGGGTCGATCTGGTCCATCCGGGCCAGGTCGGTGAGGTCCTGGCCGTACTGGTCCAGGGTGGGGGTGCCGCGGTCCGGCCGCGGTCCGCCCGTCTGGCCGCGCTCGGCGCTGGCCGCCTGCAACGACTCCGGCTGGATCCGGCCGGCGGCCAGCATCCGGCCGGCCGGCGACTCCGGGTTGAGCGGCAGGGCCATCAGGATGTGCTCGGGACCGATGTAGTTGGCCCCCATCGCCCGGGACAGCTGGTGCGCGTCGAGCAGCGCCCGCTTGGCCGCCGGGGTGAGCGACAGGTTCGGCGGCACCTCGCCGCGCGGCGCCCCGTCCCCGCGCCCGCCGAGGGCGTTGACCAGCGCGTCCGGGTCGGCGCCGGCGCGGCGTACCAGGTCGCGCAGCGGCTCGCGCTGCAACGCCGCCCAGAGCAGGTGATCGGTGTCCAGGTCGTTGCTGTGCTTCTGGGCGGCCCGGCGGGCCGCGTCGGCGAGCATCTCCCGCGCGTCGGCGGTCATCAGACGGGTGATGTCGACCCGGTGCGCCGGCCGGCGTCCCCCCTCGCCCCGGCCGAAGTACCGGGCCAGGAACTCGTCCCACGGGTCGTTGCCGAATTCACCGGGTCCCATCATCTCTGTCCTCCGCAGTCGGTCGGCACGGCCGGGGCGCGACATGGCGCGGCACGGTCGGCGGTGGCTACCCGGCGCTCGGCGCGACAAACGCGGCCGGGTGGCACGCTGGGGGCATGGAGACCAGGCCGCTGCTGATCGTCGACGGCGCGAACGTGGTGGGCTCGCGGCCCGACGGCTGGTGGCGGGACCGGGCCGGGGCGGCCGCGCGGCTGCGCGACGCGCTGGTGCCGCTGGCCGAAGCGGGCGTACCCCCGGAGCTGCCGCCGCCGGTGGAGGTGGTGCTGGTGCTGGAGGGCGCCGCGCGGGACGTGCCGGCGGTGCCCGGGGTCGCCGTGGTGGCTGCGCCGGGGTCCGGCGACGACACCATGGTCGAGCTGGTCGCGGCGGCGCCGGGCCGCCGCCGGGTGGTGGTCACCGCCGACCGGGAGCTGCGGTCCCGGGTGGGTGCGCTGGGCGCCGAGGTGTACGGACCGCGCTGGCTGCTCCGGTGACCACCGCCGCCCGACCGTGGGCGGGACCGGTTGTCTCCCCGGCGGGACCGGGCGGTCGGCCGTCGCGGCTCTTCGCGCACTTCAGCGGCACAATCGGACAACGGGGCAGGAACACCGCGAGGGCGGATGTTCGCCCACCCGTGGGGATGGGTTGTAATGGAGATCTCCCTTGCCCCCAGGAGGTCCCCCGTGGCGAGCGTCGCCGAGCTGAAGGCAGCCATCGATGTCGCCCTCCAACAGATAGGTGACGGGCAGACAGCCGTGCAGGCGGCCGGCGAGAAGCTGGCCGAGGCGCAGCAGACGCTGGCCGGGGCGCTGGAGGGCAGCGGGCACGAGACCGTGGAGGCGGCCCAGGCGTCGCTGACGCAGGCCAGCCAGGAGCTGGAGGAATGCCTCGCCGCCACCCTGGTCGCGGTCGAGCAGGCGCAGCTCTACGTCGCCACCCTCTGAGGGCCGGTCCGTGTCCATCGTCGAGGACATCGGCGCGCAGGTCCGCGCCGCCGCCGAGGAGCTACCGCTCGCCCCGCTCGCCCTGGCCCTCGAGAAGTTCGGCCAGGCCACCGAGCGGCTGCGCTGGGTACGCCAGGAGTCGGCCAACCCGATGGGGGTGCCGGAGCTATCGGCCGCGACCGAGCACGCCGAGACCGCCGGGTACGCGCTGCGGGTGGCCCAGGAACAGCTGTCGGCGTACCTGGCGGCGATCGGGCTGGCCGCCGACGGAGCGCCGGCCCCGACCGGCGAGCGGCGGCCCCGGTACGCCACCCGGGGCGAGACACCACCGCCCGCCCCGGGTGGCGTACCGGAGCCGGGCCAGCAGCCGACGGTGCGCCGCTGGTGGGCGGTGCGGGTGGCGGAGCTGACCGGCGGCCGGGAGGGCGCGCCGGACGAGCCGGACGAGCGGGTCGGCGACTCCCGGGAGCTGCTGCGGCGGGTGGTCACCGGGGTCCGCTCCGGTGACCGGGACCGGCTGCACCGCGAGCTGCGCGGCGCGCACGCCGACGTCGGGCTGGGGCTGGCCGCGATCGCCCCGCCGATGCTCCGCGACCTGGCCGGCGAGCTGCTCGGGCACCCGCCGCGCGCCGACGACCTGGGCCGGCTGCGCCGGGAACTGGACGGGCGGGTGCGGGACCTGCTGCCCGGACTGCCGCCCCCGGTGCTGGACACCCTGCTGAGCCGGGTCTGCCGGATGCCCCCGCCCCACCGCCCCGGCGACGAGGGGCAGCCGCACGCGGCGGATCCGGCGGTGACCGCCGGGGTCGTCACCGGGGTCCTGCTGGACCGGCTGGGGCGGGACCTGCCCAGGGCCGCCGACGAGCGGGAGCGGACCCGTGGCTGACGTCCGCGCCCAACTGGTGACGCGGGTCCGGGGGATGCTCTCCGAGGCCCTCGGCGCGACCCGGAACGGGCTCGCCGCCGCCGACGCGGAACTGGCCGCCGGCCGGGACCGGCTGGCCCGGGTGCGGCGGGCCGCCGCGGCCGTACCGGAGCGGGTGGGCGCCGCCCGCGACCGCCGGCTGGCCGAGATCGACGCCCGGCACGCCCGGCGGATCGCGGAGCTCACCCGCCGGGCCGCCGCGGCGGCCGAGCGGGAGGCGCCGGGCGCGGCGTCCGCGCGCTGGGACCACTGGCGCCCCACCCCGGCCGGCCGGACCGAGACCCCCGGCGCGGTCCGGGTCGGCACGGTACGGATCCCCGGCGGCGAGGCCGTGCCGGCGCTGGTTCCGCTGCTCGACGGCGGGCACGTGCACCTCGCGGGCAGCGACGGGGAGGGCATCGCCGCGCTGCTGCCCGCGCTGCTGCTGCGCTCGGTGGGCCGCGCCGACCCGGGCGGCGTACGGCTGTTCGGGTACGACCCCGAGCACCTCGGCGGCGGGCTGGCCGGGTTCGCCCCGCTCGGCACCGGCGGGCTGCTCACGTTCGTCGGCCCCGGCGGGCTGGGCAAGCTGCTGGACGACCTGGTGGAACAGATCCGCCGGATCAACGAGACCGTGCTCGCCGGCGAGTACCCGTCGCTGCGCGCCCTCGCCGCGGCGACCGGCCGCCGGCCCGAGCCGTGGCGGGTGGCGGTGCTGCTCGGCGGGGACGAGCTGTCCCGGCACGAGCGCGGCCAGCTGGACCGGGTGGTCCGCACCGGGGCGGCCTGCGGGGTGCACCTGGTGGTCCGCGGCATCGACCTGCCGGATGCTCCGACGGTCACCCGGGTGGCGGTGGAGCCGGACGACGCCCGGATCGCCGGGCTGCCGGTGGTCCTCGACGAGCCGCCGCCGGCCACCCTGGTCACCGAGACCTGCCGGGAGGTGGCGTCCCGGGTCAACGCCGGCCCGCCGCCGGCGCCCTTCACCGACCTGCTGCCCCCGGCCGAGGGGTACTGGCGGGAGGACTCGGCGCACGGGCTCACCGCGCCGATCGGCGAGGGCCCGCACGGGCGGCCGGTGCTGCTCACCCTCGGCGACTACCCGCCGCACGCGCTGATCGGCGGCCCGTCCGGCACCGGCAAGACCAACCTGATCTTCGCATGGATCGGCGCGCTCGCCTCCCGCTACTCCCCCGCCGAGCTGGAGTTCTACCTGCTGGACTTCAAGGAGGGGGTGTCCTTCGCCCGGTTCGCCAAGGGCCGGCGGGACCCGAGCTGGCTGCCGCACATGCGACTGGTCGGCATCAACGTCAACACCGACCGCGAGTTCGGGCTGGCGCTGCTGCGCTTCCTCGCCGAGGAGCTGCGCCGGCGGGCGGACGCCGCGAAGAAGCACGAGGTCACCAAGCTGGCCGAGCTGCGGGCGGTGGACCCGACCGGGCACTGGCCCCGGATCGTCGCGGTGGTCGACGAGTTCCAGGCGCTGCTCGCCGGCCGGGACGTGGTCGCCCGGGAGGCCGCCGACCTGCTGGAGGACCTGGCCCGGCGGGGCCGGTCGCAGGGCATCCACCTGGTGCTCGCCTCGCAGGACGTCCGCGGCATCGAGGCGCTCTGGGGGAGGCCCGCGCTGGTCGCCCAGTTCACCCTGCGGATCGCGCTGCCCAAGGCGCTGCGCATCCTGGCCGAACGCAACGACGCGGCGCAGTCGCTGCCCCGGCACCACGCCGTGGTCAACGCCGAGTCCGGCCTGGTCGAGGGGAACGAGGTGGCCCGCATCCCGTCGGCCAGCGACTGGGAGACCTGGAGCGAACTGCAGCACCGGCTGTGGCGGATGCGCCCGCAGGACGCCGCCCCGGCCCGGCTCTTCGACGGCGACGCCATCCCGAAGCTGGCCGGCGCACCGGACTTCCGCGCCCTGACCGCCCCCGAGCAGGGCGTGCCGCGCAACCCGGTGGCGCTGCTCGGGGAGATCATCGACGTGCAGGCCCGCTCGGCGGCGCTGCGGCTGCCCCGCGCCCCCGGACGGAACCTGGCCGTGCTCGGCACCCGCGTCGACGAGGCGTGCGCGGTGCTCGACGCGGCGGCCCGCACCCTCGCCCGCCAGCACCGCCCCGGCACCGCCCGGTTCTCCATCGCCTGCCTCGACCCGGACGCCGACCCGGCCGCCCGCGCCCTCTACGAGGACCTGGCCGGCGACGCCGCCTGGTACGACGAGGAGACCGTGCCCGAGCTGATGGCCGAGGTGGGCGACACGCTGGGCGCCCCGGGCACCCCGAACAGCCCGCACTACCTGCTGCTGTACGCGGTCGACGCGGCGGCCGGGCAGCTCGCCGGCAAGGCCGGCGGGCGTACCGGCCTGGAGCAGCTGCGCCGGATCCTGCACGACGGGCCGGAACGGCGTACCCACGTGCTGGCCTGGTGGCGCGGGGTGGCACGGATGCGGGCCGACCTGGGCGGTCCGGCCGCCCGCATCGAGAACATCGGCGCGTGGGTGGCCCTCGACGTGCAGGGCGCGGAGCTGGGCTCCTCGCTCTACCCGGGCACCGGCGGCCCGGACTGGTACCCGCGGCCGTGGCGCGGTCTCTACTTCGACCGGGCGGTGCACCGCACCGGACAGGTGATCATCCCCTATGGTCCTCCCCGATGAACGCACCGGTCACCAGTGAGACGTACGCCGCCCAGATCCGTCGGCTCGCCGAGCTGACCGCCCGGGTGGCCGCCCAACGCGCCGAGGCGCACACCTGGTACGCGCAGCAGTGCGCCGCGGCCGACCGGGCGGTGGCCGAGGCCACCGAGCAGGTCCGCCGGGCCGAGGCGGAGGTGGCGCAGGCGCGGGAGCTGGTGGAGCGGGTCGACGGTGAGGCCACCCACCTGTGGGGGCAGCTGCGCGCCCGGGTCGGCGCGGGCGGGCGGCGGCTGGGCGACCCGCCGGGGCCGGCCCGGGACGCCGCCGGGGACCCGGTGCCGCTGCTGCACGGGGTACGCGAGCTGCTGGACCGTACCCGCCAACCGGGCGAGCTGCCCGGCTCGGCCAACCCGCTGCTGGTGGGCTGCGGGATCGGCGGCGCGGTCGTCGCGTACGCCCTGGGGCTGGCCGCGCGGGCGCTGGGGCACGGCTCCGGCGGCGACCTCGCGGTCGGCATGCCGGTGCTGGCACTGGTCGTCACGCTGCTCGGACCGCTGGTCGGGCTGGCTCCGGCCCGATTGATCGCCGACCGCCGGCATGCCGTGCTGACCCCCCGGCCGATGCTCGTGGTGGCCGGCGCCGGCCTGGTGGCGACCCTCCTCCTGCTCGCCCTCGCGCCGCGCTGATCGACGATCGACGGCCACGCGCGGATCGGCTAGCGTGCGGTTGTGGGATCGACGGTGACCGAAGCGACGGACCCGTGGTGCCTGCGCGAGGGAGAGAGCGCGGACCTGCTGCGCGGCCACCCGTGGCGACGGTTCGTGGTGCTGGGCGACAGCGTGGCCGAGGGCATGTGCGAGCCGGTCGAGGGGTACCCGGACCTGCAGTGGGCGGACCGGATCGCCGCCGAGCTGCGGGCCGTCCACCCTGGACTGGCGTACCTGAATCTGGGCCGGCGGGGGCTGCGGGCGCACGAGGTGCGGGCGACGCAGGTCGCTCCCGCACTCGACTTCGGCCCCGACCTGGCGCTGGTGGTCTGCGGCGGCAACGACGCCTTCCGGCCCGGCTACGACCCGGACGCGGTGGACGCCGAGCTCACCGCGATGGTCACCGCCTTGCGGGACGTGGGAGCGGACGTCATCACGGTCGGCATGTTCGACGTGTCGCACAGCCCGGCCGTCCCCCCGGCGCTCCAAGCCGGACTGGGTGAGCGGATGCGCCTGCTGTCCTCGCACACGGCCGCGGTGGCGCGGCGGCTCGGCACCCTGCACGTGCACCTGACCGACCACCCGATGGTCGCCGACCCGTCGCTGTACAGCAGCGACGGCCGGCATGGCAGCGCCCGCAGCGACGCCATCGCCGCGACGGAGACCCTCCGGGTGCTGGGCGCCTACCTCGCACCCCGGTGACGGACGAGTTCGCGTCGGAAATCCGCCCTCCGGCGACACGAACTCCTCGGTCAACGGGACGGAGGGCGGGCCAGGAGGCGGTTCGTCGCGTGGTCGGCAATGGACCGCATGAAGGCGCGGTCAGGAAAGTCGCCGTCGAGCAGGCGGAGTGGCCCTTCCACGAGGGACAGGTCCAGGGCCAGGCGGTAGAGACGCAGGCGGGCCTCGTCCAGGCCCTCGAAGGCCAGGTGATGGTAGGTGTCGCCGAAGCGGAGCTCCAGGAAGGCGTGCTCCCATTCCGGGTCGAAGTACATCGCGCCCTCGACGTCGATCAGCACCGGCCGGTCCTGTTCGTCAACGAGGACGTGGTCCGGACCCAGCTCACCGTGGATCAGGGTGTAGCCGTTCCGGGGCGCCACGGCGGCGTGGGCGGTGTCGAGCAGGGCAGCGATCCGGTCCCAAGCCGCGGCGAGGCCGGGCACCCGGCGCGCGCACTCCGCCAGGTGACGCAGCGCCCGGTCCCGGATCACCGTCTGCGGCGGTGGCGCGTCCGCGGGCGCGAGAGCGAGCGGGCGGCCGTACCGGTCGCCGCAGCGGCCGTGCAGGGCGCGCACCAGCTCGGCCAGCCGGGCGAGCACGGGCGCGGCGCGGCCGGGGTCGCGGGCGTGCAGGGCTTCCAGACTGCCGCCGCGGACGTCCTCCACCACGGCCAGGTCGCCATCGGGATCGAGCAGCAGGATCTCGGGTACGCGCACGCCGGCGTCGGTCAGCTCGGCGTGCGCGGCGACGAAGAGGTCGAGGCCGGTCGCGGCGGCGAACGGGCCGTCCGCGTCCTGGTCCGTGGCGGGCCACCAGTCCTCGGTGTCGTCCCAGCGGTGCAGGACGCAACTCGTGCCGTCGTCGAGGGTGAGCCGGTAGACACCCTTCTTGGTGCCGCCGGCGAGGCGCGTCACGTCCCGCGGGGCGCGGGTCCCGCCGTACACCTGGCGCACCACCGCGTCCAGCACCCCGGTTGGCAACCCCCGCACGCCGTTCACCCGGGCATTCTGTCGAGGTGGCCGGCTGGACGTCGATCGCATTGTCCGACGGTGGTCAGTCGGGCTCGGTGGTGAGGAGGCCGGTCAGCAGGCCGCGCAGCGTCCGCTCGAAGAGGTCCTGGCGGGGCGCGGCGGACGGGGGCTCGGCGAACGCGGCGGCGAGGTGCGGGTACGCCGCGAGGTCGACGTGGTCGAAACTCACCGGGCCGGACGCCGCCGCCGCGCGGGCGAAGAGCGAGACCACGCCGGTGACCATGGCGATCGCCTCGAATTTCGCGGTGACCGGGGCGTGGACCGGCTCGAGGGCGCGCAGGCAGGTGTCGAACCAGGCGAGGGTGTTCGGGCCGGGCGTGCCCGCGTGCGTGATCGCGGCGGCCAGCCACGGGTGCCGCCGGTACAGCTCCAGTTGACGGCGGGCCAGCAGCAGCATGGCGTCCCGCCAGTCACCGGCGCCCTCCGGGTACGGCCGCAGCTCGCCGACGCACCGGTCGACCATGAGGGCCAGCAGGTCGTCGCGGGAGGACAGGTGCCGGTAGAGCGATCCGGCGGCCATGCCGAGCGCCCCGGCCACGGCCCGCATCGACACCGCGCCGAGGCCCCCCTTGTCGGCCAGTTCGATTGCGGCGGCGACCATCGCGTCCCGGCCGTGGGTCGGGATGGGCCCCCGGGTGCCCCGCTCCGGCCGGCTCCAGATGGACCGCCCGCCGGAATCCGTGGATGCGCCGCTCACCACACCACTGTAAACTGCAAACACCGTTCGCGGTTTCGGCGGGGTGAGGAGGAGACGGTGATGGAGCGGATCACGGCACCGGACGGGGCGGCCATCGTCCTGCACTCGACGGGCACCGGCCCGGACGTCGTGGTGGTGCACGGCGGCGGGGTCACCATCGACGAGTACCGCAGGCTGGCGGCGCGGCTCGCCGACCGGTTCACGGTGCACCTCTACAACCGGCGCGGCCGGGCGGACGCTCCGGCGCGCCGGGAGCCGTACACGGTCGAGCAGGAGATCGAGGACCTCGGCGCAGTCCTCGCGCACACCGGCGCCCGCCGGGCCATCGGGCACAGCTACGGCGCGTTCGTGGTGCTGCGGGCGGCGCTGCGGCTGCCGCTGGACCAGGTCGTGGTCTACGACGCGCCGCTCTGCCTCGCGGGACACGGACTGCCGACGGACTATCTCGACCCGGCAGAGGAGGCGATCCGTGCCGGGAACATCCCCCGGGCGATGGCGCTCGTCGGCGCCGGCGTCAACCCGCAGGACGCGGCGTCGCGCCTCCCGCTCGGCGTACAGACGGCGGTCTGCCGGCTGTTCCTCCGCACCCCGATCGGCCGGAAGATGGGTGGGCTGCTTTCCATGACGCTGCGCGAGACCCGGCAGATCCAGGCGCACGAGGGACCGGCCGAGGAGTACGCCGGGATCACCGCCGACGTCCTGCTGGCCTGCGGCGCCCAGGCCGCGCCCTGGTACGCCGAGGTCAACGAGCTGCTGGCCGCGGTCCTGCCGCGGGCGCGCACGCTCCAGGTCCCCCGCTGCGGGCACAACGGGATCGCGGCCGCGCCGCTCAGACTCGTCGACCCGATCGCCGCCTTCCTCGCCACCCCCACACCGTCCGAGCGAGCCACCCCGGCCTGAGCAAGGCGCCACTTCGTTGATCAAGGAGTTTGCGTCAGGATCGGGGCTTCCGGTGACGCAAACTCCTTGGTCAACGCGAACAAGGGGTCCTGCCGCAGCTCCGGTTGGAGTCGTCCACCACCACCAGACGCCCGGTGCGGGAGACCGACGCCAGCAGGCCGTCCCAGTCGAACGGGTGGAGCGTGCGCGGGTCGAACACCTCCACGGACAGTTGGTCGGCGAGTTCGTCGGCGACGGCGAGCGCGTCCTGCACCAGGTGTCCGACGGCGACCACGGTGACGTCGGCACCGGGCCGGCGGACCACACCCCGGCCGAGCGGCACCGGCACGAGATCCTCGACGGCCCTGCCTAGGCGTCGCCGCTGGGCGGTGGCGCGGCGCCCCGCAGCACCAGCGCGCTGTTGAAGCCGTCGAAGCCGCGGGCGCCGACCAGCGCGATGCGGCTGCGCGGCCGGCGAGGTTGCCGCAGGAAGGTCAGCTCGCACCCCGCCGCGGGCCGGTCCGGGCCGGCCGAGGCGGGCAGCAGGTCGTGGTGGAAGGCGAGCAGCGCCGTGGCCGCGTCCAGCGCCGATCCCCCCTGGTGGGCCCGGCCGGTCAGCGGCTTCTGGGTGGTCACCGGCGGGGTGCGGTCGCCGAACACGGCGCGCAGGGCGGCGGCCTCGGCCCGGTCGTACGCCGGCACGCCCAGCGCGTCCGGCCAGATCACGTCCACGTCGTGGGCGCGGACCCCGGCCCGTTGCAGGGCCAGCCGCAGCGCCCGGGCGTAGTGGGTCGGGTCCGGGCCGGCGTCGCGGTCGGTGGGGGCGGCGTCGTGGGTAGCCGCCCAGCCGGTGATCTCGCCGTAGATCCGGACACCCCGGGCGAGGGCGTGGCCCAACTCCTCCACCACGAAGACCGCACCGCCCTCGGCGGGCACGTAGCCGTTGGCGGCGGCGTCGAACGGCCGGTACGCGCGCTCCGGGTCGGCGGTGTCGCTGAGCAGGCCGGAGCGGAGCTGACAGGCCAGCGCGTACGGGCTGAGCGGGCACTCGGTCGCCCCGGCGATCACCACCGGGGTGCCCCGGCGCACGGTCCGCACGGCGTGGGCGAGGCTGTCCAGCCCACCGGCGGACTCGGACACGGTCACCCCGGACGGCCCCTTGAACTGGTGCCGGATGGAGAGCTGCCCGACGCTGGCCGCGTAGAACCAGGCGATCGACTGGTACGCCCCGACCGTGCGGGTCGGACCGCCCCAGAGCCGTTGCAGCTCCCGCTGGCCGAACAGGTTGCCCCCGGAGGAGCTGGCCAGGGTGACCGCCCACCGGTAGGGGTCGGGCGACACCTCCGGCAGCCCGGCGTCGGCCAGCGCCAGCCGGGTGGCGGCGAAGCCTTGGTGCGTCCACCGGTCGGTCTGCACCCGCTGCCGGGTGTCGGCGAACCCGCCGGCGTCGAAGTCGGGCACCTCCCCCGCCACCCGGGTCGGATAGGTCGCCGGGTCGAACAGGGTGATCGGGCCGATCCGCCGGGTGCCGGCGAGCACCGTGGCCCAGTGCGCGTCGGCGCCGACGCCACTGGGCGCCACCACCCCGATCCCGGTCACCACCGCCCGCGCCGTCATGAGTTCACCGCCAGCCGGCGGAACACCATCGCGGACTGGAAGCCGCCGAACCCGCTGCCCACCGAGAGCGCCACGTCGACCGGCACCTCGCGGGCCTCGTTGGGCACGTAGTCCAGGTCGCACTCCGGGTCGCGGGTGCTCCAGTTCGCGGTGGGCGGCACCACCCCGTACTCGATGGCGAGCGCGCAGGCGGCCATCTCGATGGAGCCGATGGCGCCGAGCGAGTGCCCGACCATCGATTTGATCGAGCTGATCGGCACCCGGTAGGCGGTGGCACCGAGCGCCCGCTTGAACGCGGCGGTCTCGTGCCGGTCGTTCTGCCGGGTGCCGGAGCCGTGCGCGCTGATGTACGACACGGCCGACGGGGCGAGCCGGGCCTGGCGCAGCGCATCGGAGATGGCCAGGCCCATCTCCACCCCGTCGGGGCGCAGCCCGGTCATGTGGAAGCCGTTGCTGCGGCTGGCGTAGCCGGCCAGCTCGCAGTAGACGTGCGCGCCCCGGCGGCGGGCGTGCTCGGCCTCCTCCAGCACCAGCACGGCCGCGCCCTCGGCAAGCACGAAGCCGTGCCGGTCGGCGTCGAACGGCCGGGAGGCGTGCTCCGGGTCGTCGTTGTCCGGACTGGTGGCCTGGATGGCGTCGAAGGAGGCGACGGTGACCGGGGAGATCGGCGAGTCGGACGCCCCGGCGAGCACCACGTCCGCCTCGCCGTCGGCGATCAACTGGTGGGCGTACCCGATGGCGTCGATGCCGGAGGTGCAGCCGGTGGAGACGACCTGGGCCGGGCCGTGCAGGCCGTGCCGGCAGGCCACGTCGGCGGCCAGGCTGCTGGGCACCAGCGCCTGGTAGAGGTACGGCCCGCCGAGCGCGTGGTCGACCAGCCAGTGCCGGCCCGAGTCGCTGACCCGGACGTACTCCCGCTCGAGGGCCATGGTGCCGCCGACGGCGGTGCCGAGCACCACGCCGGCGCGCTCGCGTTCGGCGTCGGTGAGGGTCAGCCCGCTGTCGGCGAGGGCCTCGGTGGAGCAGGCGAGCGCGAACTGCACGTACCGGTCGGCGCGTCGCCGTTCGGCGAGGGTGATCCCGGCGGCGTCCGGGTCGAAGTCGCACTCGGCGGCGATCTGCGAGCGGAACGGCGACGGGTCGAAGAAGCTGATCCGCCGGGTGGCGGTGCGCCCCTCGGTGATGGTCTTCCAGAATCGGTCCCGGGTGGCGCCGCCGGGTGCGACGACGCCCACCCCGGTGACCACGGTCCGCCGGCCGGTCACGACGGTTCCCGGGGTGGTGGGGCCACCTCGGTGTCGACGTGGCCCAACTCCGGGCGGGGGGCGAGCGGCCCCAGGTGGAAGACCACCTCGGCCGGCTCGTCGCCGGTGTTGCGCAGCCGGTGCCGGACGTCCTTCGCCACGAAGAGCGCCTCCCCGGTGCCGAGCGGCACCGGCCGGTCGTCCAGGTCGACGGTGATCGCGCCGCGGGCGACGTAGAGGAACTCCTCGCTGTACGGGTGGTAGTGCTCGGCGATCCGCTCCCCCGGCGCGAGGGTGGCCACCCCAAGGAAGCCGGAGGTGCTGCCGACGGTCTTCGGGCCGAGCAGCACCCGCAGCTCGCCGCCGCGCCGCCGGTCGGCGGTGACGTCGTGGACGGAGACCCGGGCGGTCGTGGTGTCGGTCATCGCGCGCCTCCCGCGTACGCCCGCTCGATCCGCTCCTTGATGACGGCGAGCTGGACCTTGCTGTTGGTGTTGATCCGCTCGGTCATGCCGGCGTTGTCGACCGGGGCGGTGGGCTTCATGGCGAAGTCCTGCACCCAGGTCATCCGGGTGCCGCCCGGGATCTCGTCGTAGCGCCAGTGGATGCGCATGTACTCGAACGGGCCGGTCTCCACCCGGCGGGCCCGGACCTGCCGGGTGACCGGGTCGGCGGTACGTTCGCTGACCCAGCTCCAGGAGACCCCGTTCTCGTCCGGGTGCATGGTGAGCCGGAACCGGACGGTGTCGCCGTCCCGCTCCAGGATCTCCGCCACGGCGTACTCGGTGAACAGCTCGGTCCACCGGGCGACGTCGTTGGTGACGTCCCAGACCAGGGGCAGCGGCGCGGCGATGTCGACGCTGTTCTCGGTGTGGCCCGGCGGGTCGGCCTGGCGGGCCACCAGCTCGGCCACGCCGCCGATGCTGAGCTGCGCGGCCTGCTCCGGGATCTTCACCCGCCACCGGTCCGCGACGACCGCGGAGAGTTCGAGCAGAGCCAGCGAGTCCATGCCGAGCTCCTCCAGGCTGGCGGCCGGGGTCCGCGCGGCGGCCTCGGCGTCCAGGCCGCAGTGCGTGACCAGGATGTCGGTGATCTCGCTGGCGAGCGGTCGATCGGGAGCTACGGTCATCGGGTCCTCCAAGCGGTCGGGCCGGCGGCGGGCGCGGCGGTGACGGGGGTACGGCCGGCCGGGTCGGCGTCGGCTCGAGCAACAGGTACGGGGTCGGCGGCGGTCGGGGCGGCGGTGCCCGCCCCGGGTACGGATTCCGCGGCGCCGGGCGGGCAGACGGCTCCGCTGACCGGGGCGGCATCGGCGGGACCGGGCGGGGCCCCGGCGTCGGTGTTGGCGTCGGCAGGTACGGCCGCGGCGGCGGACCCGTTCCCGTTGGCCGCTGCGGCGCCGTGATCGGGACGGACCCCGTTGGCCGACGCGGTCCCGTTTGCCGACACGGTTCCCTTGGCCGTGGCAGTCCCGTTGGCCGGGCCGGTCCCGTTGGCCGACGCGGTTACCTTGGCCGGGGCTTTTCCGTTGGCCGGGGCGGTTCCATTCGCCGGAGCGGTCCCCGCGGCCGGGGCGGCCGCCTTGGCCGGGGCGGCCCCATTGGTCGGGGCGGCCCCATTGGTCGGGGCGGTGTCGGCGGGGGCGGCGAGCAGCCGGTCGACCAGGCCGGTGGTGTGCCGGCCGGCGCGGAAGGCCGGGTCGCGCAGCACCCGCCGGGCGAACGGGATGGTGGTGCGCACGCCGGGCCCGCCGACGTCGAACTCGCCGAGGGCACGGTCCAGCCGGGCCAGCGCCCCGTCCCGGTCCGGCGCCCAGACGGCCACCTTGGCCAGCAGCGAGTCGTAGTGCGGGCTGACCAGGTAGCCGGGGTGCCCGTGGGTGTCGACCCGGGTGAACGGACCGCCCGGGGGGCGGAACCGGTCGAGCCGGCCGGGCGCGGGGGCGAAGTCCCGGTCCGGGTCCTCCACGTTGACCCGGCACTCCACCGCCACCCCGCGCAGCCGGATGTCCTCCTGGCGCAGGCGCAGCGGCGTACCGGCGGCGACGTGCAGCTGCTCGTGGACCAGGTCGACGCCGGTCACCATCTCGGTCACCGGGTGCTCCACTTGGATCCGGCAGTTGATCTCCAGGAAGTGGCACTCCTCCGCCGCGTCCACCAGGAACTCGAACGTGCCGACGCCGGTGAAGCCGACCGCCAGGGCGCCCCGCAGCGCGGCCTCGGCGAGGGTGTCCAGGGTGGACTGGCGCAGCGCCGGGGCCGGGGCCTCCTCGACGAGCTTCTGGTGGCGGCGCTGCACCGAGCAGTCCCGGGTGCCCAGGTGGATCCCGTTGCCGTGGCCGTCGCAGAGCACCTGCACCTCGACGTGCCGGGCGTCGGTGAGGTATCGCTCGACGTACACCCGGTCGTCACCGAAGGCGAGCTGGGCGGCGGCGCGGGTGCGGGCGTACGCGCGGGGCAGCTCGGTGGCGCAGCGGACCACGGTCATCCCGCGCCCGCCCCCGCCGGCCGCGGCCTTGACGATCACCGGGTACCCGATGTCGGCGGCCACCTCCAGCGCGTCGGTCGCCGTCGGCAGGGTACGCACGCTGCCCGGGGGCAACGGCAGCCCGGCCTTGCTCATCAGTGCCCGGGCGATGGACTTGTCGGCGAGGGCGGACATCACCTCCGGCGGCGGGCCGACGAAGGTCAGCCCGTTCTCCGCGCAGATCTCGGCGAAGTCGGCGTCCTCGGAGAGGAAGCCGTAGCCGGGGTGCACGGCCTGCGCGCCGGTCTGCCGGGCGGCCTCGACGATGGCGGCGGCGTTGAGGTAGCTCTGCCGGCTGGCCGCCGGTCCGATCCGGACGGTCTCGTCGGCCAGCCGCACCGGCAACGAGTCCGCATCGGCACTGGAGTGCACCACCACGGTACGCACCCCCAGTTCCCGGCAGGCGCGCAGCACGCGGAGCGCGATCTCGCCCCGGTTGGCGATCAGCACCTTCTCGAACATCAGTCACCCCGCCCGCTCGTCGGTTCCAGGGCGATCAGCGGCTGGTCGTACTCGACGGGTTTGCCGTCCTCCACCAGCAGCTCGACCACCCGGCCGGCCTGGCCGGCGGTGACCTCGTTCATCAGCTTCATCGCCTCGACGATGCCGACCACCTGGCCGGGCCGGACCAGGTCGCCGACGGCGACGAAGGGCGGCGCGCCGGGTTCCGGGGACCGGTAGAAGGTGCCCACCACGGGCGCTCGCACGGCCAGCCGGTCCACCCCGGTCGTCGGCTCCACCGCTGGCACCGGGACCGGCTCGGGGTCGGTACGCGGCGCGGGCGCCGGCTGGGCCGGCCCGTGCCACTCCACCTCCAGCATCGTCGCGCCGCTGCGCAGCCGCACCCGGCGCACCGGGCCGGTCAGCTCGGCCACGAGCTTGCGGGCCTGCCGGCGTAGCCCCTTCAGCACCGCGTCGGAACCCTCCGCCGCGCTCACGGTGCCACCCCCGTTCGCGGCTGCGGGGCTCGCCGAATCGCGCTCACCGCGTCACCTCCTTTCGCGACCGCGGGGCTCGCAGAACCGGCTCACTCCTCGCGCTCACCGGGCCACCCCCACCGTGCGGGCCGCCCCGTAGCCCCGGAACCGGTGCCGGCGGCGGCGCACCAGGGTGGCCGGCGGCACGTCGAGCAGCCCGGCGAGGTTCGCCGCGACCGCCCGGCCGAGCAGGTCGGCGGCGGCCGTCGGATCGCCGTGGGCGGCGGGCGACGGTTCGGGCACCACCTCGTCCACCACCCCGAGCCGGCACAGGTCGGCGGCGGTGAGCCGCAGCGCGCGGGCGGCCTGCGGGGCGGCGGAGCTGTCCGGCCAGAGGATCGCGGCGCAGCCCTCCGGGCTGATCACCGAGTAGACCGCGTGTTCGAGCATCAGCACCCGGTCGGCGACGGCGAGGGCGAGCGCCCCGCCGCTGCCGCCCTCGCCGGTGACCACCGCCACCACCGGGGTGGGCAGCACGCTCAGCGCCAGGATGTTCTCGGCGATCGCCGCCGCCTGCCCCTGCTGCTCCGCGCCCACCCCGGGGTCCGCGCCGGGGGTGTCCACCAGGGTGACCACCGGCAGGCCGAGCCGGGCCGCCAGCCGCATCAGCCGCAACGCCTTGCGGTGCCCGGCGGGGCTGGCCATGCCGAAGTTGTGGGCCACCAGCTCGGCGGTGGTGTGTCCCTTCTGGTGGCCGATCACCATCACCGGCCGGCCGTCGAGCCGGGCCAGCCCGCCGATGACCGCCGGGCAGTCCGCACCCAGGCGGTCGCCGTGCAGCTCGACGAAGCCGTCGAAGGCGATCTCCAGGTAGTCCAGAGTGGTGGGTCGGCCGGGGTGGCGGGCCGTGCGTACCGTCTCCCACGCGTCCGGCGGCGGGCCGGCCGTCGTGGCGCCGGCGGCGGGCGCGGGCCGCCGCGCCGGCGCCTGCCGGGGTACGGGCGGACGCCGCCCCGCCCTGCCGGCGCGGGCCGCGGCGAGCAGGGCGGTCAGCCGGCCGCGCAGCGCGTGCCGGGGCACCACCATGTCGATCTGGCCGTGCCGGAGCAGGAATTCGGCGGTCTGGAAACCCTCGGGCAGGGTGGCGCCGGTGACCTGGCGGATCACCCGGGGTCCGGCGAAGCCCATCCGCGCGCCGCTCTCGGCGAGCACCACGTCGGTGTTGGTGGCGAAGGAAGCCGCCACTCCGCCGTAGGTCGGGTCGGTGATGACGCTGACCGTGAGCAGGCCCGCCTCGCGCAGCCCGGCGATGGCCTGGCTGACCGTGGCCATCTGCATCAGCGACAGTGCGCCCTCCTGCATCCGGGCGCCGCCGGAGGCGGTGACCAGCACCAGCGGCACCTCGTCCGCCTGCGCGCGTTCCGCGGCGCGGGTGATCAGCTCGCCGACCGCGCAGCCCAGGCTGCCGCCGAGGAACCGGAAGTCCATCACCGCGAGCGCCACCGGGTGCCCGCCGATGCGGGCGGTGCCGCAGAGCACCGCCTCGTCCAGGCCGGTGCCGGCGCGCGCGGCGCTGAGCCGGTGCGGGTACGGCAGCGCGTCGACGAAGCCGATCGGGTCCACCCGGGGCGGCGGGTCCGGCAGCGGGGTGAACGAGTCCGGGTCGACCAGCTGGGCCACCCGGTCGGGGGCGTCCAGCCGGGCGTGCGACCCGCACTCGGGGCAGACGTCGAGGTTGCGGCGCAGCCGCTTGCGGTAGAGCAGCGAGGCGCAGCCGTCGCAGCGTGACCAGAGCTGTTCGTCGCGGGGCGCGGTGGTGGTCACGGCCGCCGCCCGGGGGCGTCGTACCGGTAGAAGCAGTGGGCCATCGCGTCCCGGGGCGAGCGCCAGGTCGGCAGGTACGGCGAGACGTACGGCCGCAGCCGCTCGCTGACCCGGATGAACTCGGGGTGCCCCCGAGCGTCCTCCACCACGCCCTCGGCCGGCAGCTCCGTCTCCAGGAGATGGACGTACAGGTCGTGCAGCCGGTAGAGCGACCGGTGCCGGACGCCGACCAGGCCGGGCAGGTCGGTCGCGTCCGACTCCGCGAAGATCTCGGCAACCCGATCCTCGGCGGTCGGCATCACCTTGGCGACGATGAGTGAGCGCTCCATGGACGGCCTCCCCTGGGGCGTGACCGGGTGTGTGCCACGGTCCCGCCAGACGACTCCCGCCACGGTGCCGCCGGCAGCGTCTACGTCGCGTCACCCCGCCGCTATCCAGATTGGAAAGTCGTGACGCTGCGTTGACGCAACCTGTGCGCCAGCTATCTAAAGATCATCTGCCGTATGTGAATAGCGACAGTTTTTCGCAGTTCAGCGCTGCTTTTCGAAGCTCCTACCGGGATGGTCACATTGACGATCAGCCGTTGACCCAGCGTAACCGCCGTTGTTAATCTCCGTTCAGGGAGCCCGGCGACCGCGGCGTCTGCCGCCGGGGCAGAGCCGTTCCGACACCGTGGTCGCGGGCAGCCGAGCCGGGCATCAGGGGAGACTAGGGACGAAGGTTCCGGTGCAGGGGGTGCGCCCGTGTCCGGTCAATCGAGGATGCCGACGGCCGGCGACCCGTTCACGCCGCGGGTGTCACTGCACCTGCTGGGTGGCTTCCGGCTGCTGCACGACGATGCCCCGGTGGTGGTGCCCCGGGGCCTGCAACGCGTCATCGCTCTGATCGGACTGCAACCGGCCGCCACCCGCAGTCATCTGGCGGGCCTGCTCTGGCCGGAGACCTCCGAGGAGCGGGCGCTGTCGTCGCTGCGCACCGCGCTGTGGCGGTTGCGCCAGGACCCCTGCTGCCCGCTGCTGACCGACGGGGACACCGTCCGGCTGGGCACCTCGGTCCACCTCGACGTCGACGAGCTGGTCGAGGCCGCCGCCCAGGTCCGCGACGGCCAGGTCCCCCGCGCCGGCGGCGTCACCGGCCGGCACGACCTGCTGCCCGGCTGGTACGACGACTGGGTGCTGCTGGAGCGGGAACGGCTGCGCCAGCTCCGCCTGCACATGCTGGAGGACCTCGCCGGCAACCACCTCGCGGCCGGCCGGCACGGCGAGGCCCTGGAGGCGGCCCTGGAGGCGATGGCCGCCGAGCCGTTGCGGGAGACCCCGCACCGCCTGGTGGTCCGCATCCACCTGGCCGAGGGCAACGCGTTCGAGGCGGTGCACGCCTTCTACGTCTATCGCGACCTGCTCCTGCGCGAGCTGCGGCTGGAGCCCTCTCCGGCGATGTCGGCGCTGCTCGCCGAGACCCTCGCCCCGATCCGGCGCGCCACCCGGCGGGAGTCGCCCCCGCGCCGGCCCGACCGGGCCGGCCCGGCCCCGCAGCGCGGCCCGAACGCACCCACCGCGCCCGGCTCGCGCTGAGCCGCCGGCACCACCCACACGGGACGTCACGACCGGTGTCACCGCCGGCCGACAGGCGGTGACGTCCAGGTAACAGCGACTCGGGCAGGGTGTGGCCCACACGGTCTCCGACGCCCCCTCGACCCCGAGGTCAGGGGCGTCACCGGCGAGAGGGGTCCCGATGAGTCGACTGTTGGTGGTCAGCCGGATCGTGCCGGGGGCGGAGGGACGGGTGGCGCAGATCCTCGCCGAGTCCGACGCGACCGAGCTCCCCCGGCTGACCGGGGTCCGGCACCGGTCGTTGTACTCGCTGCACGACCTCTGCGTACACCTGATGGAAACCACCGACGTCGACCCGGACGTGGCGGCCGAGGCGCGGGACCACCCGCTGTACCGCCGCGTCAACGAGCGGCTCTCGGCGCACACATCGCCGTACCTGCCGACCTGGCGTTCGCCGCGGGACGCCGTCGCCGCCTGCTTCTACAGCTGGGACGCGAGCTGGGACGCGCTCGACGCGCCGATCCGCCGCCCGCTCTGCTGACGCCGCCTCGGACCCCGGCGACCGGACCGATGTCCCGGACCCCGCTCACGCCACGGGGGGTCCGGGACGCCTCCTTTCCCAGCGGTCGCGGCACACGCTCGGTCATCCCACCGCCACCCGGCGACACGACGCCGTCCCACCAGCGATCGAACCCGCCGACCTCTCTGTCGTCCCCGGCGTGGGTGTGCGAAGCTGCCCCGAGTTTTTACCGCGACTGTCGTGCACACACATACGAGGAGGTTGGCCGTGAGTTTCGGGCAATGGCTGGTCGTCATCCTGGTCCTGCTCGTGGGCCTGGTGGTCGGCTGGGTGGTGATGGGCCGCCGGAGCGCCGGCGGCCCGGCGTCGCCCACCGTGGAGGGTGCACCGGCCACCGACGCCGCCGAGGCGGACGCCGTCGTCGACCAGGAGCGGCCGACGGCCGTCGTCGACGAGGTCCCCCCGCCCGCCGCGGTGACCGAGGAGCCGGTGCCGGCCGAGCAGGACGCTCCCCCGGCCGCCGCCACCCTGGCCGCCGAGGCCACCCCGCTGCCGTCCGCCGAGCCGGCCGGGAGCACCGCGCCGGTGGCGGCGCGCGCCGCCGAGGCGGAGCCCGCCGACGCCGATGTCGAGCCGGCGGTGGCCGAGCCCGCGCCGGTCGTAGTGGCGGAGGAGCCGGCGACGACGGACACGCCGGAGGTGGCGCCGGTGGTCGTCCCCGCGCCGCGCGACGCGGTGGCGGACGCCGTCCCGGCCGAGCTGGACGGTGCCGCCGACCAGGGTGCCCCGGACGACTTCCGGCGGATCCAGGGCATCGGGCCGAAGATGGCCGCCGCACTGCAGAGCGCCGGCATCCGCACCTACCAGCAGCTCGCCGAACTGGACGAGGCGGCGCTGCGGGAGACCATCAAGGCCGCCGGTCTGCGCGCCACGTCGAGCCTGGCGACCTGGCCGCAGCAGGCCAAGTTGCTGGCCGGGGCCCGCGCCGAAGCGGACGAGGTGCTTCCCTGACGGGCGCCCCGAGGCCGTGCCGGGCCGGTGGTGACCGACCGTCACCACCGGCCCGGGCCGTTCCGGGACCGCATGGCCGCGGGGCGGGCCCGGGGCCCGCCGCAGGGATCCGACCAAAAGGATGAAACCGGACACAGTTCCGGGTGGCCGTCGCTACCTTCGGTGAGGGGCCGGACGGCCCGCCGCGCCGATCCGCCACCGCAGGAGCAGCTCGTGCCCTTCGCCACGCCGGAGCAACCCGCCAGCCGGCGGCCCCCGGTGCGCGACGCCGAGTCACCCCGCCGGGTGACCCTGCTGGAACTCTTCTTCGACCTGGTGTACGTGGTCGCGCTCGCCCTCATCTCCCGCGGACTGATCACCGACCTGGGTTGGGAACGGGCCGTCCAGGCCCTGATCATGCTGATGGCGATGTGGTGGACCTGGGCGATCACCACCCTGGTCACCGACATGTACGACCCGCAGCGCCCGCAGATCAAACTGCTGATCATCGCGGTGATGTTCGGCGCGCTGCTGATGACCACGGCCATCCCGGAGGCGTTCGGCGCCCGGGGGCTGGTCTTCGCCGGGACGTACGTGGCGATCCATCTCGGACGCGGGCTGTTCCTCATGCCGGCGGTCCGGCACCACCGGCAGACCCAGCGGCGAGCGGCCCGGATCTTCATCTGGTTCGCCGTCTCCGCGGTGCCGTGGCTGATCGGTGGCGCACTGACCCACGATGATGCCCGGGAGTGGCTCTGGGCCCTGGCCCTGACCATCGACTACGTCGGCTTCCGGCTGGCCTACCCGGTGCCCGGCCTGGGCGTGGTGCCCGACGCCCAACGCAACGTCACGGCCGAGCACCTCTCCGAGCGGTACCAGCAGTTCTTCACCATCGCGCTGGGCGACGCCATCCTGGTCACCGGAACCGTCTTCAGCCTCCACCACTCCGAGGTGGAGAACCTCGTCGCCTTCGCCGTCGCGTTCAGCACCACCCTGTTGCTCTGGCGGATCTACGTGCACAAGTCCGGGGAGCTGCTGCCGCACGCCATCGCCCGGTCGAAGGAACCGAGCCGGTTCTTGAACACCGCGCCCTACACCCACCTGCTGATGGTGGCCGGGGTGGTGACCACCGCCGCGGGCTTCGACCTGGTGCTGCTCGAGCCCACCGGGCACACCCCGCCGGCCTGGATGGCGGTCATCCTCGGCGGGCCGGCGATGTTCCTGGTCGGTCGCGCCGCGTTCGAGTACGAGGTGTTCAGCCGGGTGTCGCTGTCCCGCCCCGGCGGGCTGCTGGCCCTGCTCACCATCGCGCCGGCCGTCCTCTTCCTGCCGCCCCTGTTCGCCGCGCTCGGCGCCATGCTGGTGCTGGTCGGGGTGGCGGTCGCCGACTATCTGCGCAGCCGGGGCAAGCCGCCGGAGGACCCGGACCCGCCGCACTGACCCGATCCGCGATGGTCGAAATCAGCCGCGCCGATATCGGCCGTCGTTTGACCGTTCCCCCGTGCTGGGTACATGACCTCCACCCTCGAATCCACCACAACCCCGTGGAGGCAACCCATGCGCGGCACCTCGATACTCGGCGTCCTGGTCGTCATCTGGCTCATCATCGGCGCGATCGCCGCCGGTCAGCGCGGCTACTACGCCAACGACGACACCAACTGCGCCGAGGCCGGCACCATTCTGGTCACCATCGTGGCCGGTCCGCTGAACTACATCGGCGCCAACCCCAAGGTGGACTGCACGCTCCCCGAACCGTCCAAGTAGGTCACCCCCCCTGGCCCGCGCCCGCTCCCCCGAGGCGCGGGCCTCGTCGTGTCCGGACGGCAGCGGGTCACGCTCCGTAGGCCGTCCTAGGAGGCTGGACTTCCCCGGGCCGGGCGGCGTTTGTCCGGCCGTCTGCCGGGAAGGGCAGCGGTCCAGCCGCTCAGGGAACGGGAGTACCGGCATGCAGATCGGCTACAAGCTGGCCTCGGAGGCCTTCGGTCCGCAGGAGCTGATCCGCCAGGCGATCCGCGCGGAGCAGGCCGGATTCGACTTCGTCGAGATGAGCGACCACTACCACCCGTGGCTGGAGGTGCAGGGTCACTCCTGCTTCACCTGGAGCGCCCTCGGGGCCATCGCGGCGAAGACCACCACGCTCGGCCTGGCCACCGGCGTCACCTGCCCGAGCGTCCGCTACCACCCGGCGATCATCGCGCAGGCCGCCGCCACCCTGGCGCTGATCTCCGACGGGCGGTTCACCCTCGGGGTGGGCGCCGGCGAGCGGCTCAACGAGCACGTCGTCGGGCAGGGCTTCCCGAGCGTCCGCGGCCGGCACGAGCGGCTGCGAGAGGCGCTGGAGATCATCCGGCTGCTCTGGCAGGGCGGCTACCAGTCGTACGAGGGAAGGCACCTGCAGCTCGAGGACGCCCGCGTCTTCGACCTGCCGGACACGCCCCCGGTGATCGCCGTCGCGGCCAGCGGGAAGGACTCCGCGGCGATGGCCGCCGAACTCGGCGACGGGCTGTTCGCCACCGAGCCGAAGGCGGCCATCGTCGAGGACTACCGGGCGGCCGGCGGGCAGGGCCCCCGCTACGCGGAGGTGCCCCTCGCCTGGGCCCCGGACGAGGAGCAGGCGGTCCGGGCCGCGAAGGAAACCAGCCGGTGGGCGGTCACCGGCTGGAAGGTGATGAGCGAGCTGCCCAACCCGGTCAACTTCGACGCGGCGACCGTCTGGGTGGAGGACGAGCACATCCGGCGGCAGTTCTCCGTCGGGCCGGATCCCGAGGCGCACCTGGCCAAGGCCCGGGCGTACGTGGAGGCCGGCTACGACCACATCGTCCTGCAGAACGCCGGCCCGGACCCGGACGGCTTCCTCGACTTCTTCGCCGGCGAACTCAACGCCCGGCTGCGCGCCCTCGCCTGAGCCAGCCCTTCCTTGCGGGCTCAGCCGCCGACGTGGATGCCGGGGCGGCGGGCGCGGTCGGGCTCGGACTTGCGGATGATCTCCCGGACCACGGGCGGGGTGTCACCGCGGCCGAGGATCAGGTAGCGCAGCAGGTGCGCGATCGGGTTGCCCTCGGACCACTCGAAATGGCAGTGCGGCCGGACCCCGGTGGCATCCCGGAGCGCGAGCAGGATGGCGGCGATCGCGTTCGGGGCGGCCGGGCTGCCGGCACGCAGGATCCGGTACCCGCCGACCTCCACCCCGCGCACCCGCAGGACGTCGCTGAACTGCGACGGGTCGGAGATGTCGATCTCCAGGAAGAGCACGTCGGCGGCGCCCGGGACGGGGTTCATCCCGCGCTGCGCGCGCTCCTTGAGCCGGTACTCCTTGACCGAGCCGCTCTGCCGCTTGTTGGCGATCACGTGCAGCTGGCCGTCGTGCGCGATCGAGTCGGCGACGAACCGCCGGGCCGCGGCGTCGAACTCGATCCGTTCGGCCCGCAGCTCCGTGGTCCGGGACACCCGGGAGATCAGCGAGACGGCGATGATGCCGGCGATGAACAGGCCGGAGATGGCGATGCCGTCCGGCTTCTCGATGACGTTCTGGGTCAGCGCGTAGAGCAGCACCACGGTGAGCGCCGCGAAGCCGGCCCCGGCGATCCGGTGCCGCGCCCGGTAGGCGGAGATGGTCACCGCGATCGCGCCGGAGACCATCATCGCCAGGATCCCCGTCGCGTACGCCCCGGCCTGGGCATTGACGTCGGCCCGGAAGGCGACCGTGATGGCGACGCTGATCGCCGTGTAGACCAGCACCACCGGGCGGACCGCCCGCCCCCACTCGGGGGCCATGCCGTACGAGGGCAGGTAGCGGGGCACGATGTTGATCAGGCCGGCCATCGCGGAGGCCCCGGCGAACCAGAGGATGAAGATGCTGCTGATGTCGTAGACGGTGCCGAACGCCTCGCCCAGGTGCTCGTGGGCCAGCCAGGCCAGCGCCCGCCCGTTGGCCGCCCCGCCGGGCTGGAACTCCCGGGCCGGGATCAGCAGGGTGGTCACGAAGGTGGTGGTGATCAGGTAGACCGACATGATCAACGCGGCGGTGGTGAGCAGCTTGCGGGTGTTGTGGATCCGGGCCTGCAGGCGTTCCTCGGTGTCCCGACCCGCCCCCTTCACCAGCGGCATCATGCTCACCCCGGTCTCGAAGCCGGAGAGGCCCAGCACCAGCAGCGGGAAGGCGAGCACGCTGGTGCGCAGCACGTCGCCGGCCCCGCCGAGCGAGGTCAGCCGGGAGGTCCAGCCGGAGAGCACCGCGGGGTCGCGGGCGACCTCGACCAGGGCGGCGACCACGATCACCGCGTTCAGCGCCAGGAAGACCGCGACCAGCGGGATGGCCACCTGCACCGCCTCGCGGAAGCCCATCAGGAACACCCCGCCGAGGATCAGCAGCAGCACCACGGTCACCAGCACCGCGGCGCCGGTGCCGTGCGGGAACGACTGCGGCAGGTACGGGTTCTCCAGCAGGTGCACGGTGGCGTCGGCGGCGGACAGGGTGATCGTGATGATCCACGAGGTGGCCACGAAGCCCAGCAGCACCAGCACGAAGATCTTGCCCCGCCAGAACGGCAGCAGCCGTTCCAGCATCGCCACCGAGCCCTGCCCGTGCGGGCTCTCCCGGGCCACCCGCCGGTACATCGGCAGCATCCCGAGCAGGGTGAGCGCCACGATCAGCAGCGTGGCCAGCGGGGAGAGCGCGCCGGCCGCCACCGCGGCGATGCCGGGCAGGTAGGACAGGGTGGAGAAGTAGTCCACGCCGGTCAGGCACATCACCTGCCACCAGGGGTGCGCCGGCGCCTGGTGCTCGCGGGTCTCCGGGCCGACCGGCTGCACCCGGTGCTCGAACAGCCACCGGGCGAGCCGGGTGGCCGGCTCGGGCGGCCGGACCGGGGTGTCCACGCGGGCCGGGATCGCGGCCAGGCCCCGGCCGTCCGGGTCGCCCAGTTCAGGGTCGCGGGCCGCGCGCAGCGCCCGCTCCGCCGCGGCGGACTGCGCCCGGTTGCGCCGCCCCCGCGTACGCCGGGGCTGCGCCCCGTCCCGCCTGTCCGCCATCTACACCCCTCCAGGCCCTCGATCGACCGTAGGCGGTACCCCGAACACTTCCCGGCGGAACCCGACAAGCCGGAAAAGATCGTCAGGGCCGGCGGCCGGTCAGCCGGGCGGGAGGCGCAGGGCGTCGCGTAGGGCCTCCGGGTCGGTCACCGTCACCGTGACCGCCGGGTGGCGCAGCCACGGGCCGGGGGCGAGGGCCGGCACCGGGGCGGCGAAGCGCAGGCAGACCCCGGCGGCCACGCTGCTGCCGAAGGTGACCCCGCCGTCGGCGAGGGACAGGTGCGGCCCGATCGCCCGCCACCAGCGGTACGGCCCGCCGAGCTCCGCCTCGGCGACGTTGTCCCGCTCGGCCCGCAGCAGCCAGGGGCCGAACCGGACGGTCAGCTCGTCGGGGCCGAGTTCGACCCGGGCGGTCTCCGGGCGCACCCCGAGCAGCGCCAGGGGCAGCCGGAACGCCGGGTCGAACCGGAAGGGGAAGCGGCGGACCGGGCCGCCCGGGGTCGGCCCGGGACGGGCCGGTTCACTCTGCGCCATGGCGGCGACGTACCCGGCCGGGCCGGCCCGACACCCGGCCGGCGGCCGTTACCCCCGCGCGGCCGGGGCGCCGCCGGGCCGGCAGGTCGGGCCGGCCCAGTCGCTTCCCCGTACGCCGGGACCGGCCGGCACCCCCCGGGCCGGCCGGTCCCCTGTTCCTCGGATCATCCGTGCAGGCCCAGGCGGTCGGCCAGCCAGGCGATCCGGTCGTCGCGGACGCCGGTCGCGCCGAGGTCGTGCTCCTCGCGCGGGTAGAGCGACACCCGCGCCTGCGGCGCCGCGGCGGCGAAGGCCGCGCGGGTCTCCGCGCCGACGAACCGGTCGGCGCCGGCGAACTGGAGGTACGCCCCGGCGCCGAGCCGGCCGACCTGGTCCACCGGGTCGAGCCCGGCGAAGACCGCCCGGTACGCCGCCTGCTCCCCCTCCGGCAGCTGGAGCCAGTACTGGTCGAACCAGTTCGCCCAGGTGGCGTCCGGCGCGAGGAGCACCGCCGTGCGGAGCCCGGGCTCCGCGGCGGTGAGGTCGGCGGCGTACATGGCGCCGTAGTCGTGGCCGACCACGGCGGTGCGGGCCGAGTCCACCCCCGGCTCGGCGAGCAGCCGCCGGTAGGCGTGCCGCACGGCGTCGAGCTGGGCGGTCACCGCGGCCCGGTCCCGGGCGTCGCCCACCGGGTCGCCGGCCCACGGGAAGGTGAGCTGGGGCAGCACCGAGACCACGCCACGCCCGGCCAGGGCGGTCGCCTCGGCGAGGAACTCGCTGCGGTCCTGGCTGGCTCGGCCCGGCTCGAACCAGTGCAGGTCCAGCACACCGGCGAGCCCGGCGGCGGTCCCCTGCGGCCGCACCAGCCACGCCCGGACGGCCGGTTGCCCGGGCACCGGGATCTCGATGTCCCGGACCAGCACCACCTCCCGGGACCGGCCGGCGGCCGGTACGGCCCCGGCGGGCGCCTCCGCTCTGGCCCCGCCGGCGCCGACGAACGCGCCGGTGACCAGCAGCACTGCCGTGGACAGGAGTACAGGCAGTCGTCGCATCACACACCTCCATAAGTTTTTAAACGTGTTTTACAACTGATGACGCTAGGATGGCGGACGGCGATCGGTCAAGGGCGGAGGGACGGGCGTGTCGGCAACCGGACGGCGGAGCGGGCGCGGATGAGCGCGGTGCCACCCCTGGAACCCGCGCTGCGGCTGGCTGTCGCGCTGCTGCACAGCTACTGGGTGCTCCAGGACCCGGTCGACCAGCTGTCCGTGGCCCGGATCCGGGCCGCCGGTCGGGAGCTCGGCCTGGCCGCGGCCACCGACCCGCTCGGCGAGCCGGACCTGCCCCGGCTGAAGGAGCTGCGCGAGCGGCTGTACCAGGTCTTCGCCGCCCCCGACCCGGCCGCCCGGGTGGCCAGCCTCAACGCGGTGCTGGCCGAGGTCAGCGCCGGCACCACGGTGGAGTCCACCCCGGACGGCACGCTGCGGCTGACCCCGCTGCCCCGGCCCGGACCGGTCGGGCCGTTCGCCGCCCTGGTCACCGGGGCCCTCGCCCGGGCCGCCGCGACCGGCGGGGCGGACCGCTTCGGGGTCTGCGCCGCCGACCCCTGCCGGGCCCCCTACCTCGACCGCACTCGGGCGGGCCGGCAGCGGTACTGCTGCGAGCTGTGCAACAACCGGGCCGCCGCGGCGGCCTACCGGAGCCGGTCCCGGCGCGGCTGAGACGTCAGGCCAGCGCCGCCGCCCACCGGTCCACATGCGCCTCCAGCAACTCCGCGGTGGCCCGCCAGTACGCCCCGTCCTCGGCGTGGATCCGCGCCCACGGCTGCACGCCGTCCCGGGCACCCCGGCGGAGCAGGTCGCCCATCGCCCGCGCCCGGCGGCCGAGCAGGGCGGCCAGGGCCGGCCGGTCGCCCGTCGTGACGTTGCCGGTCAGCGCCTGTTCCACCGGGCCATCCTCGCACCCGGGCGGCGCGGACGGCGTCCCCGCGCTCCGCGGCGGAACGCGGGGACCCCCCGTCCCGGCTACTGGAGGAACGCCCCGAGGGGCGACAGCAGCAGCCGGCCGAGCAGCGCGGCGTTGTCGTCCAACCGCGTCCGCTCACACTCGCGGGCCTCCGGGTCGTGCCGGCAGCGCCAGATCTTCTGCGCGTTGCGCCAGGCCACGTTCCGGGTGTACTCCACCAGCTCGCCCTGGTACCAGTCGTCGATGTCGCCGTTGACCATGTCGATCATGAGCTGCCAGTGGTCCAGGTAGCCCCGGCGCAGCTCGGGGATCCGCTCGGCGAAGATCTCGTTGATCTCCAGGTAGTCGCGGTGCTGGTCGCTGCCGTCGACCGGCTCGGACTCCAGGCTCTCCAACGTGGTGACCAGCGCGAACGGCAGGTCGTAGTTGATGTGGGCGTTCACCCCGGCGGCCGCCGAGGGCAGCGGGCGGGCGTCCGGGCCGCGCATCCGGTGGAACAGGCAGGACCACGCCTTCGGGGTGCTCGGGCTGGACTCGGTCCAGTACCGCAACGCGTCGAAATAGCGGGCGGCGAACTCGACGTCCAACCGGGCCAGGAAGACCGGGTCGACGAACCGGTCGTCGTACAGGCCGTCCAGGACGGTGCTCGTGATCACCAGGTAGAGCTTGTTGAAGTCGGCCAGCGGGCAGCTCTCCTCCAGCGGAGGCAGCCGGACCAGCAGGTCCTGCAGCTTGGTGAGGTGGTCGACGACCGCCGGCACGTCCGCGGGGTGGTCGGCGAGCAGCCCGACGATGTCCTGGTGCACAGGACCCCAGACCGGTTCGGTCATGTCTCCTCCACTGTGGCCGGCGCCCCCACAGCGCCCATCGACCTCGGACAGCCTTCCAGCCGGCCCGCCGGGGCCGGATCAGTAGAACGACGTATTCGGCGCGGAGCCGGTACGGCTACTCGGGGCGGCTGCGCAGGTGGATCGCGCTCGCCTGCACCCGGGTGCGGACGTGGAGCTTGTCGAAGATGTGCGACACGTGCACCCCGATGGTCCGCTCGCTGATGAACAGCCGCTGGCCGATCTCCTTGTTGGTCAGGCCCTCGGCGACCGCGGCGAGCACCTCGCGCTCCCGGGCGGTCAGCGCCGCCAACTCGTCCACCGCCGGCACGGCGGCCGGCGGGGCGCTCCGGGGGCGGGGCACCGACCGCGCCTCCGCCGGCTGCTCGTCCAACGTCACCCGGGCCCGCCCGGCCAGGGTACGGATCTCCGAGCTCAACGGCACCGCGCCCAGCGCCTGCGCCATCCGGTGGGCCTGCCGCAGCAGCTTGCCGGCGGTCGCCACCCGGCTGCGCCGGGCCAGCAGCGCCTCGGCCTGCCGCAGCCGGGAGTACGCCGCCGGGTAGGGGTGGTTGCGGCGGTCCCACTCGGCCGCCGACCGGGCCCACAGCTCCGGGTCGCCCCGGCCGTCGTCGAGCCGGCTCACCTCGGCCGCGCAGAGCGCCAGGAACCCGTCCGCGACGTAGCGCACCGGCGCGCCCGCCTTCTCGCTCTTGCCGGCCACCCGGTCGACCACCTCGCGCAGCCGGCGCACCGCCGTGGGGTCCACCTCGACCGTCCGGCTGGCGGACGCCTCCGCCTCGGCGCGCAGCCCGTGCCAGGCCAGGGTGGCGAGCACGATGACGTCGTCGGAGCGGCTCTCGGTCAGACCCCGCTGGACGGCCTGCCGGGCCAGGTCGTGCCGGCCCTGCCACATGGCCAGCCCGGCGCGCAGGATGAGCATCGGGAGCACATGCCGGGCGCCCCCGCCGGCGAGCACCGTGGCCACCGCCTCCAGGTCCCGGTCGGAGGCCTCGATGTCGCCGTACCCGACGGAGAGCCGGCAGCGGGCGAGCAGCAGCTCCACCGCGTCGGCGCCGGACGGGCGGTGGCGCAGCGCGGCGGCGACCACCTTCTCCGCCTCGGCCCACTGCCCGACCCGGAACAGTCCGTTCGTGGCGATGGCCAGCAGCCGGGTCTCCCAGGTGCGGCCCAGCCCCAGCTCGGCGACCCGCTCGGCGCCCCGGCGGGCCACCACCACCCCCTCCTCGAGGATGTTCAGCGGCCCGGTGAGCAGCTCCGCCAGGTGCAGGTACGCGCACGCCACGTCCTCCGGCCGGCCGGACCGCTCGGCGGTCTCCAGGGCCCGCCGCATCACGGCGAGCCCGGCCTCCGGGTCCTCCAGGTACGCCTCGCTGTAGCCCAGCGCCGCGCTGGCCAGCACCACCTCCGAAGTGGACCCCTCCACCGCCGCGGCGAGCAGCAGGGCCTCCCGGGCCTGCGCGCCGGCCTCCGCGTATCGGCCGAGGTGCAGCAGCAGCTCGGCCAGGTGGGCGGCGGCCGTGGCCCGCTCCCGGGGCGTGCAGTCGGGGGCCGCCAGGGCCTGCCGGTACTCGGCCTCGGCGGGCGCCGAGCGGCCGGCGGCCGCCAGGTAGCGGGCCCGCCGGATGTGCAGGGCGCAGGCCGGCGGGCCGGCCGGCTCCCGGGCCAGCTCCTCCAGCAGCTCCAGCGCCCGGGCGTGCTCGCCGCAGTGGTGCGCCGTCTCGGCCGCGTGGGTCAACAGCTCGGCGCGGTTCACCCCGGCCGGCGCGGGCCGCTCGGCGTCGGCGGCGGCCCCGGCCGGGGCCGCCAGCTGCAACGCCACCGACCAGTGCCGGTGCGCCTCGGCGTAGCCGTGCAGCCGCTCGGCCTCGCGGGCGGCGGCCATGGCGGCGGGCAGCGCCCGGGCCGGCTCGCCGGCCAGCCGCCAGTGGTGGGCCAGCCGGGCCTGGTGCAGGTCCCCGGTGGCCGAGGTGAGCGCCTCGGCGTAGCGGCGGTGCAGCACGGCCCGCTCGGCGGGCAGCAGCTCGTGGGCCAGCACCTCGGCGACGAGGCGGTGCCGCAGCCGGTAGCCGTCGTCGGCGCCGACCAGCAGCCGGTGCGCCACCGCCGCCCGGACCGCCTCGATCAGCTCCTCCTCCGGCAGCCGCACCACCTGCGTCAGCAGCCAGTGCTCGACCGGTTCGACGCCGGCGGCGACGGCGTGCACCACCGCGTGCGCGTGCTGCGGCAGCGCGTCCACCCGGGACAGGAACACCTCGCGCAGCGTGTCGGAGAGGCCGTCGTGGCCGTCCCGCAGGTCGCGGGCCAGCTCCTCGACCACGAAAGGGTTGCCGCCGCTGCGCTGCCACATCCGGTCGGCGGCCTCGGGCGGCAGCGGGGCGCCGACGATCGCCGCGGCCAGCTCGTCGGTGCCGGCCCGGTCCAGCGGCGCCAGATCGACCACCCGCACCGAACGCAGCCGGCGCAGCTCGGTGAGCACCCGGCGCAGCGGGTGGGCGCCCTGCAACGACTCGGCGCGGATCGCGGCGAGCACCGAAAGGTGCAGGTCGCCGAGCCCGGCCAGCAGGTAGAGCAGGAGCTGCCGGGTGCTCCGGTCGACCCACTGCAGGTCGTCCAGGACGAGCACCAGCGGGCGGCCGCCGGCGACCAGGTGCAGCCCGCGGGAGACCCGCTCGAGCAGCGCGCCGGCGCCGTCCGGACCGGGGGTCTCCTCGTCGAACACCTGGAGCAGGCCGCGTACCGCCGAGGAGGTGCGGGCCTCGGTCAGCTCGGCGTCGAAGCGGCGCAGCGCCTGCCGCAGCGGATGCAGCGGGGACGCGTCGCCGATGTCCAGGCAGGAGCCGGTCAGCACCACCGCGCCCGCGTCCCGCAGCCGCTCGCTGACCTCGGCCAGCAGGCGGGTCTTGCCCACCCCGCTCTCGCCGGTGAGGAAGACCGCCGCCGTGTTGTCAGGCGCGACGTCGTCGAGCAGGGCCGACCGGAGCAACGCGATGGTGTCGGCACGGCCGACGAGCGGTGCGGTGTCCACATCGCTGCCCATGGAACGCAGCCTAGTCACAGCTTCCCGCACCGTTCTACGGGCTCAGCGCGGTTGTGGTACCTCTCGCGTCGACATTGCGACTAAAGGTTGCGGGTGGTCGACATACGTCGTCCTACCGATCCCCCGACAACCCGGTGGTGAAAGTCTCCGGAGGTCGTCAGGCAGCGGACCGGGGAAAGGGTGGGTGCGATGCCAGTGACCGCGACCGTGGGTTGTCAGGATGTCGTCACGCGGTGGCCGGTGCCCGAGGAGAGACGCACGGTCACCGTCCTCTTCGCCGATATCGTCGGCTCGACCGAGCTGGTCGAACGGCTCGACCCGGAGGACGTCCGGACGCTGCAACAGGCGTACTTCGGCACCGTGGCCGGGGTGCTGCGGCGGTGGAACGGCGTGGTGGAGAAGTACATCGGCGACGCGGTGATGGCCCTGTTCGGGGTGCCCGGCGCGGACGGCTTCGACGCGTACCGGGCGGTGCGGGCCGGCCTGGAGATCCAGGAGGCGCTGGACCGGCGGACGCCGGCCGGCACCCGGCTGCGGGTCCGGGTCGGGGTGGCCACCGGGGAGGTCCTGGTCGACCTGGCCGCCACCCGGGACGGCGGGCACGGCACCGCCAGCGGCGCGGTGATCACCGCCGCGGCCCGCCTGCAGGAGTACGCGCCGCCGGGCGGGGTGGTCGTCTGCGCGGCCACCCGCCGGGCCACCGCCGGGCTGCTCGACCTGCGGCCGCTGGCCGCCCTCACGGTCGCCGGCAGGACGGTGCCGCCGGACGTCTGGCGGGTCATCGGGCCGGCCCGGCCCCGGCCGATCCGCCACCGGGGCCCCCTGGTGGGCCGGCGGCGGGAGCTGGCCACCGCCGGCGACGAGATCGCCCGGGCGGTCCGGGAGCGCCGGCCGCGCTGGGTCTCCCTGGTCGGCCCCGCGGGCAGCGGGCGCAGCCGGCTGCTGCACGAGCTGACCCGCGCGGTGTCGACGGTGGACGGTGTGCCGGTGCGCTGGTGCGTGGCGCACTGCCCGCCGTACCCCCAGGGCGAGCTGGCGCCGCTGGCCGACATGGTCCGCGCGTTCGCCGGGGTCCGCGACACCGACCCCGCGCCGACCGTACGCCGGCGGCTGGCCGCCGCGCTGGACGGACTGCTGCCACCGGCCCGCCGGGCCGCGGCGGCGCACGCCCTGGCCGAGTTCGTGGCGGCGCCGCCGGAGGAGGGGGCGGCGGCCCGCGGGGCCGAGGTGTGGCGGGAGGTGCTCCTCGACCTGGCGGCCGGTCGGCCGGTGGTGGTGGCCGTGGACGACCTGGACCGCGCCGCCCCACCGCTGAACCGGTTCCTGCACCGGCTCTTCGCCGCCGCCACCGAGCGGAAGCTGCCCCTCGCGGTGGTGGCCACCCACGGTCCGGGCTGGGCCGACCTGCTGCCGGGGGCCGCCGACCGGCGGCGCCGGGTGCCGCTGCCCGCGCTGGGCAGCGTGGAAACCGGACGACTGCTGCGGCACCTGCTCGGCCGGGCCGGTCGGCCGGCCGCGTTGGCCGGGGAGCTGCTGTCTCTGGTCGGCGGGAACCCGGCCGCGGCGCGGGCGTACGTGGCGGCGCTCGACCACGACGGCCCGCCGGACGGCGTGCCGGAGCCGGTGCGCCGCATGGTGGACGTCCGGCTGGACCGGCTGGACGGCGCGCAGCGGGCGGTGCTGATGGCGGCCGCGCACCACGGGGCGGCGGTCGACGCCGGCACGGCGCAGCGGCTGCTCGACTGGCCGGCGGGCCGGGCCGAACCGGTGCTGCGCAGCCTGGCCGGGGCCGGCCTGCTGCGCCGGACCGCCGCGGACCGGTACCTCGTCGCCGAACCCGTGGTGGCCCGGGTGGCGCGCCACCGGCTGCCCCGCGCGCTGGGGGCGGAGTTCACCCGCCGGCTGCCGAGCCCGGTGACCCGCCCCGTCGACCCGGGTCCGGCTGACGTCCCCGCACGCCCGGCGCTCGCCGGCAGAGCGGCGGCCTCGCGCACCGGGAGCCCGGCGGCCCGCCTCACGGCGACGGCCCCCCGGAACCACCACCGGGTAGCCCGGCCCACCGTGGCCGACCCGCACGGCGACCCGACGGCCGCTCCCACCCTGACCGCCCCGGACGGCGGCCCGGCGGCCGCTCCAGTGTGGAGTACGACCTCGTCGACGACCGCCGCCGGCACCGTGGTCGGCCCGCACGGCGCTCGGGCGGCCGGCACCACCGTGGCGGGTCGGGGCACCGGCGGCCGGACGCACCACCCGGCCGTGGCGAGCCCACGTCGACCGGCGGACGCCGGCGGCACCGCCCTTCCCGCCAAGCCCACGGCGAGCCGGGTGCCGGTGGACCGGTCGGGCGACCGGCCGGCGGCGGCCACGGCCTGGGACGGGCGGGCGGCGGTGGTCCCGATCGGCGAACGGACCGAACCGGTCGGCGGTCGGCCGCCGACCGCCCGGCCGCCACGCCGGAGCGGGATGCCGGGGCGGGAACCGGCCGGCGAGTGGGCGTCCGGCCGCGACCGGACCGGCGGTGTCGCCGGCACGCCGGCGCTCGCCGCCTGAGCCGGCGCCCGGGTCGGAGTGGGCACGGGGCCGCTCCGACCCGGGCGTCGCACCATCCGACGCCCGTGCTGCCCGCCTCGCCGGTCCGGTCCGGGCCGCGGGCCGGATCCGCCGGTGAGCCGTCCGGGCCCGGGACTCAGCGGTCGGCGAGGAACGCCAGCGCGCGGTCCCAGGTCAGCGCGGCGGCCAGCGGGTCGTGGTCGGGCAGGTCGGGATCGGTGTAAAGGTGCCCGGGGCCCGGGTAGCGGTGCACGGACAGCTCGGCGCCGGCCGCGGTCAGCGCCCGCCGCCACTGGTCCACCTCGTCCTGCGGCTCGTACTCGTCCGGATCGGCGAGGTGGAGCTGGACCGGCAGCCCGGGGCGGACCGACTCCGGGGCGCCGCCGGTGCCGTGCAGCAGGAGCAGCGCCGCGGCCTCCGGCCGCTCGGCCAGCAGCGCCCCGGCCACCCCGGCCCCCATCGAGAAGCCGGCCAGCACCGCCTCGGCGGGCAGGTCACGCGCCGCCGCCCGGGCCCGGTCGAGGACCCCGTCCCGGCCGACCTTGTCCAGCAGCGCGAAGCCGTCCTCGACGGTGTCGGCGGCGGGCAACCCGTACAGGTCGGGGGTGGTGGTCTGGTGGCCGGCGGCGCGCAACCGGTCGGCGGCGGCCAGCACCGCGGGCCGCAACCCGTAGACGGAGTGCAGGAGCAGGATGTGTGCCATGGGGCCATCGTGCCCCAGGCCCCTGACGTCGACCGGCACCAGCCGACGGCGGGTCCGGACCCGGGGTCAGCCGAGCGACTCGAGCCGCGCCACCAGCTCGGCCGGGGGCGGCATGGCGGCGATCTCCCGGCGCACCTCCCGGGCGGCGGCGCGCAGTGCCGGGTCGGTGACCAGCCGGGTCAGCGTGCCCGGGGTGATCTGCCGGCTCGGCGCCGCGATGCCGGCTCCCCGCCGGGCCGCCAGGTTGGCGTTGAACCGGCGGTCACCGGGACCGGTGGTGGCGAGTTGCGGGACTCCGGCGGCCAACGCGCCGAGCACGCTGCCCGCGCCGCCGTGATGCACCAGCGCCGCACTGGCCGGCAGGGCCGCGTCGAGGGGAATCCAGTCGACGGTGCGGACGTTGGGCGGCAGCGCCGACCGGGACAGTCGCCGGTCCGGGCGGACCAGGACGAACTCGGCGTCCACCCGGTCGGCGGCGGCGACCACCGCCCGCATCGGGCCCGCCCCGCCGGGGCCGGCCACGGTGCTGCGGCTGACCAGCACCCGGGGCCGGTCGGCCGGTTCGCGCAGCCAGTGCGGGAGCTCGCCGGCGGTGTGTGGCGCGTACCGCATCGGCCAGCCGTCCTGGACGGCCACGCTGGGCGGGGCCACGGCGATCGCGGCGGCGGGGGGCGGGAGCTCGGCGACGCGGTGGCGGCGCAGCGCCGCGGCGAGCCGCCCGGTGGTGACCCGGACCAGCTCGCGCCCGTCGAAGAGCGAGTTCTCGTGGCGTACCGCCGGCACGCCGACCCGGGCGGCGGCGAGCGCGCCGGCCACGGCGAACGGTTCGTGCACCACCAGGTCGGGCGACCAGTCCCGGGCCACCGCCACCAGGCCGTCCGCCAGCTCGTCGTTGACCTGGCCGAAGAGGAGCGCGGCACCGCGGGTGCCCGCGGTGCCGGCCAGCTCGGCGCGGGCGATCAGCGGATGCCGCAGCAGGACCCGGCGGGCGATCCGGCCGAAGTCGAAGCCCGGCGCGACGTCCCGCACCGGCAGGCCGGCGGGAGCCGCGGTGAGGCCGTCGGCGGCCGTGGCCAGCAGCACGGCGTGCCCGGCGTCGCGCAGGGCGAGGGCGAGGGGCAGCAGCGGACGGACGTGCCCGACCAGCGGCGCGGAGGCCACCAGCACACGCATCCCCCGATGTTAGAGCGCGGGCGGCGGTCGGTGTGGCCCCGCCGGCTCAGCTCCGCGCGCCGGGCTTCGGAGCGATGGTGCGGCTGCGGCCCCGGAACTCGGCGACCACCTCGTCGTCGCGCCACACGGTGACGTCGTAGATGCCGCTGCGGCCGTAGCGGACCCGCTCGGTGGCCCGGGCCTCGAGCAGGTCGCCCTCGCGGACCGGACGCAGGAAGCTGATCTCGCCGCCGGCGGCCACGGTCGCCGGGCCGTGGCTGTTGCAGGCCAGCGCGAAGGCGGTGTCGGCGAGCAGGAAGACGAACCCGCCGTGGCCGATGGCGTGGCCGTTGAGCATGGCCGGGGTGACCCGCATCCGGGCCACCGCCGCGCCGTCGCCGGCCGAGACCAGCTCGATGCCGAGCCCCTTGGAGGCGACGTCGGCGTCGAACATGTCGTGGGCCGCGGTGCGGCCCTCGCGCTCCCCCACCTCAGTGCCCCCGCCGCTGGTCCACGATCCGGCGCATCTTGCCCATCGACCGTTCCACCCCGTCCGGCGCGATGACCTGCACCGCCACGCTGACCCCGATGGTGTTCTTCACCTGCTGCACCAGGTCGGCGCCGGCCCGCTCCGCCTCCTCGGCGGCCACCCCGACCCGCCGTTCCACCTTGACGGTGAGGGTGTCCATCCGGCCCTGCCGGTCCAGCACGCACTGGAAGTGCGGGGACAGCGCCGGCGTACGCAGGATCAGCTCCTCGATCTGGGTGGGGAAGACGTTCACCCCGCGGACGATCATCATGTCGTCGGTCCGGCCGGTGATCTTCTCGATCCGCCGCACGGGCCGGGCGGTGCCGGGCAGCAGCCGGGTCAGGTCGCGGGTGCGGTAGCGGACCACCGGCACCGCCTCCTTGGTGAGCGAGGTGAGCACCAGCTCGCCCTGCTCGCCGTCGGGCAGCACCGCGCCGGTGACCGGGTCGATGATCTCCGGGTAGAAGTGGTCCTCCCAGAGGTGCAGGCCGTCCTTGGTCTCTACGCACTCGACCGCGACGCCGGGGCCCATCACCTCGGAGAGCCCGTAGATGTCCACCGCGTGCATGTCGAGGCGCTGCTCCATCTCGCGGCGCATGTCCTCGGTCCACGGCTCGGCGCCGAAGATGCCCACCTGCAGTGAGGTGGAGCGGGGGTCGACGCCCTGGCGTTCCATCTCGTCGACGATCGCCAGCATGTAGCTGGGGGTGACCATGATGACGTCCGGCTCGAAGTCGCGGATCAGCATGACCTGCCGCTCGGTCATGCCGCCGGAGACCGGGATGACCGTGCAGCCCAGCTCCTCGGCGCCGTAGTGGGCGCCAAGGCCGCCGGTGAACAGCCCGTAGCCGTACGCCACGTGCACCCGGTCGCCCGGGCGGCCGCCGGCGGCCCGGATCGAGCGGGCCATCAGCCGTGCCCAGGTGGCCAGGTCGTCCTTCGTGTAGCCGACCACTGTCGGGCGGCCGGTGGTGCCGGAGGAGGCGTGCAGCCGGGCGACGCGCTCCCGGGGCACGGCGAACATGCCGAACGGGTAGTTCTCCCGCAGCTCGGCCTTGCCGGTGAACGGGAAGCGGGCCAGGTCGGCCAGTTCGCGCAGGTCGTCCGGGTGCGCCTCGGCCGCCTCGAAGGCCCGGCGGTAGTGCGGCACGTTGTCGTACGCGTGCCGCAGGGACCAGCGCAGCCGCTCCAGTTGAAGGGCCCGCAGCTCGTCGACGCCGATCCGCTCGACGGGGTCCAGCTCCTCGCGACGAGGGGTGCGGTCCTGCACGATGCCTCCTGCGCTCACCCGGCCACCTGGCGCGGGTCCGCGCCGACCGACGGTGGGTACCGTACGCCCCCAGCCTGCGGACCTGCGACCTCGGCCCGGGCACCCGGCGGCCGTCCCGGGTGGGCGGGGCGCCCCGAGGGGGGCGGGCTCAGCTCGGGGCGGGCAGCCGGTGCAGGGCGTCGACGAGGGGGGCCAGCTCGGGGGTCCGCTCGGCCTCGGCGAGCGCCTCGGCGAGCACCCGGTCGTGGGTCGGCCGGGCCCGGGCCAGCAGGTCCGAGCCGGCCGGGGTCAGCTCGGTGTAGATGCCGCGCCGGTCGTCCTCGCAGAGGACCCGGGTGAGCAGCCCCCGGTCCTCCAGGCGGGTGACCAGGCGGGTGGTGGCGCTGCCGGAGAGCGCGGCGGCGCGGGCGAGCTGGCGCATCCGCATGTGCCAGCCGTCCTGGCGGGAGAGCGCGTCGAGCACCGTGTACTCGACGACGGAGAGGTCGTGCTCGGCCTGGAGGGCACGCTCGAGGGCGGTCTCGATCAGGCCGTGCAGGGCCGCGAGCGTCCGCCAGCCCTGCGCGCGGACCTCGACCGCGTCGTCGCCGATCCCCATGACGCCCCCTCGGTGTGATCTGGACGTCCCCCAGGTTAGCACGCTTGCGCAGGTATCCCGCGCGTGCAACTATTTTGTTGTTCGCGCGGGTAGTTGCACACGCCCGCTATCTTCCATCGGGAAACGGGTATCTCATGTCTCAGCGCACCTCCGCCCTTCCCGGCGGCCTGATCGCCCTCGCGATCGGGGCGTTCGGCATCGGGCTGACCGAATTCGTGATCATGGGGCTGCTCCCCCAGGTCGCCGCGGACTTCGCGGTCACCGAGTCGGTCGCCGGCTGGCTGATCTCCGGATACGCGCTCAGCGTCGCCGTCGGCGGGGTGGCCCTCACCGCCGCCGTCACCCGGCTGCCCCGCAAGCCCGTGCTGCTCGGCCTGATGGTGCTCTTCATCGCCGGCAACCTGCTCTCCGCCGTCGCCGCCGACTACGCCACCCTGCTGGCCGGCCGGATCGTCGCCGCGCTGTGCCACGGCGCGTTCTTCGGCATCGGCGCGGTGGTCGCGGCCGGACTGGTCCCGCCCGCCCGGCGGGCCGGCGCGATCGCGATGATGTTCGCCGGCCTGACCATCGCCAACGTGCTCGGCGTGCCGTTCGGCACCTTCCTTGGGCAGCACCTCGGCTGGCGCGCCACCTTCTGGGCGATCACCGGCATCGGGCTGGTCGCGCTGGTCGGGCTGGCGCTGCTGGTGCCCGGGCGCGGGGCGGCCACCGCCGACGCCCCCGCCGGCGGGCTCCGCGGCGAGCTGCGCGCGTTCACCCGGCCGCAGGTCTGGTACTCGCTGGTGGTCACCATCCTCGGGTTCGGCGGCATGTTCGGCGCGTTCACCTACATCGCGTACACGCTGACCGAGGTGAGCGGCTTCGCCACCGCGACCGTGCCGTGGCTGCTGGTCCTCTTCGGCCTCGGGCTGTTCGTCGGCAACCTGGCCGGCGGGCGGGCGGCCGACGTCTCGCTCTCCGGCACGCTCGTCACCGTGCTCGCGGTGCTCACCGTGGTGCTGGTCGGCTTCGCGCTGACCGCGGCCAGCCCGGGGCTGACCGTGGCCTCCCTGGTGCTGATGGGCGGGTTCGGCTTCGCCACCGTGCCACCCCTGCAGATGCGGATCATGCGGTACGCCCACCAGGCCCCCACGCTGGCCTCCGGCGCCAACATCGCCGCGTTCAACCTGGGCAACGCGCTCGGCGCTTGGATCGGTGGGGTGACCATCAGCGCCGGGCTCGGCTTCACCGCCCCGATCTGGGCCGGCGCCGGGCTCACCCTGCTCGGCCTCGCCGTGCTGCTGTTCGCCGACGGACGGGCCCGGCGCGCGCCGGCCGCCGCCGTGCCCACCCGCGAACTGGTCGACGCCGCCTGACCGGCCCGCCCGGACGGCCGGCCCGGGGCGGCGGGTTATCCTCGGCGCAGACCGGCGGTGGGGGCCCGCCGTCCCGGGCCACGCCGGGAGAACCGCGTGACGTCGCCAACGGTCCCTGCCAGTGATGCCCTGGCTGGTGGGGAGGCACCGTGACACGACCGCCCGAGCGCCGGGTCGACCCGGACGTCGACCTGCACGTACCGGCCGACCGCGGCGAGCTGGCCGCCCAACCACCGGCGGTGCTCGGCGTCATCGCCGCCGGTGGTGTCCTCGGCGCGCTGGCCCGGGCCGGCCTGCAGACCGCGTTCCCGCACCCGCCCACCGGGTTCCCGTGGGCCACCTTCGGCATCAACGTCACCGGCTGCCTGCTGATCGGCGTGTTGATGGCGGTGATCACCGCCCGCCCGGCCGGCCCGCTGGTCCGGCCGTTCCTCGGCGTCGGGGTGCTCGGCGGGTTCACCACCTTCTCCACGTACGCCGTCGACGCGCAGCGGGCGCTGGCCGCCGGGGCGCCGGGCACCGCGCTGGCGTACCTGGCGGCGACCGTGCTCGGGGCCCTGGCGGCGGTCTGGGCCGGGGACGCGGTCGCCGGCCGGCTGCTGGCCCGCTCCGGTGGGGAGGGCCGATGACCGTCCTGCTGATTGCGATCGGGGCGGCGCTCGGCGCCCCGCTGCGCTACCTGACCGACCGGGCGGTGCAGGCCCGGCACGACTCGCCGTTCCCCTGGGGCACGTTGACCGTCAACGTGGCCGGGTCGCTGCTGCTCGGCGCGGTCGCCGCGATCCCGGCCTCCCCGGCGGTGACCGCGCTGATCGGCACCGGCTTCTGCGGCGCGCTGACCACCTGGTCCACCCTCAGCTACGAGACGCTGCGGCTGAGCCGGGCGGGCGGCCGTCTCCACGCGTACGCCAACGTGCTGGCCAGCGTGGTCGCCGGGCTGAGCGCGGCCACCCTCGGGTACGCGCTCGCCCGCGCCTCCAGCGGCTGACCGTCACCGGCCGGCCGGAGCAGGGCCGGCCGATCCGCCTGAGCGGCGCAGGTCCACGACCGGGCCGACCACGAACACCGCCGGCGGGCGGACCTCCTCCCGGGCGACCAGCCCGGCCACCTCGTCCAGCCGGGACGACCAGGCCCGCTGGCCCGGGTGCCCGGCATCCCGGACCACCAGGACCGGGGTGTCCGGGGCGCGGCCGTGCTCGACCAGCGCCGCCGCGATCTTCGCGACGCGCTGGCCGGCTGACCCCGGGTCAGCCCGCCGGCCAGCCGGCGGTGGCGTCCCGCGCGACGTCGTCCAGCAGCCGCAGGAACGCGGCCACCAGCGGGGTGAGGCTGCTGTCGGTGCGGGTCGCGGCGGAGAGCCGACGGTGCAGCCCGTGCGGGGTGAGTTGGCGATGGGTGGTGCCGGGGGTGTCGGTGAGGGCGAGGCGGGACACCAGGGCGACGCCGATGCCGGTGCCGACGAGGGCCTGGGCGACGTCGTAGGACGCGGTCTGGAAGCGGACCCTGGGGGCGAAGCCGGCGGCGGCCGCGGCGCGATCGAACTGGGCCCGGGCGGCGTGCCCGGCCAGGATGGTGACCCAGGCCTCGTCGCGGAGCTGGTCGAGGCGGAGGGCGACGTCGGGCGGATGCGCGACGGCGAGTGGGTGGTCGTCGGGCAGGACGACGACCATCGGGTCGGTCAGCAGCGGGTGCACCCGGACGTGCTCGGGTGGGGCGGGCGGTTCGTCCCAGGAGGCGATGACGGCCAGGTCGAGGTCGCCGGCGGCCACGGCGGGCATGCCGCGCTCGGAGGTGATGTCGACCACCGACAGGTCGGCGTCGGGATGGCGGTGGCGCAGCGCGGTCAGCGCCGGGGGCAGCAGGTGCAGGGCGGCCGCCTGGAACGCGCCGATGCGCAGCCGGAGGGACAGTTCGCCGAGCAGCGCGGCCAGGTCTTCGGCGGCCTGCCGGGTGTGCTGGTCGATCACCTGTCCGTGCGCGGCGAGCAGCGCGCCGGCCGCCGTCAGGGTGGCGCCTCGGGGCCCGCGGCGCACCAGCGCCGCGCCGCAGTCGCGTTCGGCGCGGGCGACCTGCTGGGTCACCGCGGCGGGGGTGACGCCCAACGCCGTCGCGGCGGCCGACAGCGACCGGTGGCGTTCGATCAGGGCCAGCAGCCGCAACTGCGCCGGCTCCAGCAGCATTAAGCCAGCTTACTGCCGGAGCAATGATCTTTTACTTCTCTGCATCGCCGGGCCTGGGCAGGCTTGCGGTGAACCCCGCAACCGCGACCCCGAGGTGGCCCCGACATGCCCATTCACCTGCCCGTCTTCGTCGCCACGACGTGGCTGCTGGCGATGCTGCCCGGGGCCGGGCAGGCGCTCATGCTGCGGCAGACCCTCGACGGCGGCCGGCCCCGGGCCTGGGCCAGCATCGCCGGCACGTGCACCGGGCTGCTGATCTGGACCACCGCCGCGGCGGCCGGCCTGTCCGCGGTCCTGCTGGCCAACCCGCACGCCTACGCGGCCGTACGGGTCGCCGGTGGCGCGCTGCTGGCCGTCCTCGGGGTGACCACGCTGCTCTCGCTGCGCCGGCCCGCACCGTCCACGTCCGACCGGCCGGCCGAGCGGACCGGCCGCGGGCGGGCGTACGCCGCGGGCCTGGCGACCAATCTCGGCAACCCGAAGGCCGGCGTGTTCGCCGTCTCCCTGCTGCCGCAGTTCCTCACCGCCGACGGGCCGGTGTTCCTCTCCAGCCTCGCCCTCGGGGCGCTCTGGGCGGCCGTCACCGGCTGCTGGTACCTGCTGTTCACCTGGGCCGTCGACCGGGGGCGCACGCTGGTGTCCACGCCGGCGGTGCACCGGCGCCTCCAGTTGGTCACCGGCTGCGCCCTGCTCTGCATCGGCGCCGGGGTGGCCGCCGGCGCCTGACCCGACGGGCCCCCGCGCCCGGGTCGGCCGTCCTATCCTCAGCGGATGCGGGACCGCCGGGTGATGCTGCTGTGGTCCGTGTTCGCGTTCACCGCCGCGATCTCCATCGGGCTGGTGCTCCGGCGCCCCGACAGCCTCTCCGACCTGCACATCTACTACGGCGCCCTGGCCGACCTGCGGGCCGGACGGCCGCTGTACGGCTACGTCGCGGAGAACGGCGGCCCGTTCACCTACCCGCCGTTCGCGGCGCTCGTGCTCTGGCCGGTCACGGCGGTCCCGGAGCCGGTGCTCGGCGCGCTCTGGCTGCTGGCGACGGTCGCGGCCGTGGTCGCCATCGCCCTACCGGTCGGTGCCGTGCTGACGGCCGACCGGTCCCGCCGGCCGATGGCCGTGGCGGCGGTGGCCGTGGTGCTGATGCTCTCCGCGCCCGTGCAGAGCAACCTGCGGTTCGGGCAGGTGAGCATCTTCATCGTGCTGCTGGCGCTGCTCGACGGCATCGGGATCGGTCCGGCCCGGTGGCGCGGGACGCTGGTCGGGGTGGCCGCGGCGGTCAAGCTCACCCCGTTGCTCTTCGTGGCGTACTTTCTCGTCGCCCGGCGGTACCGTGACGCCGCCCGCGCGGCGGGCGCCTTCGTGGCCTGCGCGGCCGTCGCCGCCGTGGTGTTGCCGGCCGAGAGTCGGACCTACTGGACCGGCACGGTCGTCGAGACCTCCCGGATCGGCAACCTGGCGTCGCTCGGCAACCAGTCGGTGCACGGGATGCTGCTGCGGGTCGGCGTCGACCCGGCGTCCCTGCCGGTGGTCTGGGCCGCGCTGGTGGGCGCCGTCTGCCTGGCCGCGCTGCTGCGGGCCCGGCAGCTCGCCGCGCAGGGCCGTCCGGGGCACGCCGCGGTGCTGGTCGGCTGCGCCACGGTGGCCGCCTCCCCGGTCTCCTGGACCCATCACCAGATCTGGCCGGTGCTGGCCGCGATGCTGCTGGTCGGCGCGACCGGCGTCGCCCGGAAGGCCGCCGGTGCCGCCCTGTTGGTGGCCATGGTGGTGTCGCTCGGCGCGGTGCTGGGCCCGGTGTCGACCCGGCCGGGCGTGCAGTTCCTCTTCGAGAACGCGCGCGCGATCGGCGTCGGCGCGCTCTGCCTGGCCGGGTTCGGCGGCACCGCGGTCGTGGCGACCCGGCCGCACCGGCGGGTCACCGCCGGCCGGGCCCGGCTGCGGGTGGGCGTCGCGGCCGCGGCGGCGCTGGCGTTCTTCGCCGTGCAGCCGCTGCCGGCCGGCGCGGATCCCACCTTCAAGGCCTACTCGCTGGCCGACGTGGCGAACCCGCGATACTTCTTCGTCTGCCGTGGCCCCGCCGAGTGCGCGGGCTACGGCGGGGACGCGCCGGTGACCTTCGGCACCGCCGTCGAGCCGACGAAGGTCCGGGTCAACGGCGTCGTGTCGGCGGCGGTGAGCCGGCTGGAGTACTACTGGGCGCCCGGCGGCGCGCCCCGGGTGGTCCCGCTGCTCGCCGCCTGGCCCGGGTCACGGCTCTTCTCGTTCCGGTCCGCCACGATGACCCACGGCCGCCTGGTCGCGTACGGGACGGACGGGCGCCCGATCGCCACGTACGACGACGAGCTCGCCGCCGCGTTCCGGCGCTGACCGCCACGGCGGCTCAGCGGGCGCGGCGTTCCGGGTGGGCGCGGTTCCAGGCCCGCATCCGTTCCGGGTAGCCGGTGCGAGCCGCCTCGTAGAGCGGCACCGCGTGTCGCTGGGCGAGCTTGGCGGCGGTCCGGGGCGTGCCGGTGCGGCGGCGGATCCACTCGCCGTCGTGGGCGACGGCGACCACGGTGGTGTCGGTGGCGGTGGTCTCCGGCTCCAGATAGAACTCCACGCCGCGCCGGCTGGTCACGAAGGCCTCCAGCGCGGCCAGGTCGTCCCGGTTGGCCTCGCGGTCGAGCTTGGTCGGGGTGGTGGGGTCGGTGGCCCGGCGGCTGAACCAGCCCATCTCCGGCTCCTCTCCTCGGCGTCCCTCCCAGTGCAGCACCCTCACCTGGGAATCGGCTGCGAGCCCGGTGGGAGTCTTTTGACCGTCGGTGACCGGCTCGTCAGCGTGCCGGCGGGCGGAGCACCGGCACCAGCGCGAAGGTGGGCAGCAGGAGCAGCGGGACCAGCCCGAGGGCGGGCAGGATGCCCAGGTGGTCGCCGAGGAAGCCGAGCAGCGGAGGGCCGCCGAGGAAGGCGCTGTAGCCGATCATGGCGACCACGCTGACCCGGGTCGGCGCCCGGTCCTCGTCGTCGGCGGCGGCGCTCATCCCGACCGGGAAGCCGAGCGACGCGCCGATCCCCCACAGCGCCACGCCGACCACGGCGAGCGGCCCGGAGCCGGCCAGCACGGCGCAGGTGGCCCCGGTGGCAGCCAGCCCGATGGTGCCGAACAGCACGGGCACCCGGCCCCACCGGTCGATCGCCACGGTGCCGGCGGTCCGGCCGAGGGTCATGCCGACCACGAACACCCCGAAGACGGTGGCGCCGGCCGCCTCGCTGACGCCGTACCCGTCGACGAACGCCACCGCCAGCCAGTCGTTGGCGCTGCCCTCGGTGAACGCCATCACCAGCACGAACAGGCCGATCAGCAGGGTGCGCGGCTCCCGCCAGGTGGCCAGCAGCGCCCGCCGGTGCGCGGCCGGGTCGGCCGGGCCGGTCGGCTCGGCCGGGGCGGGCAGGAAGGCGCGGGCGCCGAGGAGCGTGCCGGCCAGGACCACCGCCGCGACCACGGGCAGGTGCCAGCCGACCGGTACGCCCAGGCGGGCCGCGCCGGCGCCGATCCCGGCCCCGGCCACCGAACCGAGGCTCCAGGCGGCGTGGAACCGGGGCATGATCGTCCGGCCGAGCCGCTTCTCCACCGCCGCGCCCTCGACGTTCATCGCCACGTCGCAGGTGCCGGAGCCGTAGCCGACGGCGAAGAGCCCGACCACGACGCCGACCAGCGAGCCGGCCAGGCTGGCGGAGAGGCCGGCGACGGTCAGGCCGAGCGCGACCAGCACGGTCGACGTGGCCACGGTGCGGGCCGGGCCGAGCCGCAGGGTGACCAGCCCGGCGGTGGACATCGCCGCCAGCGCGCCGGCCGACATGGCCAGCAGCAGCAGGCCGAGTCGCCCGGCGCTGAGCCCGAGCGTCTCCCGGATCGCGGGCACCCGGGAGAACCAGGTCGCCACCGCGAGCCCGTTGAGGGCGAACACGACCGCCACCCCGTTCCGGGCGGCCAGGACCGGCCGCGGCACGGCCCGCCGGTCGACGGCCGGCGTGTCGATGGTGCTGCTCACCGTGGCGTAGTCCTCTCGCTCGGGGTGGTCCGACGAGCATCGCACACCCGAGAGCGCTCTCACTGCAAGCGCTCCCACCCCTTACCGCCGGCCGTCCCGAGCGGGCATGATGCCGACATGGGTACGCCGACCACCCGACCCGCCACCCTCGACGACGTCGCGCGGGCCGCCGGGGTCTCCCGGGCCACCGCCTCCCGGGTGCTCGGCGGCTACGGCTTCGCCTCGCCGGACGCCCGGGACCGGGTCACCGCCGCCGCCGACCGCCTCGGCTACGTGCCGAACACCACCGCCCGCGCGCTGGTCCGGGGCGCCGGGGTACGCCTCGTGGTGGCCGTCGCCGGCCGGGACGAGACCGTCCTCGACGACCCGTACGTGGACCGGGTGGTGAGCGCGGCGGCCCGGGTCTGCTCCCCGCACGGCGTCGGCGTCGCCCTGCAGTGGCTGTCCCGGACCACCCCGGCCGGCCTGCGGCGGCTCGGCGACGACCGGAGCGTCTGCGGGATGGTGCTGGTCAACACCACGCAGCCGGTGCTCGACGCGCTGCCCGCCGGGCTGCGCGGCCGGGTCGCCTCGATCGGCATCGGCTCGCCCGCCGTCCCCTCCTTCGACGTGGACAACGCCGGCGGCGCCGACGCGGTGCTGCGCCACCTGTACGCCGGGGGCCACCGGCGGATCGTCATGATCACCGGACCTCGCTGGCTCGCCTGCGCCGAGCGGTCGGTGACCGCGTACCGGGCGTTGATGCGGGCGGCGGGCCTGCCGGTGCGCCTGGTGACCGGGGACTTCACCGCCGAGCGGGGCGGCCGGGCGGCGCTGGAGGCCCTCGACCGCTGGCCGGACACGGACGCCATCTACGCGGCGAGCGACGCCACCGCGCTGGGCGCGATCGCCGCGCTGCGCGGGCGCGGCATCGGGGTACCGGGAGACGTGGCCGTCGCCGGCTTCGACGACATCCCGTACGCGGCGGTGAGCAGCCCGGCGCTGACCACCGCCACCCACCCGGTGGCCCGGATCGCCGGCGCGGCGGCCACGGCGGTGCTGGAGCGCCGGCCGGCGCCCCCGGTGACCGCGTTCCCGTCGGCGCTGGTCGCCCGGGAGAGCGCCTGACCCGGCCGGGCCGCCGGAGGCGCGACACCGGCGGGGGCGCCGGGAAGCGGCCGGTCCGGTCGACGGTTGGGCGGGCGGGAGCGGGGTAAGCGCCGGCGACCCGACCGACGACGAGGGGGCGAGGACGAGGTGACCGAGCCCGCGCCGCCGCACCAGCAGCCCGAGGAGGGCCACCGGCACGGCCGGCTGAGCGCCCGCGCGACGGTGGTGGCCCAGCCGACTCCGCCTGGGACGTCGCCGCTGGCCGACCCGTGGGGCGGCCGACCGGGGCTGCGGCACGTGCCGCCCGGCGACGGGCCGTACCGGCTGGTGGTGCTGCTGCACGGCGCGGGCGGCGAAGCCCGGCAGGGCCTGGACCTGCTGCTGCCGCTCGCCGACGCGCACCGGCTGCTGCTGCTCGCCCCGCAGGCGACGGCGAGCACCTGGGATCTGATCGCCGAGGGATACGGTCCGGACGTCGCCCGGATCGACGCGCTGCTGGCCGAGGCCCTCGGGACGTACCCGGTGGCCGGAGTGACCGTCGGCGGCTTCTCCGACGGCGCGTCGTACGCCCTCTCCCTGGGGCTGACCAACGGCGACCTGGTCGACGCGGTGCTGGCCTTTTCGCCCGGCTTCGCCGCGCCGCTGGTGACCCACGGCCGGCCGCGGCTGTTCGTCTCGCACGGCACCGACGACCGGGTGCTGCCCGTGGACGTGTGCAGCCGGCGGCTGGTCCCCCGCCTGCACGCGCTCGGCTACCCGGCCGAGTACGCCGAGTTCGCCGGCGGGCACGAGGTGCCGGAGGAGATCCGCCGGCGGGCCGTGAACTGGCTGGTGGGCTGAGCCCCGGGTCAGTGCGCGGGCCCGGTGACCGCCGCGTCGACCCGGCTGAGCACCGTCGCGTCGTCGTCCCCGCCGACGCCGCGCAGCAGGTCGATGGCGGTGGCCCGGATCTGGCCGATGATCATGGCCAGGGGCAGCGTCTGACCCGCGGTGAAGAGGCGTCCCGCCGCGCGGACCGACTCCAGCGCGGCGACGTCCGCCCGCTCGGCGTGGCGGTCGGCGACGCCGTCCTGCCCGACGAGGTCGCCGGCGAGCGCGTCGCCGGCCGAGCGGACCGCCTCGGCGAGGGTGCGTACGGCGGCCCCCAGGTCGGGCGGCACCGGCGCGGGGCTCCGGGTGAGGGTGACCGCCGCGCGGGCCAGCACCCGGACGTTGCGGACCGCGTAGTCGATCTGCCGGATCGAGGCCTCGACCGAGCGCAACCGGCCGAGGTGCTCGCGGCGGCGCAGGTTGAGCCGGACCGCCTCGCCCGCCGCCTGCACGGCGTCGCGCAGCCGTTCCACCCCGGCGTCGGCGTGCCGGGCCCGGTCCAGCGCGGCCAGCGCCGCGTCGTCGTCGCCGGTGTCCAGGGCGGCGGCCACCTCGTCGAGCACCGCGGCGAGTTCCTGGAAGGTGTGCCGGAACTCGGTGACCAGCGGGGCGAGCGGGCGGCGGGCGTCGACGAGCTGGCTGGCCACCACCGCCACCCCGCCGCCGATCAGCGCGTCGACGAACCGGAACGGGATCAGCGCCTCCGTCGGGGGCGCGACGACCACCAGGTAGAGCGCGGAGACGGCGGCCTGCACGACGGTGACCGAGCTGGCGCCGATCGCCACCGCGAGGGAGACGGTGAGCAGGATGACCGTGAGCACCGTCCAGGTGGTACGCGGGCCGAGCGCCTGCACCACCAGGTCGGCCACGAGCACGCCGGCGGCGACGCCCAGCACCACCTCGACCGCCCGGCGGATCCGTTGGCCACGGGCCTGGCCGAGCACGATCAGCGCGGCGGCCGGGGCGAAGAAGGGCTGTGGGTGGCCCATCAGCCGGGTGGCGAGGATCCAGGCGATGGTGGCGGCGAGGGTCGCCTCCACCACCGGCAGCCAGCTGCGGCGCAACCGCCCGGCGGCCTCCCGGACGACCGCTCCGGGTCGCGGCGCGGCGTCGGACCCGCCGGGCCGGAGTGCCCGGCCCCTGCCCCACCACCTCATGGTCGCCTCCCGTCGCCTCGCCCATCATCCTGCGACGCGACGAGCCGCTCGGCAGCGATGGCGGCCACCCGGCAGCCGTGGCGGCGGTCACCCGGACGTTCGGCGCCGGGAGCCGGTGATCGCGCGGCCGGCGCGCCGGCCGGCGGCGGCCCTCGGCGGGACCGCCGGCTCAGCCCGCGGCCAGCTCGGCGTACGCGGGTGAGGCGAGGAAGTCGGCGAGCACCGCCGCGGTGCCCGGGGTGTATGGCCGCCCGTCCAGCACCTCCTGCGGGTCGGTGAAGACGATCGCCGCGCCCTCGCCGAGCACCACGTCCTCCTGGCGTGCGGCGGTCGCGCCGCAGAAGTAGTGCTTCACCCGGCCGACCTCGGGGATCTCCTGAACGGCGAAGAGCCGCAGCGGCTCGTCCGGCCGTAGTCCGGTCTCCTCCCACAGCTCCCGGACCGCCGTCTCGTCGACGGTCTCCCCCGGCTCCCAGTGCCCGCCCGGCAGGCCCCACACGTCGGGGTGGAACGGCGCGTGCGCGTCGCGGAGCTGGAGCAGCAGCCGGCCGGCGCGGTCGACCAGGATGACGGCGGCGACGGGATGCATCCGCCCAACCTAGTACGCGCCGCCGGCCGGGCCGGCCCCGGCCGTCCGGCTCAGCCGGTCGCCCGCCAGTCGGCGAGGACCGCGTCGAGCATGTGCCGGCCCTCCGCGGCGCGGACCGGATCGGGATTGTCCAGAGTGATCAGGCCCTTCCAGAGCACCCAGCCCCGCCCCCGCGCCCACGTGGCGTCGTCGGTGCCGAGCGCGGCGCGGAAGACCCGTCGGGCCGCCCCGGACAGCAGCGTCCAGGCGGCGGCCAGGTCGCACGCCGGGTCGCCCATCCCGCAGCAGCCGAAGTCGATGACCGCGGCGAGCCGGCCCTCCCGCACCAGCAGGTTCCCCCAGGCGACGTCACCGTGGAACCACACCAGCGGGCCGGTCCACGACGAGCCCAGGGCCGCCGCCCAGATCTCCCTGACCTCGCCGCCGGGGACCCGGTGGCCGAGGTGCGCGAGCGCCCGGCGGGTCTCCCCGTCGTACGTGGCCAGCGGAGCGCCCCGGAAGGCGCTGTGCGCGCCGGCCGGCGGCCCACCCGCCGGCTCCGTGCGGTGCAGGGCGAGGAGGAAGTCGGCGAGCGTCTCGGCGAACGCGACCTGGTCGCCGATCCGCGCGATCGTGGCGGTCTCCCCGTCGATCCAGCGGCGCACCGACCACGGGAAGGGGTAGCCCTCGCCCGGCACGCCCCTCGCCACCGGGCGCGGCACCGTCAGCGGCAGCCGCGGCGCGAGGACCGGAAGCCAGCGATCCTCCTTCTCGACCTGCGGCACGTACCCCACCGCGCTGGGCAGCCGCACGGTCAGCTCGTCGCCCAGATGGAACGTGCGGTTGTCCCAGCCGTCCACGGCGACCGGCCGGACCGGGAGGTCGGCCCAGGGTGGGAACTGCGTGGCCACCAGCCGGCGCACCAGCGCCACGTCGATGGTCGGGACCCGGTCCCGCGCCACCACCGTCGTCTCGTCCTGTCGCGCCATCCCGGCCAGCATCACCGGCGACGCTCACCGCCACAACCGGATTAGGGCCGCCGGGACTCCGGCGGAAGGGCAGAAGTGGTCAACCTTTCAGAATATCGATCGGCTGACTTTCCGGCGTCGTCCGAATGGGAGAGACGGCCGGTAAGATCGGCGACATGCTTATGACTGATCGCTGACTGCTCGGAGTGATAGCGATCACACACACTGTGCGCATGAATACGAGACTCCGCCGCAGCCAGGCATTTCGCCTCGCGGTGTGTCTCGCCCTCGTGACGGCGCTGAGCGGCTGCATGCAACTCAATCTCGGGCTGACCGTGAACCCCGACGACACGGTCACCGGCCAGCTCCTGGTGACCGCTGACAAGGGCCTGCTCAAGGGGCGGAACCCGGACCTCCAGACGGCCTTCGCCGACATGCGGCGGCAACTCCCGACCCTCCCCGCGGGCGACGAGAGCCACTACGAGGACGCCAAGTTCTACGGCGTGCAGGTCGCGTACCGGAAAAAGCCGCTGTCGCAATTCACCAGCGACACCGTGAAACTGGTCCGCGTCGGCGACCGCTACCGCTTCTCATTTCCGCTCGACCCGGACAGTTACGCCGGGAAAGTGCCCGAACAGAATCCGGACACCCGGCGCGCGTTCGTGAAGTTGATGTCGTTCGAGATATCAGTGACCTTCCCGGGCCGGGTGATCAACGCCAACGGCACGATCAACGGCCGGTCGGTGAGTTGGAAGGTGGACAGCAACCAGACCAAGCCGACCGAACTGGTCGCCGAAGCGGAGGCGCCGGCGGCGGCCACCGCCGCCAGCGCCGCCGACCCGGCCTCCGGCGGCTTCCCCTGGCTCCTGGTGGTCGGCGGCCTGGTCGTCCTGCTGCTGGTCGCCGTCGTCGTCGTACTCCTGCTCCGCCGCCCGCGCGGCGCGGCCGCCACCACCCCGGGCCCCACCACCCCCGCGCCGGCCCCCCAGGCCGACCATCCGGCCTGACCCGGCGCGGCGCCGCCCCTCGGGCGGACGGGCCCGCCCGGCCCGGCCGCCGCACCTCACCCACCCCGAACGCACCACCGCAACAGCCGAAGGGAGATCGCCGTGAACGATCTCTTCACCTGGGCGGCCCTCGGCAGCCTCACCGGCGCCAGCGCCGCCACCCTGCTCGCCACCAACGTCATCGGCGGACTGATCGGCCCCAACGGCGACAAGGTCCGCAAGTGGATCGCCCTGGGCGTCGCCCTGGTGCTGTCGTACCTGACGGCGGCGTTCGCCGACGACGCCGGCCCGGAAAAGTGGATCATCGCGTTCTTCAACGGGCTGGTCATCTTCTCCGCCGCCCTCGGCATCAACCAGCTGCCGCCCGGCAACCGGCAGGCGACGAGCGCGTCGCCGACGCAGCTCGCGGAGGGACGCGAGCCCCGCTACATCCGCTCGTGGGTCTGAGAGAGGTGACCCCATGGTCTTCGGCATCATCAGCGCCGCCGTCCACATCGTCCTGGGCGCCCTGCTCGGCCAGCTCGCCGGCGGTCCCATCGGCCTGCTCGTCGGCGCGGTCGTCGGGCTGCTGATCGGCGCGCCCTTCGGCTGGGCGGTCGCCAAGGCGGGCACCTACGGCACGGACGCGAAGGGGATCCTCCTCTTCGTCGTCGATCACACCTGGAGCCTGCTCAACACCGCGGTCGGCGCGCTCTACCTCACCCTGCACCTGGTCTTCGGGCACCAGCTCGACCGGGTGATCTCCCAGGCCAGCGGCCGGGTCAACGTGGTCGAGGGGGTCTCCCCGCGGTACGCCACCACCATCGGCACGGTCTGCGCCGGGTCCAGCCCCGGCATCCAGCGCCACGAGGACGTGCACATCCTCCAGGCCCGGCTGCTCGGCCCGCTCTACCTGCCGCTGGTCATGCTCAACTACGTCCTGTTCACCATCGCCCCGGTGTGGCTGCTCTGGCACGACCACACCAACGCGCCGATCAACCGGTTCACCCGGTACTTCGAGATCGGCGTCTACCCGCACGTGTGGAACGAGGCCATCGCGTACCGGATCCAGGGGACGCCGCCGCGATGACCGGCGCGATCGAGGCAGCCGTCGCCGACGTCGCGGCCTGGCTGGCCGGGGCGGCCGGAGCGCCCGTCCCGGTCGGCCCGCCCCGCGACGACCCCGACGGCGGCCTCACCGTGTGGCCGCTGGAGCTGCGGCCGGCCCGCCAGACCGTGCCCAGCGGCGCGGCCCGCGAACCGTACCGGTTCGTGGTCCGGCTGCTGGTCGCCGGCACCGGGCCGGACGCGCTGCCCGCGCTGGACCGGGTGCTGGCCGCCGCGGCGGCCGCCGGCGAGCCGGAGGTGGTGCTCGCCGCCGGTGACCCGGAACTCTGGCGGGCCTTCGGGGTCCCGCCCCGGCCGGCGCTGCTGCTCGACGTGCCGGCGCAGCTCGCCCGGCCGCTGCCCGCCGCGCCGCCCGTGCTGCAGCCGCTGCGGCTGCGGCAGCTGGCCATGCGCACCCTCGACGGGCAGGTGGTCGGCCCGCAGCGGCAGCCGCTCGCCGCGATGCGGGTCGAGGTGGTGGGCACCCCGTACGCCACGGAGACCGACCACGCCGGCCGGTTCCGGCTGGTCGGCCTCCCGCACGACCCGGAGGCCCCGGACCGGCCGGTCCGGGTGCGGCTGGTCGGGCGGGGCCGCACCCTCACCGCCGATCTCGACCCCGCCGACCCCGACCTCGTCATCGTCTGCGCCCCCGACTGACTCCTCAAGGAGGACCGATGCCCACCTACTTCTCCCCCGGCATCTACGTCGAGGAGGTGCCCAGCGGCGCGCGCCCGATCGGCCCGGTCGGCACCAGCACCGCCGCCTTCGTCGGGGTCGCGCCGGACCGCACCGCCCACGTCAACCAGGCCCTCGCGGTGAACAGCTGGTCGGAGTTCCTGCGCCGCTACGCCGACGGCGAGCACCTGGAGAGCACGCCCCTGGCCCGGGCGGTCTTCGGCTTCCTCGACAACGGCGGCACCCGCTGCTGGGTGGTCAACGTCGGGGAGGGCGGCCAGCTCACCGGCACCGGCGGGCGGCGCAGCGGGCTGCAACTGCTGGAGGCCGTCGACGAGATCTCCATCCTCGCCGCCCCCGGCTACCACGACCCGGTGTCGCACGAGGCGCTGATCAGCATGGCCGAGCGAATGCGCACCATGGTGGCCATCTGCGATCCACGGCCGGACATCGACGACATCTCCACCCTCACCCGGGTCGCCACGCCGGGCGCCGCGAAACCCGCCGGCAAGCCCGCCGACGGTACGCCGAAGCCCGCCGACGACGATGACGGGCCCGGCGCCGACCGGCCCCGACAGTCGGACTTCGCCACCTTCTACTTCCCGTGGATCAAGGTCCGCGACCCGATCAGCGGCGACCTCGTGCTCACCCCGCCGAGCGGGCACGTGGCCGGCATCTGGGCCCGCACCGACGCGCTGCGCGGCGTGCACAAGGCCCCGGCCAACGAGCCGGTACGCGGCGCCGTGGACCTCGGGTACCTGGTCACCCGGCCCGAGCACGACGTGCTCAACCCCAAGGGCGTCAACGTCATCCGCTACTTCGCCGGCGAGGGAATCCGGCTCTGGGGCGCCCGTACCCTCGCCGCCGAGGCCAGCGAGTGGCGCTACCTCAACGTCCGGCGCCTCTCCATCGCCATCGAGCAGGCCATCGCCAACGGCACCCGGTGGATGGTCTTCGAGCCCAACGACTACACGCTCTGGCGGTCGATCCGCCGGGACATCGGGGCGTTCCTGACCCGGGTGTGGCGCGACGGCGCGCTGCTCGGTCGTACGCCGGAGGAGGCGTTCTTCGTCAAGTGCGACGAGGAGACCAACCCGGCCGACGTCCGCGACGCCGGCATGGTGGTCGCGCACATCGGCATCGCGGTGGTCAAGCCCGCGGAGTTCGTGGTGTTCAAGCTGAGCCAGTGGGCCGGCGGCACCGAGACCGAGACGATCGGAGGCTGACATGCCGACCACGGCCACCCCGCAACCGGGCGCCCCCATCGACCCGTACCGGGCGTACCACTTCAAGCTGCTCATCAACGGGATCACCAACGGGCACTTCACCGAGGTCAGCGGCCTGGAGGTGTACATCCCCTCGGTGACCTACAAGGAGGCCGGCAACGAGCGGATCCGGGCGGTGCCGGGCCAGGTCGAGTACGCCCCGGTCACCCTCCACTTCGGCCTTACCCAGTCCCGCGAGCTGTGGGACTGGGTGAACGCGGCCGCGAAGGGCACGGTGAGCCGGCGCAACGTCTCGGTGGTGCTGCTGGACCCGGCCGGCACGGCCGAGGTGCTGCGCTGGAACATGATCAACGCGTGGCCGACCCGGTGGCGGGGCGCCCACCTCAACACCCTCGCCCAGGAGATCGCCATCGAGGCGCTGACCCTGGCTTACGAGGGGCTGGAACTGGAGTCCGGCAGTGCCGCCGCTCCGACGGCCGCGTGACCTGCTGGCCCGGGCGCTGCGGGCGACCGCCGACCGCCTCGCCGCGTCCGCCGGTCCCGCCGCCACCCCGGACCCCGCACCCCGCCGCCCCGGCGACCCCCCGGAGCACTGGCTGCGCCTGGTCGCCGCGCACGCCCCCGGCCTCCTCCACTCCCTTCCCCACTCCCCCCACGACCTTGTTGATCAAGAGCTTCTGGTCGGATCCGAGCCCGGGGACGACGCAAACCTCTTGATCGACGGGGACGCGAGGGGCGGGGGGCGGGACGGGCTGGGTGGGAGGTCCGGGTTGGACGACGGTGGGGCGGAGCGCGGGGGTGGTCGGGACGCGGGCTGGCGGGGCGGTGGATGGCGCGGGTGGCGCGGGTGGCGCGCGGCGGCGGGGGGTCGGGCGTCCGACGGCGCCGGTCGGGGCACTGGTCGCGGGATGCCCGGGTCACGGCGACGGCGCGGCCCGGGTGGCGGCGACGGGACCGGCCTGCGGGACGGCAACGACCACCTCCTGGCCCCACCGAACCTCGCCGAGGGCACCGCATCGGGCGGACCCGGCGGGGGGAACGCCTGGCCGGGGCCGGTCGGGGGTGCCGCCCGGATCGGTGCGGGCGGGCGGCGGCCGGGCGACGGCGGCTGGGCCGGGTCCGGCGACGGCGCACCCGGGCAGGTCCGGTCCGGAGCCGGCCAGCGCCGGCTCGGCCAGGGCGACACGCAGCCCGGCACCGGCGGGCGCCGGGACATCGAGGGCGCGGCACGACGCGGCGACGGCGCACCCTGGTCCGGCGACCCATCGGCCCGGCCTGGCTACAGCGGACGCCCGCCCGGCGGCGGAGCGGTCCAGTTCGGCGACACCGGACGCTGGCCCGGCGAAGGCGCGGTCCAGTTCGGCGACACCGGACGTTCGCCCGGCGAAGGAGCAATCCAGTTCGGCGACACCCGACCCCGGCCCGGCGAGGGAGTCGTCCGGCCCGGCGGGGTCGAACGCTGGCACGGAGACGCAGCGGCGCGGCCCGGCGACGCGGCGGCCCGGCCCGGCGACAGCGGACGCCGGCACGGCGACGGAGCGGTCCGGTTCGGCGATGGCCGGCGCTGGCCCGGCGATGGAACGGCTCGGGACGGGGCGACCTTCACCGGGGACCGAGCAGCCGCATCCGGGGCGGGCAGCGCGCGACGCGACGGCGGGTCAGCGATCGGCGAGTGGGAGTCCGGGTGGCCCGACGGGGACGCGCGGCACGCCCGGGCGGACCGGCGCGGCCGGCCTCGCGGCGCGGACCCCACCCCGAGCGCACCCGGCGCGGCCGGGAGGGCAGACCTTCGGGTGCGTTTGTTGTCGCCGGGGCAACAACAAACGCACCCGAACCGGCCGGCCGGCGACCCTGGCCTGGCCGGCCGGTCGGGGCTCCCGGAGTGGAGCGGCACGCCCGCCGGGCACTGGCCGGCGCTGCCGGATGACGATCCGGCCGTACCCGAGGGCCGGCGCCGGCGTGATCCGTGGCCGGCGCTGCCCGACGACCGGGAGCTGTGGCTGCCGGCGGCGGGCGCCGCGGACGCCGCGCACCTGCGCCGGCTCGACCGTGAACAGGCGGGCGACTGATGGAGCGCGTCGCCTTCCTCGTGGACGAGTCCGGGACCCGGGTGGACTGCCTGCTCAACCCGGAGACCGTGCAGGTCACCCGGCTGGCCGGGGTACGCCCCCGGGGCGCCTCGGACGGCCGGCTCACCGGCGCCGGCCTGGCCGACGACCCGCTGGTCTTCACCGGCGGCGGCCGTACCGAGCTGGTGCTGGACCTGCTCTTCGACATCGACTTCGTGGAGTCCCAGGTACGGCCCGAGGACGTCCGCGCGCTCACCCGTCCGCTGTGGCTGCTGGCGGAGAACTCCGCCAGCGAGCACGGCTGGCTGCGTCCGCCGCTGGTGCGGCTGGTGTGGGGCAAGACCTGGAACGTGCCGGGCGTCGTCGTGGCGATCGCCGAACGCTTCGACGCGTTCACCCTCACCGGCACGCCGCGCCGCTCCTGGCTGCGGCTGAAGCTGGTCCGGGTGGCCGAGTCCGCGGAGTCCGCCCGGGAGGGGTTCGAGGAGGAGCTGGCCGCCGCGAGCACCCCGACCGTGCCACCCGGCTCGGCGGTGGTCGCCGCCGCCGACGGGGCGGCCGAGCCGGGCTTCTCCGGGGTGCGCTTCGACCTGCTCGCCCACGACGCGCTCGGGTCGCCGCTCCGCTGGCGGCTGCTCGCCGAGCACAACCGGATCATCGACCCGCTGACCGTGCCCGCCGGCACCGCCCTCGCGGTCCCGCCGGTCACCGCCACCGCCCCCACGCCGCCCGCCGGCCCCGCCGGGCCGGGAGGTGGGACGCCGTGACCGCGCACCCCCACCGCCGCCACAGCCGGGGCCGCCGGGCCGGGACGGGCGGTGCGCCGTGAACCGGGCCGCCACCGTGACCGTCGACGGTGCCCCGCTCGCCGGGGCCGGTCGGCTGCGCGGCGTCCGGGTCGCCGCCCGCCTCGACCAGCCCACTCAGTGCGAGCTGACCCTCGCCACCGCGCCGGGCGGCGCCGCCCTCGACCCGTCGGTACGCCCGGGCGCCGACCTCGACGTACGCCTGAACGGTCAGCCCGACGCCCTGTTCACCGGCGAGGTGACCTGCGTCGAGGTGGAGTACGCCGCCGACGGCGCCGCCCTCCTGCGGGTCCGGGCGTACGACCCGCTGCACCGGCTGCGCAAGCGGCAGGAGCTGCGGGTCTTCGAGTCGGTGACCGCCGCCGACCTGGCCGGGACGCTCTGCGCCGACCTGGGCCTCACCGTCGACGCGGAGACCGACGGGCCCCGCCTGGACCGGCTGCTCCAGCACCGGCACACCGACCTGGAACTGCTGCGCGAGGTCACCGGTCGGGCCGGGCTGCACCTGGCCGTGGACGGCGACCGGCTGCGCCTGCTGACCCTCGACGGGTACGGCGAGCCGGTGCCGTTGACCCTCGGCGCGACCGTGCACGCCCTGCGCATCGCGGAGAACCTGGACCGGGCCGGTGGGGAGAGCGTCGCGCTCGGCTGGCACCCGCAGCGGGCCGAGCCGCTGCGCCAGCAGGCCGACCAGGCCCGCTCCGGCCGGCAGGTGCCGCTGCGCCCCGACCCCGGCGAGGTGGGCGCCGACGGTGTGCGTACCGCGGTGGACCAGCCGGGCCGCAGCGACGACGAACTGGCCGCGCTGGCCCAGGCCCGGCTGGACGCCCGGGTCGCCGCGCTGGTCACCGCCGAGGGGACGGCCGAGGGCGACCCGGCGCTGCGTCCCGGCCGGCGGGTCGCCCTGGCCGGCGTCCCCGCCCCGGTGGCGGGGGTGTACGTGCTCACCGAGGTGGTGCACACGGTCGACGCGAACGGCCACCTGACCCGCTTCTCCACCGCCCCGCCCGAGCCGCCGCCGGCCGCCGCGCCCGCCCCGGCCACGGTCACCCTCGGCACGGTCACCGACGTCGACGACCCCGACCGGCTGGGGCGGGCCCGGGTGACGCTCCCGGCGTACGGGGACCTGGACGCCGGCTGGCTGGCCGTGGTCTGCCCGGGCGCGGGCCGGGGCAAGGGCATCGTGGCGCTGCCCGACCCGGACGACACCGTGCTGGTGGCGCTGCCCGGCGGTGAGCCGGCGTCCGGGATCGTGCTCGGCTCACTCTTCGGGGCGGTCGAGCCGTACGACGCGGGGATCGTGTCCGGGCGGTCCCGCCGCTGGTCGATGCGGACCGGCACCGGCCAGTCGATCGTCATCGACGACGACGGGCGCACCCTGCGGCTGGCCACCGACGCGGGCAGCTTCGTCGAGCTGCGCCCCGAACTGACCACCGTGCACGCGGCCGGCGACCTGGTGCTCTCCGCGCCGGGCCGGGCCATGGTGGTCCGCGCCCGGACCGTCGACTTCCGGCACGCGCCGGCAGCCGAGGACACCGACACCGCCGCCGCACAGGCCCGTACCCTCGCCCGCGCCCACGGAGGTGGCTGATGCGCTGGATCCACCGCGACTCGCTGATCGCCTGCGACCACGACGGCCGGGTGGCCAACCGCCCCTCCCAGCAGTGGCTGACCGTGCAGGGCGTGCCGGTGCTGGTGGAGGCCGACCCGGAGGGGCGGGACATCACCGCCTGCCCGAACTACGGGCCGACCATCAAACCCTGCGCCAAGACGCTCAAGGTCACCGTCGGCTACAGCTCCTGGCTGCGGGTGGACGGTCGCCGGGTGGTGCTGTCCCATCTGGACGGGCTCACCGACGGCACTCCGCCCGGGCTGGTCCACCACACCGTCCGCGATCCGCGGCAGACCTTCCTGGGGGCGGACGAATGAGGGCCTTCCGCTTCGTCGGCGCCGGTTTCGACGCGGGACGCGCCGGCGGTCTCGCGCTGACCGCCGCCGGCGGCCTGGCCATGACCGACGGCGACGAGACCGTACGCCAGGCGCTGTACCTGCTGCTGTCGACCACGCCCGGCGAGCGGCTGATGCGCCCCGGGTACGGCTCCCGGCTGCACCGGCTGGTCTTCGCGCCCAACGACGACACCACCGCCGGGCTGGCCATCCACTACGTCCAGCAGGCCATCCGCCGGTGGGAGCCCCGGGTCGAGGTGATCGACGTGGACGCCGGGCCGGACCCGGACGACCCGTGGCGCCTGGTGATCCGCCTGGACTACCGGGTCCGGGCCAGCCTCTCCCCCGGCCAGCTGGTCTTCTCCGTCGACCTGCTGCCGGACGCGGACGCCGGGGACCACGCCGAGGAGAAGACGCCATGACGCTGCCGGTGCCGCACCTCGACGACCGTGCCTTCCTCGACCTGGTCACCGAGGCGCGGGAACGGATCCGCCGGTCCTGCCCCGACTGGACGGATCTCTCCGCGCACGATCCGGGGATGGCGCTGCTGGAGGCGTTCGCGTACCTCACCGAGGTGATGATCTACCGGCTGAACCAGCTGCCGGAGAAGGCGTACGTGGCGTTCCTCAACCTGCTCGGGGTCAGCCGGCACCCGCCGACCGCCGCGTGGGTGGACGTCCGGTTCAGCCGGACCGGCCCGGACCGGGATCCGGTCCGCATCCCCGCCGGCACCCGGGTCGCCGCCGCCCGCGGCGCCGATCCTCGGCCGGTCGTCTTCGTCACCACCGAGCCGGCCCTGCTGCCCGCCGGGGAGACCGAAGTGACGGTCCGCATGCACCACTGCGAGGTGGTCGAGGCCGAACTGCTCGGTACCGGCACCGGCCAGGCGGGGCAGGTCTTCCGGGCGGCCCGGCCGCCGTTGGCGCGTACCGCCGAGGCGCTGGACCTGCTGCTCGGCGTGGAGGTGCCGACCGGCTCGGTGGAGCTGGGCGCGGCGGCCCGCGAGCACGAGGGCCGCACGTACGAGATCTGGCGGCCGGTGGACAGCTTCGCCGGCGTCGGCCCGCAGGCCAAGGTCTTCCTGGTCGACCGCGCCTCCGGGGTGGTCACCTTCGCGCCCGCGCTGGACCTGCGGCCGCCGGGCGGATCCGGGGCCGGGCCGGGCGTCGAGGGGGCGCCCGGCCCGGAGCCGGGCGGTCCGGCGGGCATCCCCGGCGCGGCGGCGGGCGGGCCGGCGGGGCCGACGACGGTGGCGGCGGTGCCGCCGGCCGGGCGGCAGATCCGGCTCTGGTACCGCTGCGGCGGCGGGCCGGCCGGCAACGTCGCGGCGGGCACCCTGACCAGCCTGCGCGACCCGCTGCCCGGAGTGAAGGTGGACAACCCGGAGCCGGCCGGCGGCGGCCGGGACCTGGAGGCGCTGGAGTCGGCGCTGGCGCGCGGGCCGTACGAGTTCTTCGCCCAGCAGCGGGCCGTCACGGCGCGGGACTACGAGATCCTCGCCGCCGGCTCCGGGGCGGTGGCCCGGGCCCGGGCGTTCACCCGGGCCGCCGTCTACAGCTTCGCCCGTCCGGGCGAGGTCGAGGTGGTGCTGGTGCCGTACGTGCCGGACCAGGCCCGCCCGGGCGGGCGGCTGCCGGTGCGCGTGCTGCGTGAGCACGAGGTGGAGGAGGCCCGCCGCGGGGTGGCGGCCGACCTGGAGCGGCGGCGCGCCCTGGGCACCGCGGTGCGGGCCGGCTGGGCCCGCTACAAGGCGGTCTCCATCCGGGCCCGGGTGGTGGTCCGCCGGGAGGAGGACGTCGACGCGGTGCGCCGCCGCATCCACGACCGGCTGCACCAGACGCTCAGCCCGCTGCCCACCCCGCTCAACCCGGCCGGTTGGGCGTTCGGCGAGCCGCTGCGGGCCTCCAACGTGTACCGGATGCTGGAGCACGCCGAGCCGGGCGTGCGCTACGTCGAGTCGGTCCGGTTCGTGGTGGACGAGGCGCCCGACGCGCAGGTGCGCACCCTCGCCGTCGACCAGTACCAGCCGGGCACCTGGTACGCCGGGCGGGGCCCGACGCTGTTCCGCTCCACCAACGCCGGGGCCGGCTGGGAGCCGGCCGGCCGGTTCGACGGGGAGAGCGTGGTCCGGGTGGTCCCCGCCCCCGCCCCGGCCCGCCCCGGCATCGTGCCCCGGGCCGGCTCGGTGGCCGTGGCCACCGCCCGCGACTCCGGCGGCTCCCGGGTTCACCTGAGCACCGACCTCGGGGAGACCTGGACGCTCCTGACCGACCTGGACTCCCGGGTGCAGGACCTGGCCTGGATCGACCGGGACGGCGCGGGGGCGCTGCTGCTCGCCACCGACACCGGGCTCTACGAGGTCTCCCTGCTGCCGGGGGCGGTGCCGTTGCAGATCCTGGTCGATCCGGCCGACGCCGACCGCGGCTTCTACGCCGTCCGGGCGTTCGTCTCCGAGCGCGGCGCACCGGGGGTGGCGGTGGCCGCCCAGGCCGGGTTCGGGGTGTACCTCTCCACCGCTTCCGGCCGCCCCGGCACCTTCACCCACGTCGGCCTGGCCAACGTGGACAACCGGGTCCTCGCCGTCCAGTACGACGGCCCGGCCACCCTGCTGTGGAGCGGCGCCGGCGAGCCGGATCCGAAGAAGCCCGGGCAGGGCTGCCACCGCACCCGACTGTTCGAGTCGGACGTGAAGTGGCAGGCGGTGCAGGCGGGCTGGATCGGCGGCACCTGCCGGGACCTCGCCTTCAGCGGCAGCCTGGCGGTCGCCGCGACGCAGAGCGGCGGGGTGGTGCGGCTGGACACCCTGGCCGCCCAGCCGCAGTGGCAGCCGGTGATGGTCAACTGCGGGCTGCCGCTGCGGGACCGGACCCGGTTCGTCCCGGTGGACGCGATCGCCGCCACGGCGCCGTCCGGCCCCGGCGGCGCCGGACGGCTGATCCTCGCCGGCGGGGAACGCGGGGTGTACCGCAGCGGCGACGCCGTGGACTGGACGGCCAGCGCCAACCAGGCCACCGCCGACGTGGTCACCGTCCCCGACACCTGGCTGCTCTGCTCCGGCGAGCACGACATCGAGGTGGTGCGGCAGGATGCGCCGAGCGGCGATTGAGCGGCTGCTGCCCGCCGCCTACCAGCGGGCCGCCGGGCCGGGCAGCGTGCTGGGCGCGCTGCTGGACGTGATGGAGGCGCTGCACGCCCCGGACGAGGCGGTGCTCGCCGACGTGGACGCGCTCTTCGCGCCGTACCGGACGCCGGACGGGTTCGTGGCGTACCTGACCCGGTGGGTGGCGATGGACCAGGTGGTCGCCGCGCCCCGGACGGACGCGCCGCTGCCGCTGCCGGTCGGGCGGCTGCGGGACCTGGTCGCGCACGGCGCGTTGCTGGCCCGCTGGCGCGGCACCCCGTACGGCATGCGGACCGCGCTGGAGCTGGCCACGGGGGTGACCGGCTTCGTGCTGGACGAGCCGGCGGAGCGGCCGTTCCACGTGGTGGTCCGGGTGCCGCCGGCGGCCGCCGACCAGCTCGCCGTGATCACCCGCATCGTCGAGGCGGAGAAACCCGCCGCCGTCACCGTCGAGATCGTCGCCGGGCCGCCCGCGGACCCCGCCGCAGACCCGACCGCCGGGCCGGCGACCGGAGTCGCCGAGGTCCGCGCGGTCGGCCGGGCGCACGTACCCACCCCCGTCCCCCGTGAGCAGCCGTAGAGGAGCTGTCATGACCACCGAATGGGCCGTCGTCGCCGCCGCCGAGCAGTTCACCCTGGACGCCCGCAACAACGGCGAGCTGACCTTCACCGTCTCCAACCCGGGCGCGGCGCCGGACACCGTGGTCTTCGACGTCGCACCGGGCGAGGGCAGCCAGCGCAGCTGGTTCACGGTCGCCGAGCCGCAGCGGGTGGTGCCCGGGCAGGGCTCGGTCTCGTTCCTGGTCCGGCTGGTCGTGCCGGCCGGCACCCCGCCCCGGCGCTACGACATGACCGGGTTCGCGTACTCGGCGAACACCGCGCCGGAGGAGAGTTCCCGCTCCAGCGGCCGGGTGACGTACGACGTCAAGGCGGCGGTGGTCCCGAAGCGCACCCCGTGGCCGTGGATCGCCGCCGCGGCGGCGCTGGTGCTGGTGGTGGCCGGGGTGGTCGTCTTCCTGGTGACCCGCGGCGACGACCCGCCGCCGGCACCGCCGCAGGCGCAGGAGGTGACCCTGGAGGCGGAGAGCCTGGTGGCGGGCGCGACGGTCCAGTCGACCGGACCGGTGGCGGCGACCGTCGTCGAACAGAAGAACTGCTGCCTGGTCACCTGGTCCGGCGACGCGCAGCTCTTCTTCCAGGGCCGGTCGGTCGGCGACCGGGTGACCGTCACGGTGACCGTCCCGGCCGACGGGACCTGGCGGTTCTCCACCGTGCGCACCACGTCGTTCGACTACGCCAACACCATCTTCCTGGTGGACGGCCGGCAGGTCGGCGACACCTTCTTCGGCTTCACCCCGGCGGTGGTGAAGACCGACTGGATCGAGGTGGGCACGGTCCGCCTGAGCAAGGGCCCGCACACGGTGACCCTGGTGGCGGTCAGCAAGACGCAGGGCACCGACCGGTACTTCGCCGGCGTCGACCAGCTCCGCTTCACCGAGGTGCTCCAGCCGTGAGCGGACGGCAGAAGCTGCTGCTGGCGGCGCTGGCCGGGCTGCTGGTGGTGCTCTACCTGGTGGCGGTCGGCGGGGGCCGGCACGACCGCGGGGACCCGGCCGCCCGGCCCGGCTGGCTGACCCGGCTGGGCGGCGGGAACAGCACGGTCGACCCGGCCACGGTCGGGGTCGACTGTGCACCGCCCGCCCCGGCACCCCGCGCGTCCGCCGACGGCACGGTGGTCAGCTTCAGCACCGGCTGCCTGCTGCGGGTCGCCGACCCGGGCCGGCTACGCACGCTGGTGCTGCGCAGCGGGGCGCCCTTCGCGGTGGCCGCCCCGGCGCCGGGGGACGCGAAGGTCACCGTCCGGGACGAGGTGGAGCCCGGCGACGACGGTACGGCGGTGGCGAAGGTGGCCGTGGACCGGGCCACCGAGGTCGCCCTGGGCTGCCCGGGAGGTGGCGGATGCACGGTCACCGTCGCCCGGTCCTGACCGGCGGGGAGGTACGCCATGGGTGAGCTGCGCAAACCGTTCCTGCTGCTGGCGCTGCTCGCGGTGGCGCTGGTGGTGGGGCTGGAACTGGGCGCGGCGCTGCTCACCGGCGGCGGGGACGCCGGCGGCGCGCTGCGGGACAGCGCCGGCCGGCTCGGCGTCGAGCTCGGCGACGTCGGCGCGGTCAGCGAGCCATCCGGCCGGGGCACCGGCTACCTGGCGCTGATCGACGTGGTGGCACTCTGGACCACCGGGCTGTTCAGCCTGAGCCTGGTGGTGCCGGACCGGATCCAGGGGCGGGTGCAGGGCGTGGCCACCCTGGTCTTCTCGATCGTGCTGCTGATCGTCTCCGTCGTCCTGCTGATCGTGGCCTTCGTCGAGCTGACCGTCATGGTGTCGCTGTTCCTGGCGGTGCCGTTCGGCACCCTCGCGTACCTGGCGGTGTGGGGGTTCTTCCCGGTCGGCGAGGCGGCCGGCCTGCTCGGTCTGGTGCTGCTGCTCAAGCTGGTCTGGGGTGGACTGCTGCTGCTCGCCCAGCCGCGTTTCCTGCAGAACAAGGGGCTGGTGCTGCTCGCGCTGACCACGCTGCTCTGCACGGTGGTGCTGGAGTTCCTGCACCGGCTGGTGCCGGGGATCCTGGTCAGCATCACCGACGACCTCGGCGCGCTGCTCTTCGCCGTGGTGGCGATCATCTGGGCCCTGGTGCTGCTGATCGGCTCGATCCCCGCGATCGTCAAGGCCGGCCGGGCCACCGCCACCACCTCCCGGCCCACCGCCTCGACCCGGTGATGCCGGTGGTGGCCCGTCGGACGGACGGAGCGAGGTCCACCGATGCGGCAAGGGCTTTCCGGGGGCTGCTGCGGTAGCCTCTCGGCGACCGGGTGAGCAAGGGAGTGGCATGCCGACGCTGGCCGACGTCGCCCGCCGGGCGGGCGTCTCCCCCGCGACCGCGTCGCGGGTCATCAACGGCAGCAGCAAGCCGGTCGCGGAGGCGCTGCGCGCGCGGGTGCTCAAGGCCGTCGCCGAGCTGCGGTACGTGCCGAACGCGCACGCCCAACTGCTGGCCCGGCCGCAGCGCAGCGTGGTCGGCGTGGTGGTGCACGACGTCTCCGACCCGTACTTCGCCGAGGTGACCCGGGGGCTGCAACGGGTCGCCACCGAGCAGGGCCGGCTGGTCATCATCTGCAACAGCTACCGGGATCCGGCACGGGAGCTGGAGTACGTGGACATGCTCCGCGCCCAGCAGGTGGCCGCGATCGTGCTGGCCGGCTCCGGCTACCACGACCCGGGCGTCAACGCGCTGATCGACGAGCGGCTCGGCGCGTACGCGGCGACCGGCGGGCGGGTGGCGGTGGTCGGCCGGCACCGGCACCGGGGTGACGCGGTGCTGCCGGCCAACGAGGAGGGCGCCCGGCTGCTCGGCCGGGAACTGCGCCGGCTCGGGCACCGGACGGTCGGCGTGATCTCCGGCCCGGGCGTGCTCACCACCACCGCCGACCGGCTGGCCGGCCTCCACGACGGCCTGTCGGCGCCGTTGCCGGCGGAGTGGATCCGGTACGCCGACTTCACCCGCGACGGCGGGGCGCGGGCGTGCGCGGAGCTGCTGGACGCCGTGCCGGGGCTCACCGCGGTCGTCGCGCTCAACGACTCGATGGCGGTCGGCGCGCTGGGCGTGCTCCGCGACCGCGGGGTGCCGGTGCCCGAGCGGGTCTCCGTGGTCGGCTTCGACGACATGCCGATCGCCGCCGACGTGTCCCCGGCGCTCACCACGGTCCGGCTCCCCCTGGCCGAGCTGGGCGCCCGGGCGATGACCCTGGCCCTGGCGCCGGCCGACGAGCGGGACCGGGTGGAGATCGTCCCCGCCGAACTGGTCCGCCGGGACAGCCTCGGCCCGGCCCCGGCCTGAGCCGCCCGGACGGCGTTCCTCCCCGCCTCGGGGCCGGTCATCCGCGGGGGGAACCGGCCGCCTCCCGCTCGCGGGCGGCGAGCCGGCGGGCCCGGATCACCCGCACCACCACCAGGAGCAGCACCAGCGCCAGCACCGCCTCGCCGCCCCAGCCCAGCCGCCGCTCCAGCAGCCGGTACGACGCCCCGGCCAGGTAGCCGAGCACTGCCACGGTCGCCGCCCAGAGCGCGCCGCCGGCCACGTTCGCCACGGTGAACGCGCGGCGCGGGAGGCCGCTCATCCCGGCCAGCCCGGGCACCAACGCCCGCAGCGCCGCCGCCCACCGGCCCAGCACCACCGCCATCGCGCCCCGGCGGCGCAGCAGGTCCAGGGCCCGGCGCAGCTCACCCGAGCGGGCGACCCGTCGGGGCACCCGGTCCAGCAGCCGCCGGCCGTAGCGCCGGCCGACGAGGTAGCCCACCTGGTCGCCGAGCGCCGCCCCGGCGACCGCCGCCACGATCACCGCCCAGAGCGGCAGCCGCCCCTCGTGGGCGAGCACGCCGCCGATCAGCACCGCGATCTCGCCCGGTACGACCAGGCCGAGGAAGGTCGACGCCTCCAGCGCCGGGAGCAGGAAGACCAGCGCCAGGACCAGGGCGGGCGGCAGCGCCACCAGGAGGTTCAGCAGCCGGTCCATCCGCCGATTGTCGCCCGCGACCGCCGGGCCCGCCCGGGCTCCGGCGCGATCGACGGCGCGGCCCGCGGTCCCGGCCGAACCGCCGGGTCGGGGATTGAAGCCCGGGACCGGCGGGGACAATAGCCCGGGACGGGGCAGCCGGCGACCGGCGGGCCCGGGGGGCGCGCACGGGACAGGGGGCCGGGGTGGAGGATGGGACGGCCGCCGGGTCCGGCCGGGACGACCCGGCGCCGGCCGTCCGCCGGCCCGACCCGGTGCTCACCCTCGGCGTGCCGGCGGACCCGGGGCAGCTCGCCCCCACCCGGGCCCGGCTGCGGCGCTGGCTGCACGCTCACGGCGTGGACGAGTGGGACGTCGAGACGGTGCTGATCGCCACCGGGGAGGCGTGCGCCAACGCGATCGAGCACGGGTACCGTTTCGCGCCTGGTGGGATCACCACCCTGCGGGCCGAGCTGCGCGACGACCGGCTGGAGGTCGAGGTGCGCGACCACGGCGGCTGGCGGGAGAACGCGGGCGGCGACGGCACCGATCGGGGCCGGGGGCGGTTGATCATGGCGCGGATGATGGACGAGACGACCATCGTCGGCACCCCGGAGGGGACCACCGTGCGCCTGGTCAAGCGGCTGACGTCGGTCGGGTGCCCGACGGCGGGGCCCGCCGGCGGCGAAGATCAGCTATAAGAAACGCATGGAGTTCCCGGCGTACCTGGCGACCATGCCGATGCACGCGATCACCGAGATCCACGGCGAGCCGGGCCTGCTGGCCCGGTTCCGGCTGGAGATCGAGGCGTTCGACGACATCGCCCGGGGCCGCCTCACCGCCGCCCTCGACCTCGCCGCCGACCTGCACCGCGACGACCGGCGGGTCCGCGAGCCGTACCTCAACCACCTGCTCCGGGTGGCGATCCGGATGATGCACCACTACCAGGTGCGGGACGTGGACGTGATCGTCGCCGGCCTGCTGCACGACGCGGTGGAGGACCACCCGGCGGAGCTGGCCGGCCCGGGCACTGCCGAGAACCCGACGGCGGCGGCGTTGGCCGCGCTGGCCGCCCGGTTCGGCCCGCGGGTCGCCCGCCTGGTCGGCGCGGTCACCAACCCGGCGTACGACCCGGGGCGCGACCGGCACGCGCAGTACCGGGAGCACGTCGCGGCGAGCCTGGACCGGGAGCCCTGGGCGCGGGTGATCAAGGTGTCGGACTTCACCGACAACGGCGTCGGCGTGATCCACACGATCGGGCCGAAGGTCGCCCGCTCGGCCGCCAAGTACCGCCCGCTGGTGCCGGTCTACCGCGATCTCATCGCCCGCCCCGACACGCCCCTGTCCGCGCCGGTGAAGCGGCACATCTTCGGCCAGCTCGACCTGGCCGAGGAGCGCTTCAGCGCGATCCTCGACCAGCCCAACTGACCCTCCGGCTCAGCGGTTGTCGCCGCTGCCGCCCAGCACGCCACGGCCCTGGCGGCAGGCCAGCTTGGCCAGGTTGGCCGCCGCGATGTCGTCCAGCGACAGATCGAGGTAGTCGGCGAGCACCGCCACGTACCAGAGCACGTCACCGAGTTCCTTGGCGATGTCGGCCCGGTCGATCCGCGACTCGTCGCTGTCGAGGTCTCGGACCCACTTCTTGAACTTCTCGGCGATCTCGCCCGATTCGCCGACCAGCCCGAGCACCAGATGGAGCAGCTCGTTCCTTCTGTCACGTGGAGCGGCGGTACGGAGGGCGCCGCGCTGATACTCGTCCAGGTCCATGGCGGACCAGTATGGTCGAACCCCGCTCACCCGCCCCGCTTCGCGGGGTGGTCAGCGGGGGTCGGGCGGTGGGGCGCCGACGTGGCCGCCCAGGGCGGCGGCGATCCGGTGTCGCAGCGCGGGCAGCCGGTCCGCCCGGTCGCGCAGCACCACACGCAGCGGGTGGTGCCCGCCGGCGGCGACCCCGCCGAGCACGTCGAGCAGGGTGCCGAGCTGCGCCGGGGGCTCGTCGACCAGCAACTCCCCCGCGTCCTCGACGACCAGGGTGAGCGGGCCGGCGTCGAGCCGGTCGGCCAGCACGTCGGCGAGCCCGTCCCAGTTGCGCCCGAACCAGTCGGGCAGGGCGAGTGCCGCCGTCAGCGCGTCGAAGAGCCCGGCCCGGTCGCGGGCGCCGGGCCCGGCGAGGGTGGTCGCGGTCGGGTCCGCGCCGGACCCGTCGTCGAAGGCGAGCCAGGCCGGCGGGTTGGCTGCGGGCATCCGTCCATCCTTCCCGTCGGTCGGGCCGGGCCGCCGGGGCGGTCCGGCCCGACCGCCGCCGTCAGAGCCGGTAGAAGTTCGCGTAGTGGTCGGGCGAGAACCAGGTAGCGCCGGTGCTCTTGTTGACCACGATCCGGTACGCGTCGCGGGACGCGCCACAGGCGCGCGGGTAGACGTCGTACTCGTAGTAGGTGGCGTTGGTGGGGAGCTGGCCCTCGTAGTTGTAGAACCGGCCGCCGGCGAAGTTGCACAGGCCGCCGCTCCACGAGTACCAGCCGCGGGTGGTCGGGAAGCCCTTGGCGGACCAGCCGGAGCGCGCGGTGCGGGCGTCCGTGCAGCGGGTCATCGTGCAGGAGCTGTAGACGGCGGCCTGGGCCGGCTCGGCGAGCTTCGGCGACACCACCGACGGGCCGACGAGCGCGGTGGCGACCATGGCCGTGAGCAGGGCGAACGCGCCGAAGAAGCGGCGCACGCGGGGGCCAGTGGCGGGGCGCGGGGTCGCGGGTGCGGTCAAGGGATCCTCCCTGTCCTGGAGCGACAACACATCGATCAGCTTCGTTTGCTGATCACGCCCAGTCTGGCGGTGATCCTCTCCGCCGTACAGACCCCCGTCGGAAACCGTTCCACAATGCCGGGTGAACGCTGCATGGCAAGGATGCGGGTGGGCGGCGATCGCCGCCCACCCGCACCCCGTCGCCTACTGCGCGAACGCCTGGAACTCGGCGATCCGCACGTTGCCCGCCTGCGGGCTGGCGGTGGCGCAGTCGGTCGCCGCCCGCGGGTCGGCGTCCTGCTCACCGGCGTAGTCGGGCGCGCCGGTGCACTGGTTGGTCACCACCTCGACCCGCAGGTGGGTCGCCTTGGTCCGCGGGATGTCGAACGACCGGACGAGCAGCTCCGGGGCCCGCGGCCGGGGCGCCACCGACGGGAAGGCGTCCGCCGGACTGGTGTAGACCACCTGGAAGTCCGCCGCGTCGGCGCACGTCACCCCGGCCCCCGCCGTGCAGGCGAGGACCCGGAACTGACGCAGCGCCGAGAACCGGCTCTGCGTGCCGGCGTCCGGGTCACCGGCGACCGGCGGACGCAGCATCGCGCTGACCTGCACCCGGCGGACCTGCTGCGCGCCGCCGGCCAGGTCGACGGTGACCTGCCGGCCGGCGACCGGCGTGCCGAGCGAGGCCCAGTTGGTGGCCTCGTCGTCGTCGGCGATCCGGGCCAGGTTGATCCCGTCACCGCTGACCGTCGCGCCCGCGGTGGTCGAGGCGAGGTTGCGCCGCAGCTGCACCGCCAGGTCGCGGACCTGCCCGGCCTTGACCGTGAGCGGTCCGACCCGGACGTGCCCGTAACCGGGCGCCCGGACGACGAACTCGTACGTGCCGGGGACCAGGCGCACCTGGTCGGTGAGCGGGGTGGCCGCGTCGGAGTCGGCGACCGGCACGGCCCGCGCCTGGTAGGGCCCGACGAAGAGCTGCGCTCCCGGCACGGCCACGTCGTCGTCGACCGGCTTGAAGGTCAGCACCGCCTCGTCGGCGTACGGGGAGGTGAAGCCGGGCGTCGGGTTGACGTCGGCGTTGCCGGCGCTGGCCGCGGCCTCACCGAGGCCCCGGGCGGCGAAGGCGTTCCAGAGCAGGTCCTGGTTGGCCCCGCCGAAGCGGATCCGGTCGGCGGCGAGCATCGCGTCCCGGGCGTCGACCATGCTGACCTGGCTGACGGCCATCAGCAGGAACGAGTCGAAGACCAGTTGGATCCAGCGCCGGTTGCCCGGGCAGGCGGTCACCGGCGTCGCCCCGTTGGCGCAGGACTTCTGCAGCGCGGCGTCGCCCGTGCCGTACCGCGCGAGCATCGCGGCGCGGATGTCGGCGTTGGTGGCCGACCACACCTCGCCGGAGGCATGCACCTGGAGGCCGACGAAGTCGTAGTCGATGGCGCTGTAGTTGAGCGGGCTGTCGCTCATGTTGTAGTTGCGGATGCCCGCGTCCGGGTCGCCGGTGGTGTACTCGCCGATGGTGAAGCCCTTCCGGCCCGGCGCCGCGTACCCGTGCTCGTAGAGGTACTCCATGGCGAGCTGGTCCGACCAGCTCTCGCTCATCCCCTGCGGCGAACTCACCCCGCCGTTCGGGCCGGCGATCATGCGGTTGCTGATCGCGTGGCCGTACTCGTGGGCGATGACCGACATGTCGAAGTCGCCGTCCACGCAGGGCGCGTAGAACGAGCCGGCGATCGGCTGCCACAGGTACATGTTGGTGGTCGGGGCGATGCCGTCCGGCGGGGTGATCTGGTTGGCGTTGTCCCGGGCGGCGAAGTTCGGCGGGCCGCCGCTGACCCCACCGGCCTGCGCGTTGCCCTGCTCGGCGTCGCTGCCCAGCCCGCCGCGGCCCAGGTTGTCCTGCTGCAGGTTCCAGGTCGCCTCGGTGAAGCCCAGGTGGTACGACCAGTCGTGCATCCGGTTGTGCATCGCGAACAGGTTCGCCCGGGCCGCGTCGATGTCGTTGGCCTGCGGCGAGGTGAAGGTGTCCGGGCTGCACTTCTGCTCGTACCACTGGTTGGTCCACGGGTAGGCGAAGGTGCGGTCCGGACGCGGCGTGGCGGTCTCGGTGCCCACGCTGAACGGGTCGTTGCTGAACCAGTTCTGCACCGCGGTCGCGTTGTTGCCCTTCGTCGTGGCCGTGGACGTCCCGGTGGCCGGGCCCACGTCCCAGGGCAGCGAGGCGGAAGTGCCGACCATCTCGTCACACCCGGCGCCCGGCTGGAAGCACCAGCGCACCCGGGTGTCGGTGGAGGACTTGTCGACCGACGGCGAGTTCGGGAAGACGTCCCACGACGGGTTGTCGGAGTCGTGGTCGACCAGGTCCTCGCGGACCAGCACGCTGCCGTCCCGGGCGTCCACGTAGGTCGCGAAGGCCGCCGGCTCCGCGCCGGAGACGTCCGCGCCGAGAACCACCTCGTACGCGGCCCGCGCGCCCCGGTCGGCGGTCGGCACCGCGACCAGTGAGGTCCGCAGGATCGTCGGGTCGGTCAGCGCGGCGTCGGCCACGGCGGCCTGCCGCGCCTGCTCGGCGCTGAGCGTGGCCGCGGCCGGGGCGCCACCGTCCCGGGCCAGCGACGAGCTGACGTGCCACACCGCGCCGTCGCGTACGCCGACCGCGAGGAGGCCGTCCACCGCGGCCGGCAGGTCGCCGAAGCGCTGCCGGAACAGCACCGTGGCGCCCTCGCCCATCGGGGCGACGGTCAACTGCTCCAGGGCCGCGGCGCCGTCGGCGGTCAGCCCCAGCAGGTCCCGGTTGGCCGCCACGTACGCCCGCGCCGCGGCGGCCGGGTCGGCGGGCAGCCCGGTGGCGAGCGGCCGGCCGGTCGAGGTCAGCATGGCCGGGGTGCCGAAGTCGGTCCAGCGGACCCGGGCCCCGAGCGCGGCGGCCCGGTCCCGCTGCCGGTCGGTGGGCGCGGTCCGCCCCGTGCGGTTGTCCCTGGCTTTGCTGTCGTGGCTGTCACCCGGCAGGGTGCCGGGCTGCGCCTGGGTCCGGATCTCGTCCCTGGGTGCCGCCTGGCCGCCAGCTCCTGCGGTCAGGACCAGCCCGGCCGCGAGTAGCAGCGCGGTGGCTCCCGTCGTCGCACGCGATGGTGTGCGCACGGTCCCTCCTGTCGTCGAACGGCAGTGTTCGTCCTGCCATCCGACCAGCTCATCAGGACCGTCGACACCGGCCGAACATCCACAAATGGCATTGCATCGATGCCGCGGGTCCGACGAGGTCCAGCTGCTGTCAGGCCGACTACGGCTCCCGCATCCAGAGCTTGGGGTCATTCACGAAGACGCCCTTGCCCTGGTGACGCCAGATCACACGCAGCGCCTCAAGCCGCACGTAGACCTGCTTGACGGTGGACGGGCTGACCTTGTACCTCGCCGCGAGCTGCACGATCGAGGGCAGCTTGTCTCCCGGCTTGAGCTTCTTAGCTCTGATGTCGGCAACGATCTCGTCGGCGATGCGGATGTAGTCGGCGGTGATCGGCATGACTCCCCCTGCGTGGCACGCCAATTCGATCACGCACCGACACCTCGCAACAACTCATCGTTTGACTCAGCCGACTGGGACAGCTAAGTTGATGAGTGCCTCTCCCCTTGCGTGGCAACAAGGTGCAGAGGCATCCCCCTGGTCGGGGCGGGTGCGCGTGCCCGTCCCGACCCACCGAACTGCTCCGCTGTCGTACCGCTGAACCGGGCTGCGGCGGCGTAGCCGGCGGGCCGTCCGCGGCCGGCATGCGGACGGCCCGCCCTTCCAGACCCACCGCACCGACCCTCCGCGTTCCCGCCTGCCCGAGAAAGGACCGACGTGGCCCAGGTGTATCGAGGTGGCCAGCCCTACGGGACCGGCCTGCCGGCCCGGTTGACCGCGCACGAGGCGCGGACCCGCACGTTCGACCTGCGCCGGCGGGGCGTCGACCCCGATCAGGTACGCGAGTTCCAGGCCCTGGTCGCCGACGAGCTGACCGATCTCCACCGGCGGATCCGCCAGCTCGGCGAGGAGAACGAGCGGCTCAAGCGGGCGCTGCGCGACTGGCAGACCATGCACGCGCGGGAGTGCCGGCCACCGAACGAAGGCCCCTGGTAGCGGTGCGGCCGCAACCGGGCGACCTGCTGCGGATCGACGGCCGCGCCTCGGTGCAGTTCGCTGGCGACCGCGCCCTGACCTTCCGGGTCGTCGCGGTCTGCCCTCGTCCGACCTACACCGGCTGGGTCTGGCTGACCGGCTACGTGATCGACCGGCGCGGCCAGGCGGTCGACCGGCGCGAGGTCTTCGTCCAGCTCGCCGGCCTCCGCCGCGCCGTCAGCACCCCGGCCCTGAACGGCTCCCGTGTCACCCACCCCTACGCGGCACCCGGTCCATCGAGCCAGGCGGGCCCGCTGCGGCGGTGATATCAACTACGGGGAGTCCTGAGGTCATCGGTGTTGACTGGCCGTCAGTAGGAGGGGAGGTCCGTACCATGTCGCGAACCATCCTGGACGTTGACGACAACCTGCTTGCGGCGGCGTCGGAGATCCTCGGCACCACGACGAAAAGGGCCACGGTCAACGCCGCTCTTGAGGCCGTGGTCAACCGGGAGAAGCGGCGCGAGTTCGCCGGTTGGCTCAAGACCGGAGGGCTTCCCGCCCTGACCCGTGGAACGGGTGCAGCCAAGCCGGACACAGTGTGAGCCCACGAACCTTGTCTCTCGACGGCGCTCGTCCGCTGGCCCGCACACACGGTGGCGCCCGTGCTCGACGATTTGTCCGGCCGGGCGCTGCTGGCGATGTGCGGTGCGGTGGAGAGCGAGGTGATCCACACGCCCCAATCTCGCCGCCCGCGCGGCTGCCGCGCCCCGCCGTGCCGACTTGTTAGCGTGGGGCGGCGGAGCGCCGACGGGCGCCTCCGCGCACCCCTCGCCCGACCGCACCCGGCGCACACCCTGCTGCCGGGCGACGCGCGGCTGCTCGACCGGAGAGGGGTGCGATGACCGGGACGTCCGGCGCCGACGACGGCTCCCGCGCTGGCAAGGAGGACGACACCAGCCCAGCGGGCGGCAGCAGCGGAACCTCGGAGGGCGGCCCGGTCGCCGACAGTCCGCAGCCGGCGCCGGGCCGGTGGGAGCGGTGGCTCGCCCGCGCCCGTGAACTCTGGACGACGGCGCGGCGCCGGGCGAAGGAGTTGTGGACGGCCGCCAAGCCCATCCTGAAGCAGTTGAGCTGGCCGGACCAGGAACCGGAGCCGACCGCGGTGACGCTCGTCGACCGGCGGGTTTCCCCGACCATGGTGGTGCCGGCCCAGGGGCAGGTGTACAACTTCGTCGTCCGCGCCACGGTCACCTGGTCCTCCGACAACACTCGGCCGGAACTGTTCGGCTGGTACGTCGACTACTTCCAGCCCCAGGCGACACAGCGACTGCGACGTATCGTCGCCCGGTGCGCCGCCGAGATCCCGCCGGATCGCCCCCGTGAGCTCGCGAAGGCGCTGGAGGCCGCACTGACCGACCGCAACGCCTTCCCCCGGAGCTACGAGCGCGACGACTTCACCTTCAGCTGTGAGCCGGACGTGTCCGTGCACCTGGACGAGCCGGTCCGCAAGCTCCTGCAGCCGTACTGGGATCAGCGCATCGCTCTCGAGTGGGAGCGCGAACTCGAGCGCCAGCGAGCGGCGTATGCCAGGGAGCGGCGCCGACGCGAGCAGGCGGAGACGGAGGACGACGGCACCGCGGCGACGGACGGCATGCCGGAGGCGCTGCGGGAGGAGCGACCGCCGCGACAGCGGCAGGCACCGCCGGAGGCCGAAGCCGCGCCGCAGCCGGCCGGGAAGCAGCGTCCCCCGGGCCCCCGGCCGGACTCCGGCGTGGAGCTGCAGTTCCCCCTGAGCGACCCCTTCCTGCAGCCACCCACCGCTCCGCCACCCGGGCCCGAGCCCGGCGAGACGCCGTCGCCGGACGACCCGGAGCGGGGCGATCCGGAGGACGAGCCCCCCGAGGCCTGAGTCCGGCGGGCAACCGGCCGCCGGGTCAGCAGTTGTTGGTGCTGGTCTGGTTGCGCTTGAGGTAGTCGGACCAGGTGACACCCTGGATGACCGAGACGACGACGCTGCCGTAGTGGATCTGCTCGTAGTGCAGGTGCGGGCTGAGGTCGTACTTGGCCGACGAGGCGCCGACCTTGCCGATGACCGTGCCCTGGTTCACGGTGTCGCCCTCGGCGACCAGGCGCTCGCTGAGGTGGGCGTACCGGGTGCGCCAGCCGTCGCCGTGCCCGATGACGATGGTGTTCCCGTAGCCGGTGGTGGTCGAGTAGTACGACTCCAGCACGGTGCCGCCGGCGCTGGCGACCACCCGCCGGCCGAAGTCGTCGGGGTTGCCGTTCGCGTCGTAGTGGTTCCAGTCGATGGAGTGGGCCGGGCTGTGCCCGTTCCAGTTGTTGCCCTGCCAGGTCTGGCCGCACAGGAACGGCATCCGGAAGCCCGGCCCGGCCGCCTGCGCGGGCTGCACTCCCAGCAGCGCCCCGACGACGACGCCGACCGTGAGCAGCGCGAGCAAGCGCCACCGGGCGCCGGTGAACGAACCCGGTGGGCCGGTGGCGGGTCGACCTCTGCGTGGGTGCGGACGCGAACGCCGTGGGGGTGGTCTGCGCGGTGCATCCGGAGGGGGTGTCGGCGCACCTGGAGCGGCAGCGGACGCTGACCCGGGCCGGGTGGCGGCTGCACGACGTGTTCGCCAGCCGCTGGGCGGACGACCCGATCCGGGCCGCCCCGGACCTGGCCTCCCGCCTCGGCCGGCGGTGACCCGGGTCAGCTCTGCGCCGCCCGGTCCGGCTGGGCCTGGCGGGCGCGCAGGAAGGCGGCCAGGCCCATCCCGTCCTCGGTGGCCAGGAACGCGCCGCGGGCGTTGAGCAGCGTCTCGTCGGCGTGGGCCAGGCACCCCCACACCGTGTCGCCCCACGCGTCGGCGAGCTTCACCTCGGCCGGCTCCTCGCAGGGCTCGCCGCGCGGGCCGCCGATCTGGCAGCGGGCGGGGGCGAGACCGCGCCGGCTGGCCGCCGCGGCGGCCTCCCGGATCAGCGAGAAGCGCGCCTCCCTGCCGGACTCCGCGCCCCGGGACTGCTCGGGGGCGCCCCGGCGCTGCCCGAAGACCACCACATTGCCGTCGGGGTCGGCGGTGCGGCATTCGCCGCCGGGGGCGTGCTCGGGGTGACCGGCCCGCTCGACGGCGTGCCCGGCGGCGGTCAGCCGGGCCATCGTGGCGGCGAGGTCGTCGACGTAGAGGTAGACGAGCAGGGGCAGCGCGACGGTGACCAGGCGCGGCTTCACCGCCGCCAGCAGCAGGGTCAGCTCCCCGCACTGCAGATAGGACCAGCGGGAGTCGCCGTCACCGCCGGAGCGCACCTCGGAGTAGCCGAAACACTCGTAGAACGGCCGGGCCAGGTCGGCGTCCGCGACGTACAGCACCGGCACCTGGGCCTGCACTCCGTTATGCACCGCGCCACTGTACCCACCACGGACCTGTAACTCGGGTCTTGGAGATCGGGTGTTTTTCCGGTACAAGCGCTCAGGCGGCGAGCGACGCGTACCGGCCGGCGCGGTCGAGCAGGCCCTGGTGGGTGCCGGACTCGACGATCCGGCCGTGGTCGAGCACGGCGATCTGGTCGGCGTCGCGGACGGTGGAGAGGCGGTGCGCGATGGTGACGACGGTGCGGCCCCGGGCCAGCTCGTCGAAGGCGCGCTGCACCGCGCGTTCGGTCTCGGTGTCCAGCGCGCTGGTCGCCTCGTCCAGCACCAGGATCCGCGGGTCGCGCAGCAGTGTGCGGGCGATGGCCAGCCGCTGCTTCTCGCCGCCGGAGAACCGGTGGCCGCGGGAGCCGACCATGGTGTCGTAGCCGTCGGGGAGCGCGGCGATCAGGTGGTGGATCTGCGCGGCGCGCGCGGCGGCCTCGATCTCGGTGTCGGTGGCGTCCGGGCGGGCGTACCGGAGGTTCTCCCGCACGGTGGCGTGCAGCAGGTAGGTCTCCTGGCTGACCACGCCGACCACGGCGGCCAGGTCGGCCAGGCGCAGGTCGCGCAGGTCGACGTCGTCGATGGTGATCCGGCCGGCGTCGGGATCGTGCAGCCGGCTGATCAGCGCGGCGAGGGTGCTCTTGCCGGACCCGGTCTCGCCGACCAGGGCCAGGCTGGTGCCGGCCGGGACGTCCAGGCTGACCCCGGCCACCGCCGCGGTGTCGCTGCCCGGATAGCTGAAGGTGACGTCGGAGAAGCGCAGGTGACCGCGGGTCCGCGCCGGGTCGAGTGCCACCGGCCGCGGCGGGTCGGCGACCTCGACCGGCAGGTCGAGGTATTCGAAGATCCGGGCGAAGAGCGCCAGCGAGGCGGTCAGCGAGACGCCCACGTTGAGCAGGCCCATCAGCGGGCGGAACAGGCTGCCCTGCAGGGCGGTGAAGGCGACCAGGGTGCCGATGGTCAGCGTGCCGGCGGTGCCGGGCAGGCCCGCGCCGAGGTAGATGACGGCGGGGATGGCGGCGAAGATGACCGTCATCGAGGCCATCCGCCAGCGGCCGGCCAGCTCGGAGCGGAGCTCCAGGTCGACCAGGCGCGCCGAGGAGGCAGTGAATCGGTCGATCAGCGCGGCTCCGGCGCCCAGGGTCTTGGCGAGCTGGACCCCGCTGATCGACAGCCCCTCCTCGACGGTGACGTTGAGGTCGGCCAGTTCCCGCTGGCGCTGGGCGGTGATCTCGCGGCGCAGCCGGGCGACCCGGCGGGTCAGCCAGATGGCCGGCGGCAGCACGACCACCGACACGAGCGAGAGCCGCCAGCTCAGCGCCACCATGGCGATCGCCGTGGCGACGACGGTGGTCAGGTTGGCGGCGATCGCGGTGGCGGTGGAGGTGACCACCGTCTGCATGCCGCCGATGTCGTTGGTGATCCGCGACTGCACCTCACCGGTGCGGGTGCGGACGAAGAACCCGATCGACTGCCGCTGGAGGTGGGTGAAGACGTCGGTGCGCAGCCGGTGCATCACCTCCTGGCCCACCCGGGTGGAGATCCAGGTCTGTGCCACGCCGAGCACGGCGGTCACCGCCGCCACCCCCACCATGCCGGCGACGAGCCAGGCGAGCAGGGTCAGGTCGCGCTCCGGCAGGGCCCGGTCGATCACCGTACGGAGCAGGAAGGGCGACGCCATCGCGATGATCGACGACGCCACGATGATCGCCACCACCACGACGAGCCGGCCGCGGTGGACGGCGAAGAGGCCGCCGACCCGGCGCAGCGAAACCTCGCGTGCCTGGGCCTTCTCGGCGGGGGTCACTGTTCGGCCGCCGCCGCGGCCGCCACGGAGTCCATCCAAGGGGTGCTCTCTCTCGTCGGGGGATATTGCTGAGGCTACCTCATCATGAGGTAACAACAGGAAGCGCTGCTACCGTATTCCGGTGACCGGCAGCGACGAGGAGAGCCTGGCCGAGACGTTCTGGGCGGTGGCCCGACGGCTGCGCCACCAGTCCAAGCGCACCCTCGAACCGTGGGAGATCAACCCGGGGCACGCCCGGGCGCTCGCCGTGCTGATGCGGCACGGCGCGGTCCGGCCCAGCGTCCTCGCCGAGCACCTGGGCATCGCCCCCCGCTCGGCCACCGAGGTGGTCGACGGCCTCGAGGAGCGCGGGCTGGTCGAGCGGCGGCCCGACCCGGTGGACCGGCGGGCCACCCTGGTCGCGCCCACCGCGGAGGGCCGCCGGGTCGGCGAGGCCATCCGGGTGGCCCGGGCCGCCGAGGCCGAGCGGTTCTTCGGCGCCCTCGACGCGGACGACCGGGCCGAGCTGACCCGGATCCTGCGCCGGCTGCGCGACGACTGACCGACGGCGTGCCGGCCGACCCGGCCAGCCTCCCCGTCAGCGCAGGCCGGCGGCGATGGCGTCGACCAGCAGCGCGCCGAGGGTACGCGCCAGGGTCGCCCGGGCGGCCTCGACGTCGAGCCCCATCGCGTCGCGCATCATCGCCCAGGCCGCCCAGGTGCTGGCCACGGTCAGCGCGTCCAGCAACTGCTCCCGCCCCTGCCCCGCGTGCGCCAGCTCCGGCTCGAAGACCAGCTCGATCTCCCGCCGCACCCGGGTGATCGCGAGCTCGCGGTTGCGGCGCAGCTGGGGCGAGAAGGGCTCGCGCAGCGCGGAGGCGCGCGCCGACGGGGCCAACACCTCCAGCATCCGGGCCCGTTCGTCGCAGAACTCGGCGATCCGCCGGGTCAGCGGCAGCGCCGGCGGGATCGGCCGCCAGAGCGCGTCCAGCCGCTCGCCGACCCGCCGCCCGGTCGCGGCGAACAGGGTCTCCATGTCCTTGAAGTTGGTCCACAGGGTACGGAGCGACACCCCGGCCCGTTCGGCGATACGCTCCCCGGTGGGCCGCAGGTCACCCTCGTCGATCAGCGCCAGGTGCGCCTCGACGATGGCGGCCCGGGTGCGCTCGGCCCGCGCCGCCCGCCCGTCCACCCGCGCCGGCACGTCGGCGTCCACCTCGATCATGCGACGGCTCCCTGGGTACGCCCTGCCGGAAATTTGCACCGGCAGTGTATCGACCCGGTGCCATCGGTGAGCAGGAACGGCAGCGGCACGCGGCACGGCGCGACCGGCATACGGGAGAACGTACCGAGCGGCCAGGCCGGGCCCGCGGTCGGGCCCGGCCGGCTCGCGGTCAGGTCGTCGGGATGGCGTTCGCCGGCGGGGTGGTCGGCTGCTCGGTGAATTCGGTGACCGCCCCGTCGCCGTCGTCGGTGGTCCAGGTCGATCCGAAGTAGGTCTGCGCGCCGTTCTCGACCTTGTTCAACCGCACGCCGCTGTACCCGGCGTGCACGTCGCCGCGGTACCGGAACGGGGTGAGGCCGGGCCCCCGGAAGCCGCCCCGCTCCACCGCGTCGACCAGCTTCTCCCGGGTGAGGTCCTTGCCGGCGGCGAGCAGCGCCTGCACGAAGGTGTACGCCATGGAGTAGCCGTAGATCGCGTTGCCGTCGATCGGATTGGCGGCGTTGTACTGCTGGTGGATCTTGGTGAACTCCTGGATCCACGGGTTGGCGGTGTCGCCGGCCATGGGCAGGTAGTTGTCGGCGATCATGCCCTCGAGGATCACCTTCTTGTCGCCGAGCTGAGCGGCCAGCGTGGTGTAGTCGGCGCCCACGTTGGACACCACCCACTGCGCGCGGAACCCCTGCCCGGCCGCCTGGCCCATGGCCAGCGCGGTGAAGCCGGGGATGCTCGCCGAGATCACCACCTGGCACCCGGCCGCCTTGAGCGCCCCGATCGCCGGCCCCACCTGCTGGTTGGTGGTGGTGTACGTCTGCTTGGCCGCCACCGACCCGAGGACCTTCTCGACCCCGGCCAGGGAGTCCCGGCCGAAGTCGTCGTTCTGCCCGAAGTGACACACCTTGCTGCCCGGGAACTGCTGCTTCACGAAGGTGGCCAGGATCTTGCCCTCGACTGTGTAGTCGGGCTGCCAGCCGAAGGTCGTCGGGTACTTGTCGGGCTGGTTCCAGTTGCGACTGCCGGAGGAGACGAAGAGGTCGGGCACCTTCTGCGCCTTCACGAACTCCAGCACGTTGGTGTGCGTGGGGGTGCCCAGGCCGCCGAGGAGCGCGAAGACCTTGTCGTCGAGCACCAGCTTGCGGACCACGTTCTCGGTGTTGGCCGGGTTGTAGCCGTCGTCCATGACCTTGTAGACGATTTTCCGGCCGTTCACCCCGCCCTTGCTGTTGACGTGCTCGAAGTACGCCTTGGTGGCCGCGGAGATCTTCGAGTAGCCGGGGGCGGCGGGACCGGTGAGCGGCTGGTGGGTGCCGATGACGACCTCGGTGTCGGTGACGCCGGGGACGTTCTCGGTCGCCTGCTGCTCGTCGTTGGCGCAGGCCGACACGCCGATCAGCAGCGTGAGGCCGGCGGCGGCCGCGAGAACGCGGCGGGCGGTGGGGTGCATGGTTCTCCAATCCGGTGCGGCGTGCGAACGGGTGGGTGGAACCGGGTGGGTCAGCGGCTCGGCGCCCGGCGGCGGGGTCGGAGCCGGGCGGCGAGGGCCCGCGCGGCGCCCTGGAGACCGCCCGGGGCGACGAGCATGACGACGATGAGGATCAGCCCGAACACGGCCAGGGCGAGGTTCCCCTCCAGCCGCTGGGCCAGGCCCGGCGGCAGGCTGAGGGTCTCGGTGACCAGGCTGGGCAGTTCCTGGAGCGCGACCAGCAGGACCGCTCCCCAGACCGCGCCGGCGAGGCTGCCCAGGCCGCCGATCACGATCGCCATCAGCAGGAACAGCGACAGGTCGAGGGCGAACTTGCCCGGGGCGACGGTGGCGGTCAGGACCGCGTACACGCCGCCGCCCAGGCCGGCGCAGCCGGCGCTGACCACGAAGGCGAGCACCTGGGTGCGGGCGACGTGGATACCGGCGAGCCGGGCCGCCACCTCGTCGTCCCGGACGGCGCGCAGCGACCGGCCGAACCGGCTGCGTACCAGGTTGGCCAGCAGCAGCACGGTCAGCAGCGAGGCGCACAGCGCGATCCAGGCCAGCCAGCGTTCCGGCTGGAAGTAGGCGCTGAGGAACGCCGGCGGCGTCTCCGCCGGGAAGCGGAGCCCCTGCTCGCCGTTGAACACCCCGGTGAAGATCGTGGTGAGCGCCGGCACCAGGGTCGCCACCGCGAGGGTCACGCCGGCCAGGTACGGCCCGCGCAGCCGCGCCGCGGCCAGCCCGATGACCAGCCCCGCCAGCGTGGTCGCCGCGACGGCGAGCAGCAGCGACAGCGGCAGGATCCACCGGCCCTGCCCGCCCCGCTCGTCGACGCCCCGCTGCACCAGGGCGACGGTGTAGGCGCCGGTCGCCATCAGCGCCCCGTGCCCGAGGGAGAGCTGACCGTTGAGCCCGACCAGGACCGTGTAGCCGGCGGTGACGCAGAGGAACGCGCAGACCCGGGCCACCTGGAGGTTCTGGTACGGCGGCAGTTGGTTCGTGGCCAGCACGACCAGGGTGCCGGCGAGCACCGCGCGGACCAGGTGGCGCAGCAGGGTGGACCCGCCCGCACCGCTGCTCCCGGACGGGCCGGGAAGCAGCCGGCGCAGCGCCCGGGCTCCGCCGGGTCGCGGGTCCACGGTGGAGGTCTCCGGCCGGGTGGCGGTCATACCTGCCTCGCTCTCGCGCTGGAGAAGAGCCCGCCGGGGCGGACCAGGAGCACCGCCAGCAGCAGGACGAGGACGGCCAGCGGGGTGGTGTCCGGGCCGAGGTAGCCGGTGACGTACGACAGGATCAGGCCGACCAGCAGGCCGCCGACCACCGCGCCGGGCGGGCTGTCCAGGCCGCCCACCACGGCGGCGGTGAACGCGACGACGAAGACCAGGTCCATCGCGTGCGGGTGCAGCCCGAGCCCGGTGGGGACGACCAGCATGCCGGCGAGGGCGCCGACCGCGGCGGCCAGCGCCCAGCCCAGGGTGAGCATCCGGCCGACGTCGACGCCGAGCAGCCGGGACACCTCAGGCGCGAACGCCGACGCCCGCATCCGCAGGCCGATCGGCGTCCGGGTGAACAGCAGCGCGAGCAGCGCCACGACCACCAGCACCGCGCCGAGCACCCACAGGTCGTACGGGGACAGCGCGGCGATCCCGCCGACGGTGAGCGCGTCGGTGTCGAAGGGCGCGGCCGCCGGCCGGTACCCGTTGCCGAAGACCATGCCGAGCACGGCCTGGATCAGCAGCACCAGGCCGAGCGCGACGATCACCTCGTTGAGCGGGTTGGCATGCCCGACGAAGCGCATCAGGACCCGTTCCACGAGGGCGCCCAGGGCCAGGCCGGCCAGCATGGCGGCGCCGAGCCCCAGCCAGTACGAGCCGGTGGCCGAGGCCACCGCGTAGCCGACGTACGCGGTGGCCACGGCCATCGCGCCCTGGGCGAAGTTGACCAGCCGGGCCGCCCGCCAGATGAGCACCAGGGCCAGGGCGAACGCGGCGTACACGGCGCCGGTGGACAGCCCGTCGAAGGTGAGGAACAAGAACCGGTCCAACCGCGGATCCTTCCTGCGAGGCGGGCCGTCAGAACCCGAGGTACGCGTGCCGGAGCTGGTCGTCGTCGCGCAGTTGGGCCGCCGGGGTGGCGGTGACCACCCGGCCCAGCGACATCACCACGCCCTGGTCGGCGATGGCGAGGGCGCCGCGCACGTTCTGCTCCACGAGCAGGACGGTCAGCCCGGTGCCGTCGCAGAGCTGCCGCAGCAGCGCCATGATCTGCGCGGTCACCCGGGGGGCGAGGCCGAGCGACGGCTCGTCGAGCAGCAGCAGCCGGGGCCGGGCGATCAACGCCCGGCCGAGGGCGAGCATCTGCCGCTCCCCGCCGGAGAGCTGGTGCCCGGCGTGCCCTCGCCGCCGGGCCAGCGCCGGGAAGAGCTGGTAGACCTCGTCCTGGGCCCGCCGGGCGTCGGCCCGGTCCCGCCGCCAGAGCCCACCCAGGCGCAGGTTCTCCTGCACGGTCAGCTCGGCCACGACGCCGCGGCCCTCGGGCACGTGCGCCAGGCCGCGCCGCACCAGGTGCTCGACGCGGACCCCGCGCAGGTCGGCGCCGTCGAAGCGGACCCGGCCGGCGGTGGGCCGCAGCAGCCCGGACAGGGTACGCAGCAGGGTGGTCTTGCCGGCCCCGTTGGCCCCGAGCACCGCGGCGATGGTCCCGGTGGGCACGGTGAACGTCACGTCCCGCAGCACCGGCACCGGCCCGTAGCCGGCGCTGACCGCCGCCACCTCCAGGATGGCGCTCACGAGCCGGCTCCCGTCGGGGACGCCTCGGCCGGCACCTCGGCGCCGAGGTAGGCCTCGGTCACCAGCGGGTCGTCGCGCACCTGGTCCGGCGTCCCGGCGGCGATCACCCGGCCGAAGTCGAGCACCACGATCTCGTGGCAGACGGACATGACCAGATCCATGTGGTGCTCGACGAGCATGACCGAGCAGGCGCCGCCGGACCGGTCGGGCAGGGTGGTGATCAGCTCGCTCAGCTCGGCGACGTCCTCGGCGCTGAGCCCGCCGGCCGGCTCGTCGAGCAGGAGCAGGCGGGGCCGGGCGATCAGGGCGCGGGCCAGGGCGACCCGTTTGCGCACCGCATACGGCAGGGTGGCCGGGACCGCGGCGGCGTGCTGCCCGACGCCCAGCTCGGCGAGGAGGTCGAGGGCCTGCCCGCGCAGCCGCCGCTCGTCGCGGTCGCTGCGGGGCAGGCCGAACAGGGCGGCGGCGAAGCCGGCCCGGGCGGCGTGGCTCGCGCCGGCCAGCACGTTCTCCAGGACGGTGAGGCCGGGGAACAGCCCGACGCCCTGAAGGGTCCGGGCGATGCCGAGGCGGGTGAGCCGGTGCGGGCGGGGCCGGAACGGCCGGCCGTCCAGGGTGAGCGAACCGTCGGTGGGCGGGACGAACCCGCAGACCACGTTGAACAGGGTGGTCTTCCCGGCGCCGTTGGGGCCGATCACGCCGACGATCCGGCCGGGCGGGACCCGCAGCGAGACGTCGTCGAGGGCGACCAGGCCGCCGAACCGCACGCCGACGTGGTGCAGCGCCAGGTCGATGCCGTCCGCGGGGGTCGGTGGTGGGGTCATCCTTCACCTCGGAAAAGACGCGGCGTCGGGGGTGCGCGGTGCGGCTCGGGCGAAGCATGGGGCGGTTATTACACCGGGAGTGTACTTTTCAAGAGCAGTTCGTCAATGCCTTCGTTACGGTGCCGTAACAGCGCAGGTCCAGGCGGACGGCGCCGCCCCCACCGGCCGCGACTATTGCACTTCCGGTGCGGGGTTCCCGGCCGACTTGAGTTCCCGCTTGAGCAGCTTGCCGGTCGCGTCGGGCAGTCTGGACGGCATACCGACCAGCCGGTATGTTCGCGTCCGGCGACGGTAGCGAGCGGCCGACCGGCCAGTCAATGGGAGGCATTCGTGGACTTCGAACCCAGCGCCCGGGCGAGCGAGCACCTCAAGCGCCTCCAGGAGTTCATGGACGAGCACGTCTACCCGGCCGAGCCGGTCTACGCGGCCCAGCGCGCCGAGCTGGCCGCCGCCGGCAAGCGGCACCACCTGCCGCCGGTGGTCGAGGACCTGAAGTCCGAGGCCCGCCGCCGCGGCCTGTGGAACCTGTTCCTGCCCGACCTGTCCGGGCTGTCAAACGTCGACTACGCCCCGCTCGCCGAGCTGACCGGCCGCTCCATCGAGCTCGCCCCGGAGGCGCTCAACTGCGCCGCGCCGGACACCGGCAACATGGAGATCCTGCACATGTTCGGCACCGACGAGCACAAGGAGCGCTGGCTGCGCCCGCTGCTCGCCGGCGAGATCCGGTCGGCCTTCGCGATGACCGAGCCGGACGTCGCGTCCAGCGACGCCACCAACATCTCCACCCGGATCGAGCGGGACGGCGACAGCTACGTCATCAACGGCCGCAAGTGGTGGACCACCGGCATCGCCGACCCGCGTTGCGCGGTGCTGATCCTGATGGGCAAGACCGACCCGGCGGCGGAGCGGCACCGCCAGCAGTCGATGGTCCTGGTGCCGGTGGACACCCCCGGGATCGAGGTGATCCGCTCGCTGCCCGTCTTCGGCTACCACGACCAGCACGGCCACGGCGAGGTCGTCTTCACCGACGTCCGGGTGCCGGCGGCCAACCTGCTCGGCGAGGAGGGCGGCGGCTTCGCGCTCGCCCAGGCCCGGCTCGGCCCCGGCCGGATCCACCACTGCATGCGCGCCATCGGCCTGGCCGAGCGGGCGCTGAGCATGCTGGTCCACCGCGCCGCCTCGCGGGTCGCCTTCGGCCAGGAACTGGCCCGGCAGGGCGTGGTGCAGCAGCAGATCGCCGAGTCCCGGATGGCCATCGAGCAGGCCCGACTGCTCACGCTCAAGGCGGCCTGGATGATCGACCGGTACGGCGCCAAGGCGGCGCGTACCGAGATCGCCGCGATCAAGGTGGTGGCGCCGCGGGTCGCGCTGGAGGTCCTGGACCGGGCGATCCAGGTGCACGGCGGAGCCGGCGTCTCCGACGACTTCCCGCTCGCGGCGATGTACGCCGGCGCCCGTACGCTGCGCATCGCCGACGGGCCGGACGAGGTGCACGTCCGCGACGTCGCCCGCCAGGAGATCCGCCGGCAGCTGGGGTCGCGGTGACGGTTGCGGCGACCGAGCCCGTCACGGCTCCCCCGACCGACGGGCCGGTGGGCGGCCGGCGGCGGGCGCCCCGCGGGTCGGCCCGGCAGCGCGTGGTGGCGGCCGCGACGGAGCTGTTCGCCCGGCGCGGCTACGACGCGACGAGCGTCCAGGAGATCGTGGCGACGGCGGAGGTCACCAAGGGCGCCCTCTACCACTGGTTCGGCTCCAAGTCGGAGCTGCTCACGAGCATCTACCGGGACCTGCTGGCCGAGCAGACCCAGCGGCTGCGGGAGATCGCCCAGGGCGCCGGGCCGGTCGAGGAGCGGATCCGCGCCGCGGCCCGCGACGTCGTCGGGCACACCGCCGAGCACCTCGACGAACTCACCGTCTGGGCCCGGTCGGCACACCTGCTGGACGACGAGCACGCCCAGGCCACCCGCCGCGAGCGGCGGCGCTACCACGAGCTCTTCCGTGACCTGGTCGCCGAGGGCCAGCGCGCCGGCGCGGTGCGGACCGACGTCTCGGCGACGGTCATCACCCACACGTTCCTCAGCGCCCTGGGCAACATCCACACCTGGTTCCACCCGAGCGGGCCGCTGTCCTTCGCCGAGGTCGGCGAGCAGCTCGTCGCGCTCTTCGTCAGTGGCCTCCGCGCCCCGGGGGACACGCCGACGCCAGCGCGCGACCGATGAGCGGACGGCTACCCCACCCTGCCGGCGGGACCCACCGGCAGGATCCTCAAGCGGTCCAGCACGGTGCCACCGGCCGAGTCGGACCGAGTGACGGGTCCGCCACCGGGATCGCGCGACCGTCCTGCGGCGGATGCGCGATCACCGTCAGCCACACCGCGGGCCCGAGCCAGTAGTCGCCGACCTGGCTGATCGTCTGCGCCAAACCGGGGATGGACTCGTTGGCGGTCACCTCAAGACCGTACGCGCCGAACGGCGCCGGCCGGGTCAGGTAGGCGCCGCAGGAGGCGTCCGTCCAGCCGCGCAGGGTCCACCCGGAACCCTGCGCCCGGGCGACGATCTCCCGGCAGAGCCGATCGGGGTCGGTGGTCACGACCCCGCGATCGGCGCGGGGCGCCGGCGGTGGCGACAGCAGCCCGACGCACCACCGGCAGCCGGACGTGTCGATCGGGTTGGCCGTGTCCGGGGGCACCGGGATGTCCGCGAGCACCCGGGCCACCACCCCGGTGCTCGGTTCGATGCTCCGCACGACGCCGACGCCGACCAGGGCGGCCACCAGGAAGGTCACCACCGGGGGCCACCGGTCGCCGCGCCGCCGCCAGGCCAGCAGCCCGGGCGCGGCGGTCGTCATGAGGACCGCGGCCAGCACCAGCCGTGGCGCCGGCACCGTCCAGAGCAGATCGGCGACGAGCAGCCAGCCGCCCGCCACCAGCGTGGCGAGCAGCGCCAGGAGCACCCAACCCCACACCCGGTTCCGGCTCATCCCCCACCCCCGGAACGCGCCCATTGTCCACCTCAGACGCTCCCACCGGCGGCCCGGTTCCGGTTCCACCGAACCGGCGGGTGGTGGGCCACCGGTCAGCCGACGACGGGGCCGGGCAGCAGGTCACGTGCGTGCCGCAGGTGCGCCCGCTCGACGGCGTTGTGGGTCAGCTCGATCGCCGCGTCGTAGGCCCGGGCGGCCTCGGCGGGCCGGCCGAGCCGGCGCAGCAGGTCGGCGCGGACCACGTGGAAGACGTGGTAGCCGGGCAGGTCCAGCGGGTCGACCTGGGCCAGCGCGGCGGCCGGCCCGGCCACCTCGGCCAGCGCGACCGCCCGGTGCAACGCCACCACCGGCCCGGGGGTGTACGCCAGGAGCTGGTCGTACAGGGTGAGGATCTGCCCCCAGTCGGTGTCGGCGGCGGTGGCCGCGTCGCTGTGCACCGCGTTGATCGCCGCCTGGATCTGGTAGGGGCCGGGCCGGTCGCGCCGCAGGCAGCGCCGGACCAGGGTCTGCCCCTCGGCGATCAGGGCCGCGTCCCAGCGACCCCGGTCCTGCTCGCCCAGCGGCACCAGCGCCCCGTCGGATCCGGTCCGCGCCGGCCGCCGCGCCTCGGTGAGCAGCATCAGCGCGAGCAGCCCGAGCACCTCCGGCTCGTCCGGCATCAGCTCCGCCAGCAGCCGGCCCAGCCGGATCGCCTCGGCGCACAGCTCGGCGCGGGCCAGCCCCTCCCCCGAGCTGGCGGTGTGCCCCTCGGTGAAGATCAGGTAGAGCACGGCCAGCACCGCCCGGAGCCGGTCGGGCAGGTCCGCCTCGCGCGGCACCCGGTACGGGATCCGGGCGTCGCGGATCTTGGCCTTGGCCCGGACCAGGCGCTGCGCCATGGTGGACTCGGGCACCAGGAAGGCGCGGGCGATCTCGGCGGTGCTGAGGCCGCCGAGCAGCCGCAGGGTCAGCGCCACCCGGGCGGCGCTGCCGAGGGCCGGGTGGCAGCAGGTGAAGATCAGGCGGAGCCGGTCGTCACGCACGGGGCCCTCCTCGGCCGGCGGGTCCGGGGCGTACAGGAGGGCGGCCTGCGCGTGCCGGTCGGCGCGGGACGCCTCACGGCGCAGTCGGTCGATCGCGCGGTTCCGCGCGGTGGTGATGAGCCAACCGGCCGGGCTCGGCGGCGGCCCGTCGGTGGGCCACCGGTCCACCGCGGTGGCGAACGCCTCCTGGACCGCCTCCTCGGCGAGGTCGATGTCACCGAGGACGCGGACCAGGACCGCGACCGCCCGGCCGTACTCCGCGCGGAACACGCGTTCGACGTCGGTGGGGGCGGTCATACCTCGCCCTGGAAGGGGCGCACCTCGATCGGCAGGGTCGTCGCCAGGGCGTAGCGGCGGCCCCACTCCAGGGCGGCGTCGAGGTCGGGCGCGGCGACGATGGTGACGCCCCCCAGGTACTCCTTCCCCTCGACGTACGGCCCGTCGGTGACCAGCACCTCGTCCCCCTGCGGGCGGAGCACGGTGGCGGTCTCGGGCGCGTGCAGGCCGTTGCCGAAGACCCAGGCCCCGGACTCCTTCAGCTCCCGGCCGATCGCGTCGACCTTGCGCATGACGTCAGCGAGGAACTCCGGGTCCGGCAGCTGCTCACCGGCCGGCTGGTACATGCTGATCAGGTACTGCTTCACGGGTTGCCTCCTCGTCCGGCGGCCGGTCTCTCCCGGCCCCTACACCCTCCACACGAACCAGGACCCCCCGGATCGACACGCCGGCCCGACGGATTTCCCCGACCCGGGTGTTGATCGACCGTCGCCAGCGCCCGACACTCGGGGGCATGGCACGAGCCGCAGCGGTTCCGCTCGCCCCCGGGGTATGGCGCATCCCCACCGTCGGTCGCGCCATGGTCAACTCTTACGCCTTCGTCGACGACGACGGCTCGGTCACGCTGGTCGACTGCGGGATGCGACGGGCCCCGGCCCGAATCGTGCGCGGGCTGGCGGCCATCGGCAAGACCCCCGCCGATGTGACCCGGATCGTGCTGACCCACGCGCACGCGGACCATGCCGGCGGGGCCGCGGAGCTGGCCCGGCGCACCGGCGCACCGGTCGCCGCGCATCGGGCCGACGTCCCCTACGCCGAGTCCGGTCGGGTGCCGCCGCAGGGCGGCGGGAACACGGTCGGGCGTCTGCTCACCCGCCTGGCCGGCGGCCGGTTCCCGGCGGTCGCGGTGGCCCAGCCGCTGACCGACGGCGATGTGCTGCCCGTCGGCGGGGGCCTGCGGGTGGTGCACACCCCGGGCCACTCCCCGGGGCACGTGTCGCTGCTGCACGAGCCGACCCGGGTGCTGGTCACCGGGGACGCGCTGTTCAACGTGGCTGGCGTGCGCTGGCCGGTGCGGTCGTTCTGCACCGACTTCCGGATGACCCAGCGGACCGCGCACGTGCTGGGCGAGCTGGACTACGACGTGGCCGCCTTCACCCACGGCCCCGAGCTCACCGACCGGGCCCGGGAGCAGGTCCGGGCCTTCCTCCGCCGCCTGGGCTGAGCCGCCACCCCGGCACCGGGCCACCCGCCACCCTGTCCGCAGACAGAGAAAAACTTCCATGTATCTATTGCAAGAATTCTCCACCGTGTGACCTAATACTGACAGTTCCTTTCGTCCCGCCGCCACAAGCGGTAACCCCCAGGGAGGAAGCATGAACCGTCCCCTTCGATCGGCGCTGCGTACGGCCGCCACGGCCCTGCTCGCCACCGTCACCCTGGCGGCCTCGGCCGTCGTCGGCGCGACTCCCGCCAGCGCCGCGCCGGCCGGCCTGCCCGGCATGGACGTCTCCAGCCACCAGGGCAACGTGAACTGGTCCGCCGCCTGGAACAACGGCGCCCGGTTCGCGTACGTGAAGGCGACCGAGGGTACGTCCTACACCAACCCGTACTTCGCCCAGCAGTACAACGGCTCCTACAACGTCGGGATGATCCGCGGGTCGTACCACTTCGCCCTGCCGGGCAACTCGAGCGGCGCCACCCAGGCCAACTACTTCGTCGACCACGGCGGCGGCTGGTCCAAGGACGGCAAGACGCTGCCCGGCGCGCTCGACATCGAGTACAACCCGTACGGCGCCACCTGCTACGGGTTGAGCCAGGCCTCGATGCGCAGCTGGATCGCCTCGTTCGTCAACCAGTACTACGCCCGCACCGGCCGGTGGGCCACCATCTACACCACCACCGACTGGTGGACCACCTGCACGGGCAACACCTCGCAGTTCGCCGCCAACAACCCGCTCTGGATCGCGCGCTACTCCAGCAGCGTCGGCACCCTGCCGGCCGGCTGGGGGACGTACTCGTTCTGGCAGTGGGCCTCCTCGGGCACCTTCCCGGGTGACCAGAACGTCTGGAACGGCACCCTGGACCGGCTCAAGGTGCTGGCCTGCAACGGACCCTGCTGACCCGTTCGCCGGCGGCGGGCCGCACGGCCCGCCGCCGGCGCGGCGTCCGTCCCGCATCGAGGAGGCCCCGATGTCCGTCCCCGTCCCCCGACGGGCCGTGCTGCGCGGCGCGGTCCTGCTCGGCGCCGCCGCCGGCGCCAGCGCGCTGACCCAGTTCGGCGCCGACCAGGGCGCCCGAGCCGTCGCCACCCGGGTCGACCAGCCGACCATCGCCAACTGCGCGACCTGGGGCGCCCGCCCGCCCTCGTCCGCGGTGAGCGTGGTGCAGAGCCGGCCCAACAAGATCATCATTCACCACACCGCGTTCCCGAACACCACCGACTACAGCCTGGCGCAGGCCTACCGGAACTCGCGCGACATCCAGAACCTGCATATGGACACCAACGGCTGGATCGACTCCGGCCAGCACTTCACCAACAGCCGCGGCGGTTTCCTCACCGAGGGCCGGCACGGCAGCCTGTACGCGCTGCTGCACGGGCAGACCATGGTGCAGGGCGCGCACTGCGTCGGGCAGAACAGCCAGGCCATCGGCATCGAGAACGACGGCACCTACCTCGACGTGCAGCCCCCGCAGGCGCTCTGGGACAGCCTGGTGTGGTTCTGTGCGTTCACCTGCCAGCAGTACGGCATCCCGTCCACCGAGATCTACGGGCACATGGACTTCAACAACACCCAGTGCCCCGGGCTGCTGCACGACCGGCTGCCCGAGCTGCGCAGCGCCGTCGCGGCCCGGCTCGGCGGCTGACCGATGGGCGGGGCGCCCACCGCACCGCCCCGCCCACCCGCACCGCCCAGGCCACCCGGTGGCAGCAGGTCGTCCGGCCGCCCCTCTCCCGCCCGACGCCGCATCCGCCGACCGGCTCCGCCGGCACCAGGTGCTCGCTTATATAAGTGGAATCTGATAGAAAGGATCGTGCACGCCTTCGACGTCCTCGGGGATCCGGTCCGCCGCCGGATCCTGGAGCTGCTGGCCGAGGGCGAGCGGACCGCCGGCGCGCTCTGCGCCGCGATCCAACAGGAGTTCGGCATCTCCCAGCCGGCCGTGTCCCAGCACCTCAAGGTGCTTCGGGAGAACGGCTTCGCCACCGTACGACCCGAGGGCACCCGCCGCCTCTACGCGGTGGACCCCGGCCCGCTGCGGCAGGTCGACGCGTGGCTGGCGGGCTTCCGCCGATTCTGGACGCCACCGCTGGAGGCGCTCGCCACCGAGCTGGCCCGTGGCCGGCGGGAGCGGCGACTGCGCGACAGCGATCCCGAGGAGAGGAAGACATCATGATTGACGTGATCGGGCAGATCAGCGACGTCGAGCGCACCCTCGGCAGCCGTACGCTGCCCGCCGGGCAGGCGCGGGTGATGACGATCAGCCAGACGTACGCCGCACCGGTGGAGGACGTCTGGGACGCCTGCACCAGCGCCGAACGGATCCCCCGCTGGTTCCTGCCCGTCTCCGGTGAGCTGAAGGTGGGCGGGCGCTACCAGTTGGAGGGGAACGCCGGCGGCACCGTGGAGCGCTGCGACCCGCCGCACAGCTTCGCCGCGACCTGGGAGTTTGGCGGCGAGGTGAGCTGGATCGAGGTACGCCTCACCGAGGTCGAGGGCGGGCGTACCCGGTTCGAGCTGGAGCACGTCGCGCACGTGGACGACCAGCGCTGGGCCGAGTACGGGCCGGGCGCGGTCGGCGTCGGGTGGGACGGAGCCCTGCTCGGCCTGGCCTCCCACCTCGCGGCCGACGGCAGCGGCGTCGACCCGGCCGCGGCCGTCGCGTGGATGGCCTCCGACGAGGGGCGGCGGTTCATGACGCTGAGCAGCGAGCGGTGGGCGGAGGCGAGCATCGCCGCGGGCACTCCGAGCGATGAGGCGCGGGCCGCGCGGGACCGCGTCACCGCTTTCTACACCGGCGCACCGGCGTCCTGACCCCACCCTGGCCCCCGGCGATCGTGGAGTTGTGGCGCCCGTTGCGAGTTGTTCGCGGCTTTCGGCAGGCACCACAACTCGACGATCGGCAGCGAGCTACGCGCGGAACTCGTGGACGACCTCGATCCGGCCGACGAGGTGCTCGTTGAACAGGGGCAGCTCCTCGGCCGGGATCCACAGCTCGCGGATCTCCCTGCCGCCGACCTGGCGTATCGGGTAGCGGGCGGCGAAGTCGCGGTCCACCTCGAAGCGGGTCACGTAGCCGACGCCGGAGGCCGGAACGTTCCAGTCCCGGGCGATCATGACGGCGTAGTCTTCGGTGAGCACCGGGTAGAAGATCGGCTGGTCCGGAAGCCGGGGCGGCCACTCCCGCCAATCGGACGCCTCGACCAGCGCCAACTCCTCCGGCCCGGTCGGCCGCCACAGCGTGATGGTCTCCACGGTCTCCCCCTTTCCTGCTCGCCGATCGGCGCAGGCTACCGGCGGTGACGACGGCCCGGCCAACGGTTTCCGGCGGCCACGAAACACGGCGGCGGACTGTCGGTGATCTGGGGCATCGGCCTGGCCGCGGACGACCCGCGCGCCGCGGACCCGGCGCGGTGGCGGGGCGAGAACCTGCTCGGCTTCGCCCTGATGGACGCCCGCGCCGCGCTCCGAGAGGCCTGACCCCGGCACGATGGGCCAGGCTGCCACACCCGGAGCGACACTCCGCGTCCGAGGAGTGACGGCAGCGATCCGCTGCGCCGCCGGGTAACGTGCTGCGGCGTGACCGCTGCACCGTTCTCCCACTGCTCGTACTGCGGCTCCGCCTACCCCACCGAGGTCGGTTGGCCGAGGCTCTGCGCGGTCTGCGGCGAGACGGTGTGGCGCAACCCGCTGCCCGTCGCGGTGGCGGTGCTGCCGGTGCGGACGCCGACCGGCCTCGGCGTGGTGGTGGTCCGCCGGGACATCGAGCCGGCCCGCGGTCAGCTCGCCCTCCCGGGCGGGTTCATCGAGTACGGCGAGGAGTGGTCCGAGGCGCTGGTCCGGGAGCTGCGCGAGGAGACCGGTCTGCTGGCCGAGGCCGACGAGGCGCGGCTGTTCGCGGTGCACGGGGCACCGGCCGGCGGCACCATGATGGTCTTCGGTGTGCTGCCCGAGCGCGCGGTCGGTGACCTGCCGGCGTCCGCCCCGACGGAGGAGGCCACCGAGTGGCTGGTCCTCACCGAGCCGGTCGAGCTGGCCTTCTCCACGCACACCCGGGTGCTGGCCGACTTCCTCGCCGACCGGCGCGAGCCGTGACGGGATTGCGCACGTCGATCTTCGCCACCTGAGCCGTGACCTGGGCCGACCGGACGGAAACCCCGCCTGGTTGAATGCGGTGGCAGCGTCGCCGAGCCGGAGGTCAGTCGTGTCCCGTCCCCTGTCGTCCGAGGAAGCCGACCACGACGCCCGGCGGGGCCGGCAGTGGCTGGCCGGGGAGGCCCACGGCGCCGGCGTCGCCCGCGACGACCTGCTGGAGCTGGGCTCGGCCATGGCCGCCCTGACCGCCGCCGCGGCGGAACGGGAGCCGGTCGCGGTGGCCCCGGCGCCGGTCGGCGTCGACCCAGGATCGCCGATCGCCAAGCCGCTGCCGCCCGAGCTGCTGCGCCCGCTGGAGACCAACGCGGAGATGCGCTGGCCGGCGATGGCCGGGCAGGGGTACGTGGTGCCCAACGACCGCTTCTTCGTCCGCAACCACACGGTGACGCCCCGCCTGGACGCCGACGCCTGGCGGCTGCGCCTGTTCGGCACCGGGCTGCGCGACGCGCCCACCCGGGACGCCCCGGTCGAGTTCACCCTCGATGAGCTGCGCCGGCTGCCCGCCGAGGAGAGCACCGCGCTGCTCGAGTGCGCCGGCAACGGCCGGCGCTTCTTCGCCGACCAGCAGGACGCCCCCGCCCCGGGCGTGGCCTGGGACCTGGGTGGGGTCGGGGTGGCCCGGTGGCGGGGCGTACGGCTGGGCACGGTGCTCCGCCTCGCCGGGCTCACCGACGACGCGGTCGACGTGATGCCCGAGGGACTGGACCCGGACTACGTGACCGGCGGGGTCAACCTCGGCCGGGTCCGCCGCCCGCTGCCGATCGCCAAGGCCCTCGACGACGTGCTGCTGGCGTACGAGATGAACGGCGAGCCGCTCCCCGCCGACCACGGCTTCCCGGTCCGTGTCGTGGTACCCGGCTGGATCGGCATCTCCTCGATCAAGTGGGTGGGCCCGGTCGAGGTCTCCGCCACTCCCCTGTTCTCCCCGTGGAACACCCAGTTCTACCGGATGTTCGGTCCGGGGCACCCGGCCGACGGCGACGCCCTGGGCACCCAGTCGGTGAAGAGCGCGTTCGAGCTCGCCTGGGACGCCCACCTACCGGCCGGCACGGAGGTACGGCTGCACGGCCGGTCCTGGTCGGGGGCCGGGCCGATCGACCGGGTCGAGGTCGACACCGGTGACGGCTGGCGCCCCGCCGAACTGGTCGCCGCCGACCGGGGCGGGCCCTGGCAGCGGTGGACGGCCGCCTGGCGGCCTCCGGCGCGGGGCCGGTGGACGCTGCGCGCCCGCGCCACCGACGTGACCGGCGCCGGCCAGCCCGACCGGGCCGCCCCCAACGACCTCGGCTACCTCTTCGACGGGGTGGTCCGCCACCCGGTCACCGTGGTCTGACCGCCGCGCGGCCTCAGCGTCGCAGGTACGCGGGCGGGACGGTGTCGGTGAGCCAGACCCCGTTGTCGCTGCGGTAGAAGACGAAGCCCTTCTCGGCCATGGCGGCCGCCGCCACGGTCAGGATCACCACCGCGCCGCCCCGGCGGGCCCCGACCCGCTGGGCGGTCGCCACGTCCGGTGACAGGTGCACGTGGTGCCGGCGGCCCCGGCGCAGCCCCTCGACCCGGATCGCCGGCAGGGCGCTGTCGCTGGTGCCGTGGAACAGCAGCTCGGGAGGGCTGGCCGGGGCCAGGCCGAGGTCGACCGGGATGGAATGCCCCTGGCTGGCTCGGATCCGGTCGACGCCGTCGGCCCCGTGGGCCACGGCGAAGCGTCGCTTGTCGTTCCCGGCGACCACGGCGTCGAGGTCGGCCCGGGTGATCCCCAGCGCGGCGAGCAGGTCGGCGACCGACACCCAGCCGGCCCCGTCGAGCGTCAGGCCGAACCGGTCCGGCCGGTGCCGCAGGGCCAGGGACATCCGCTTGCTCACCCGGACCAGGTCACGATGATCCACACCGCCAGTCTGCGGCACCGTCGGGTCGGCGGCGACCCGAAATCAGCCGACCGCGGCCGAGGTCCGGCGCACCGTCAGCCCGGACGCGTCCACCACCTCGAAGTCGCTCCCGCGCAGGCCGCCGAGCGCGTGCAGCGCGTCGTTGTCCCAGCGGGGATCGGGCGCGCCGGACAGGTACCAGGCCGAGCCGTGGTCGGCGACGATCAGCCCGTACCGCTGCATCGCCTCGGCGACGATCCGGGCCTGCCGGGGCAGCCGCGAGACGTCCACCGAGCGCTTGAGCCGCAGCCGCTGGCCGAGCTGCGGCAGCCCGGGGTCGGTGGCGGACGAGGCGGAATGGGTGGCCGGCCAGGTCCAGCCGGTGCGGGTACGCGGCACGGTCACCCGGATGGCGTGGTCGATCCGGCCGGCGGCCACCTCGTCGTAGCGGACCAGCCCGGCCAGGATGGAGAGCCCGGCGGCGTCGGCGGAGGTCCATCCGGTCGGGCGCAGCCGGTTGGACCGGAGGTCGAAGACGGCGCCCGAGCCGGCCCGCCAGCCGCCGCCGGCCCGGTGCGCGTCGAACAGCTCGTACGCCTTGCACCCCGCCCGGTCCCAGACGATCACGTGCCGGTCACCGGTGCCCGCCGGCCCGCCCTCGACCGCCGCGTCGGCCGGGACGGGATAAGGCCCGGGGTCGCTCTCGCCGGCGTACTGGAAGGAGACCGGGACCCGGCGCTGCCCGGCGGGGACGACGGTGACCGGGATGCCGATGGACGCGCCCTGCCACGTACCGGAGCCGAAGTCGGCGTGCACGGCGGCCTGCGCGCCGATCGCGGTGACCATCGCCGCGGAGCGCGGGTGCGCGGGCAGCCGGGATACGTCGGAATGCCAGACGTTGTCCGCCGGGAAGATGGTGCAGGCCCGGGCGGCCGGGCTCGGCCGGGCACCGAGGCCGGCACGCGCGGGCGGCGTCGACGGGGCGACGGCCCCGGACGGCGAGGGGTTGGCCCCGGCCGGCGGGGCGGCGGGGGCGGGTGCGGCGGCCGGCGGTGTCGCCGGCCGGGAGCAGCCAGCGGCGAGGAGCGCGAGCGAGGCCGCGACGGCGGTGGCGCGGCGGGCCGACGAGGCCACGACGGCGGTGGCGCGGCGGGCCGACGAGGCCACGACGGCGCGGCGGGCGGTTGGGGTGGCCATTCCGAGCAAGCACCGGCGGCTGATCATTCGGTCGAGCAGCCCATCATCGTCGGCAACGACGCGCATGGGCTGCGCCCACGTGCACCACCGCCCGCGAAGATAGCGACGCTTGATGATCTCGCCCGGCTCGAAGAACATCGAGGCAGCGTAGCCAGTCCCGCGGTTCCGGCGTCATACCTTGTCGCTGCCTTTGGAGCTGACATCACAAACGAATCGGCGCCACCCCCTGCCAGCGCGAGAAGCCGGCAGAACGAGCCCCGCCTGGCCTGGGTGAGTCGTTTACGACATCAGGTCCACAGGCAGCAACAACCAGGTCCGCCCCTGGCACCCGTGAGAGCGTGGTTCTCGTGATTGGTCGCGTGTCGTGTGGCACCGATCGATTGATCGTCCACGGCGGTCGGATGCCGTGCGAGCGTCGCTACTCCTCGGACCTCACCAGGATGACTCTTCTCAAGCACGCTCTCACTGGGCGTTTTGATCACTCTCGCTGCATATTGCTGCTTTCGTGGGCCTGGTCGGTGAGGCGTCGGCAGGGTCGAATGATCACTACTGGGGCCAGGTTCGCCTGATTGATGTCGATGCGAGATGCCCTGCTTTGATCCGCAGATCGTGTCTGGTTCACAAAGTTCGGGAATCGGCGGACCCCGAGTGCGATCCACCTCGTGGTCCACAGTAGACATCTCGTATGGCCGAACGACCTGCCTACCCCTCCGACCTGTCCGACGCCCGTTGGGCGCTGATCGCACCACGACTGGACGCCTGGCGCCAGGCGCGCACCGATGCTGGCGTCGGGGGACGCAAACCCACCTACGACCTGCGGGAGATCTTCAACGCGATCCTCTACGTCAACCGCACCGGCATCGCGTGGCGCTATCTGCCGCACGACTTCCCGCCCTGGCAGACCGTCTACGGCTACTTCACCGCCTGGACAGGCGATGGCATCTTCACCCAGCTCAACTACGAGCTCACCGGACTGGCCCGCGCCAAGGCCGGACGCGCCGCTCAGCCGTCGGCCGGTGTGATCGACACCCAGAGCGTGAAGACCTCCACCAACGCGCCGCTGGCCAGCCAGGGCATCGACGCCGGCAAGAAGATCGTCGGACGCAAACGCGGCATCGTCACCGACACCCTCGGTCTGCTCCTCGCCGTCATCGTCACCGCGGCCAGCGTCACCGACAACACCATCGGCGTCGACCTCCTCGATCAGGCCAAAGCCGCGCATCCCGCCCTGGCCAAGACCTGGGTCGACGCCGGCTTCAAGAACAAGGTCATCGAACACGGTGCCACCCTCGGCATCGACGTCGAGGTCGTCGCCAAAGACCCGCACATCAAAGGATTCTCGGTGGTCAAACGCCGATGGGTCGTCGAACGCACCCTCGGCTGGATCATGCTCCACCGGCGCCTGGCCCGTGACTACGAAGCCCTACCCGACCACTCCGCCAGCATGATCCGCATCGCGATGATCGACAACCTCACCAAACGGGTCACCGACGAAACCACCCCAACCTGGCGAGACATCTGAAGATCACATCACTCACAAAATACGTGAATCAGACGCCCTCTCAGGCCTGGAAGTACTCGGGACCCCAGCAGGTCGCGTCCGCCGGCAACTCCCACCAGTGCGGCATCAACGTCGGCCGCCACGCCGGATCCGGCTGGAAGTCCATCCACTGACCGTCGAAGGGCGCGGCCCCGGCGCGAGCCAAGGCAAGCAGTCGTTCGCCCTCGGCCCGGACCTCGGCGGCCTCGACCTCATCCCAGAACGCCGGCTCGCCGGTGTACTCGGCGAAGGCGTCCTCGTCCTTCCACGACCACCTGCCATCCGGATAGACGAGCAGGTCGAGCTCCTGGTCGTAGACGTCGACCCCGCCGGCCCACCGGGTGACCGGACGCTCCAGGTTGACGTACCAGCCGTCGAAGTCGCCGTCGGTTCGCCAGCTCCACCAGACCGAGTGGGCCGCACCAGGCGGCATCAACATCAGAGTCCGGAAAGGCTGCCACGTATCCAGGCTGAGCATCGTAGTCATCCGCAACGACGTGAGCAGCGACAGCTTCCGCGTCGACTGGCCAGCGCCGTCAACCCGACGCATTGCCTGTGAGCCAGCCTCGACCCACAGCGCCAGCCCGCGCTCGTCGTCGCTGACCACCCGCCCGCACAGCACCGAGCCGACCCGGCCGTCCGGGTACAGGTGCCGACGGACGATCGTCTGCCCCCGCTCAAAGATCATTCGAGCACGATACCCAACCAAGGCCCGGTAACCCGGCATCTCGAACAGGCGTCCCAACGACCTGCCCCGGGTGGCCCGTCCGAGCGCGCCCGAGAGGTGGGCGATGTCGGGTCGCGTCGCGCGTACCTGTCCCGGGTGGCAGGCTGGTGGGGTCGCCGGCAGCGGGGCAACGACGGCCCGCTGGCAGACCCGTCGTGAAGGAGAAGATCGACCCGATGGCTGTGGACGTCACCACCACCGACGAATGGCAGGCGCTGCGCAAGCACGCCGAGGCGATGCGCGGCACACACCTGCGGGAGCTGTTCGCCGCCGACGGACAGCGGGGCGAGCGGCTCACCGGCGAGGTCGCCGACCTGCACGTGGACTACAGCAAGAACCTGGTCACCGACGAGACGATCGCCCTGCTCACCGTCCTGGCCGAGCGGGTCCGGCTGAGCGATCGGATCGCCGCCATGTTCGCCGGGAAGCACATCAACTCCACCGAGGACCGGGCGGTCCTGCACACCGCACTGCGGCTGCCCGGCGACGCGTCGCTGGTGGTGGACGGGCAGGACGTGGTCGCCGACGTCCACCGGGTGCTGGACCGGATGTCGGCCTTCGCCGAGCGGGTCCGCTCCGGCACGTGGCGCGGCCACACCGGCGAGCGGATCAGCACCGTGGTCAACATCGGCATCGGCGGCTCCGACCTCGGGCCGGTGATGGCGTACGAGGCGCTCAAGGCGTACCGGGACGCGGGGATCAGCTGCCGGTTCGTGTCCAACATCGACCCGACCGACATCCACGACAAGACCACCGATCTGGACCCGGCCACCACGCTGTTCGTCGTGGTCTCCAAGACCTTCTCCACCCAGGAGACGCTGGCCAACGCCAACCAGGCGCGGCGCTGGCTGCTCGCCGGGCTGGACGCCGACGAGTCGGCGATCGCCCGGCACTTCGTCGCGGTCAGCACCAACGAGCAGCGGGTCCGCGACTTCGGCATCGACCCGGAGAACATGTTCGGCTTCTGGGACTGGGTGGGCGGGCGATACTCGCTCCCCTCGGCGGTCGGCCTGTCGGTGATGCTGGCGATCGGGCCGGCGCGGTTCCGGGAGATGCTGGCCGGCTACCACGCCGTCGACGAGCACTTCCGCAGCACGCCGGTGGAGCGCAACGTGCCGGCGCTGCTGGGCCTGCTGAACGTCTGGTACACGGACTTCCTCGACGCCGAGACGCACGCGGTGCTGCCGTACGCGCAGTACCTGCACCGGTTCCCCGCGTACCTGCAGCAGCTCACCATGGAGAGCAACGGCAAGTCGGTGACGGTCGACGGCCGGCCGGTGACCTACCCGACCGGGGAGATCTTCTGGGGCGAGCCCGGCACCAACGGACAGCACGCCTTCTACCAGCTCATCCACCAGGGGACGCGGCTGATCCCGGCCGACTTCATCGCGTTCAGCCAGCCCAACCACGACCTCGGCGACATGCACGACCTGTTCATGTCGAACTTCTTCGCGCAGACCGCGGCGCTGGCCTTCGGCCGGACGAAGGAGCAGGTCGAGGCGGAGGGCACCGCGCCCGAGGTGGTGCCGCACCGGGTCATGCCGGGCAACCACCCGACCACCTCGATCCTCGCCCCCAAGCTCACCCCGTCCACGCTGGGCCAGCTGATCGCCCTCTACGAGCACATCGTCTTCACCGAGGCCGCGGTCTGGGACATCAACGCGTTCGACCAGTGGGGTGTGGAGCTGGGCAAGGTGATGGCCAACCAGCTCGCGCCGAAGCTCACCGGCGGCGCGCCGGACCTCGGCGACGTGGACTCCTCCACCAGCGCCCTGATCCGCCGCTACCGGGAGCAGCGCGGCCGGGACTGACGCATACGCCGGCGGCGGCCCCGGGTCGGGGTGGCCGCCGCCGGGTCAGTCGCGTAGCAGGTCGGCGTGGGCGGCGCGGAGCCGGGCGAGCGCCGGGTCGCCGGCCGGGGCGCGGCGGTCCAGCTCGGCCCAGACCTCGGCGAGCGCGTCGACGAGCGCACGCCGCTCGGCGGCGTGCCGCCGGCTGCTCTGCCGGTGCTGCTCCTCCAGCCGGCGCGACCAGCCGGCGCTGATCGCGGCGATCCGGTCAGCGTCGGCGCGGGTCTGCGTCGCCGTACGAGCGGCCGGGGCGGGCACGATCGCGGCGATCGGTCGGGGGTCGCCGTCGCGGGTGACGATGGTGACGGTGTCGGTCAGCTCGGCCAGGGCGACGAGCTGGGTGAGCCGGGTGCGGACCTCGCGCAGCGGCAGGGCGCGCGGCTGGGGGGACCGGTCGGCCAGTGCGGGGGCAGCCATGGACAGATGTTGACGTCCGGGTACGACAGAACTCCGCCGCCGGCTCGAAGGCCTGTCCCGTCAGGGCTTCCACTCCGGGGCCAGCACCGACCAGACCTCCATGTCGGCCCGGCCGTCCGGCCCCGGAGCCGCCTCGCGGAGGACACCGTCGCGGCGCATGCCCAATCGCCGCGCGACGGCGATGCTGCGCTCGTTGCCGGCCTTGGTCACCCACTCCGCCCGGTGGATGCCACGCTCCCGGATCGCCCAGTCGATGATCACGCGGGCGGCGCGGGTGACCAGGCCCTGCCCCTCGGCCGCCGGCTCCAGCCAGCACCCGGCCTCGCAGACGCCGGTGGTGGTGCTGAGCGACACGAAGAGCACGCCGCCGACCAGGGTGCCGCCCTGCCAGATGCCCCAGATGCCACCGTCGTCCCGGGCCCAGCGGTCGGCGTAGTTCTGCAGGACCTTGCGGGCGGACTCGGCGTCGGTGGCCACGAAGGACGCCCCCACCCAGGGGGAGATGTGCGCCCGGCACCGGTCGAGGTTGGCGAGAAACTCGTCGGAGTGCCACGGCTGGAGCGGCCGCAGCTCGGCATCATCAGTCAGGGGAAGAGCGAACACGCGGAGAAACGCTAGCAGGGCGGGAACGTGGCTGTCGGCCGGTCGGACGACGGGTGCCTCGGCTGCGGCCGGCCGGAGCCGTCAGGAGTTCATCTCGTACGCGCCGGCGAGGGCGACGACCCGCTCCCAGACCCGGGCGGTGCGCTCGGCGTCGCGGACCGGGCGGCGGATCTGGGTGAGGGCCCAGGCGGCCTGCTCGTCGCTGGTGGCCGCCTTGCCGTGCAGCTCGGTGGCGTAGCCGGAGAAGTCGCGGACCAGCAGGTCGAAGATCTCGTCGAGCAGGTCCGCGTCGAGGCCGGTCAGTTCCGCCTGCTCCAGGATCAGCTGGCCGTAGACGACCAGGGCGAAGAGCTGACCCAGGGTGAGCAGGAAATCCAGGTCCCGCTGCTGGGCCTCGTCCGGGGCGTGCGCGGCGAGCAGGTCGCGGAGACCGTCGGCCTGCTCCCGGAACCGGGCCACATTGGGCACGTGGGCGTGCGCGTCGTACGGGCCGCGCCAGTCGTGGAAGCGGATCGCGCCGAGGCCGCGGGCCGGGCCCTGCCGGAAGAGGAACTCGTCGTCGGCCGGGTCCTGCCGGGTCGGCACGGGCGGGTGCTCGGCCGGCCGGAACAGGTAGTTCGGCAGGAACTTGAGGATCAGCGCGAGGTTGACGTGCACCGTCCCCTCCAGCTTCGGCAGGCCGCGGATGTCCTTGGCGGCCTTGTCGAAGTAGGTGTCGGCCTCGAAGCCCTTGGCGGCGATGACGTCCCAGAGCAGGTCGATGACCTTTTCGCCCTCGGTGGTGACCTTCATCTTGGTCATCGGGTTGAACAGCAGGTACCGCCGGTCGTCGGGGCCGGCCGAGCGGAAGTAGTCGACCGCCCGGTCGCTGAACAGCTTCATCGCCACCAGGCGGGCGTACGCGTCGGTCAGCTCGCGCCGCACGTGCGGGAAGTCGGTGACCCGCCGGCCGTAGAGGACGCGGTGGTGGGCGTGGCTGACCGCCTCGTACATGGCGTGCTCGCAGATGCCGATGGAGGCGGTGCAGAGGTTGAACTTGCCGACGTTGACCGTGTTCAGCGCGGCGTCGAAGGCGGCCGGCCCGGTGTGCAGCACGTCCTCGGCGCGGACCGGGTAGTCCTCCAGCCGGAACTCGCTGACGTACATCTGCGCGTTGACCACGTTGCGGACCAGCCGGTAGGCGGGGTGCCGGCTGTCGGCGGCGAAGAAGACGTACCCCTCGGGGCCCTCGACGTCGGCGCGCCGGCCGAAGACGGAGACCAGCCCGGCGACGTTGCCGTTGCCGATGTAGTACTTGCCGCCGGTGGCCCGGAAGCCGCCCTCGCCGTCGGGGGTGAGCAGCATGTCGGTGGAGTAGATGTCGGCGCCGTGCGGCCGCTCGGAGAGGCCGAAGGCCATCACGTGCCCCTCGTCGAGCAGCGCGGCGGCGCGGGCTCGGGCGGCGGCGTTGCCGCTCTGCCAGACCGGGCCGAGGCCGAGCACGGTGACCTGCCAGGTGTACCAGTAGCCGAGGCCGTAGAAGCCGAGGAGCTCGCTGAGCGCGGCGTTGCGCGCGGTGTCCCAGCGCTTGTCCGGGTCGCCGCCGGCGTCGGCCGTCGGGGTGAGGAAGGTGGCGAAGAGGCCCTCCTTGGCGGCGAAGTCGAGGAAGTCGGCGTACCACTCGTGATGGTTGTAGCTGTCGACCAGGGCCTGCTTGCCGCGCTGCTCGAACCAGTCGACGGTGGCGCGCAGCAGTCGGCGGGAGGTGTCGTCGAGGTGGGCGGGGTCGTAGGTGGGCGGGTGGAACAGCAGCGGATCGGTCACGAGTCGGCCTTCCTGAGGGGGTCGGGGGCGAGGTCGCGGAGGGTGGCGAGGACGTCGTCGAGCCAGGCCAGCACCATCCGCTCGTACGCGATGCCGCCGCGCAGCACGACGTGCTGGAGCGATCCGCGGGCGTCCAGCGCGGCGGGGTCGGGGAAGTCGCGGCGCTCGCCGGCCAGGTAGCCGGCGAGGGTGGCTTCGTGGTCGGCGCGGTAGTGCTCGACCTCGGCGACCAGCGCGGTGCGGCCCGCCGGATCGTCGAACGCGGCGCCGCGGATCTTGACGGCCAGTTCGTGCCGGACCGCCTCCGGCTGCACCGGGGCGCGCAGCCAGGCGACCAGCGCGGACCGCCCGTCGGGGGTGACCGACCAGATCTTCTTGTCGGGCAGGCCCTCCTGGCCGACCTCTTCCCCGGTGATCCACCGGTCGCCCTCCATCCGCTTGAGCACCCGGTAGATCTGCTGGTGGGTGGCGGTCCAGAAGCGGCCGATGGACCGGTCGAAGCGCCGGGCCAGCTCGTAGCCGGAGGCGGGCTGCTCGAGCAGCGAGACCAGGATGGCGTGCTCCAGCGACATGCCGCCCATCTTGCTATGCAACGAGTTGCATAGCAAGGGCGGTCAGATGATGAGGTGGGTCCAGTAGGCGAGCCAGACCGCGAACAGCGCGCCCTGGAGCAGCGCCAGGCCGGCGGTCAGCCAGGGATCGAGGCCGGGCCGGCGGGCCCAGCGGGCCAGCACCAGCGCCACCGGGAACGCGGCGAGCAGGTAGCGCAGCAGGCTCTTGTACACCGACGGGCCCATCGACAGCGGCACCAGCACCACGATCACCGTGTAGACCAGATACGGCCACTCGGCCCGCCGGCGCAGCCCGACAATCGCCACGAGCAGCATCGCCACCGCGATCCAGACCCGCAGCGCGTCGGCCGAGTTGCCGTCGGTCAGCGCGTGCCAGGCCACCCAGAGCGGGTTCTGCAGCCGGATCCCCCAGCCCTTCTCCTGGGCGTGCTGGTAGGCGAACCAGTCGCCGCCCTGCCAGCGGCAGAACGCCATGAAGCTCAGCCAGCCGGCCGGGACCAGCAGCAGCGCCCAGCCCTCCCGCAGGTAGCGCAGCAGGGTACGGGGATCGAGGCGCCAGCCGTGCTGCCGCAGCAGCACCAGGGCCAGCGGGATCACCACCACGAAGCCGATCGACCGGCTCAGGGCCAGGAAGTAGCCGACGATCCCGACCACCAGCCAGCGCCGCTGCTCGGCGTACCAGAACGCGGCCAGGGCCAGGCAGACGAAGAGCGACTCGGTCAGCGCCGCCTGGAACAGGAACGCGGCCGGCAGGAGCAGCAGGTACCGCACGACCCGCCGGCCGTCCGCGCCGGACCCGTCCGGGTCGTCGCCGCCGAGCAGCCGGACCCCCAGCCGGTACGCGTAGTAGAGCTCGAACAGCAGCGCCACGTTGCTCACCAGCAGCAGCGCCCAGTCGGGGTGCCCGCCGAGCAGCGGCGCGACCGGCCGGGCCAGGAACGGGTAGAGCAGCGGGAAGCCGAACTCGGTCCACGGCCGGTCCAGCGGCATCCGGGCCAGGTGGTCGTAGAGGAACGAGTCCCAGGCGAACCAGAGCGAGAACCAGCGGTGCGGCGAGACGGCGTCCTGCTGGGCCCGCATCATCGTCTCGTCGGCGGGCGGCGCGCCGGGCACCCCGTCCCAGGCGGTCAGCACCAGCACGCCGACCAGGCTGAGCACGAGCTTCGAGCCGGCGAAGACGGCGAGCACGAAACCCCAGGGCGCGGGCACCCGCCCGGCCGCCGACACCAGTCGGGCGGGTGCGCCCGGCCGTCGCGCCGGGGCGGGTGCGCCGGCCGTCCCGGCCCGCCGCTCGTCCGCCATCCCGCTCCCACCGGTCGCCCCGCGACCGACCCCCGGACCGGGAAACCCGACCCGCATCCCCGTTCCGTCCCGGTTCACACCCGCCCGACCCGAACGGGTGACCGGGCCGCGGTGGCCTCGCCGGACGCAGGTGAGACGGCGGTCAGGACGGGTAAGGGCGGTGCCGCATCGGCACGCTGGCGGGGGGCGCGGACGGCATGGATTACGGCAACGGGACCGTGGTCATCGGGGCGGGACCGGCGGGGCTGACCGCCGCGTACGAGCTGCTGCGGCACGGGGAGGCGGTCCGCGTCTACGAGGGGGACGACGTCGTCGGGGGGATCAGCCGCACGGTGGAGCGGGACGGCTGGCGCTTCGACATCGGCGGGCACCGGTTCTTCACCAAGGTCTCCCGGGTGGAGGACTTCTGGCACGAGATCCTGCCGGACGAGGACTTCCTGCTCCGGCCGCGGATGAGCCGGATCTACTACCGCGGCGCGCTCTACGACTACCCGCTCAACGCCGGCAACGCGCTGCGCAACCTCGGCCTGCTGGAGGCGCTGCGCTGCGTCGGCTCGTACGGGCGGGCCCGGCTGCGCCCGCCGAAGGACCAGTCGCACTTCGAGGGGTGGGTCTCCGCCCGGTTCGGCTGGCGGCTCTACTCGATCTTCTTCAAGACCTACACGGAGAAGGTCTGGGGCATGCCGGCCGACCAGTTGCAGGCGGACTGGGCGGCCCAGCGGATCAAGAACCTGTCGCTCTCCACGGCGGTGCTCAACGCCCTGCTGCCCCGGCGCAACCGCAAGGACGTCACCAGCCTGATCGAGGAGTTCCAGTACCCGAAGCACGGCCCCGGGATGATGTGGGAACGCTGCACCGAGGAGGTGGAGAAGCAGGGCGGCACGGTGCGCACCGGCACCCGGGTGACCGTGGTGCACCGGGACCCGGCGGACCGGCGGGCCACCGGGGTGACCGTGGCCGACGGGGACGGGGAGCGGACCGAGCCCGCGGACCACGTGGTCTCCTCGATGCCGATCTCCGCGCTGGTGCACGCCATGCGCCCGCAGGCGCCGCCGGAGGTCCGGGCCGCCGCCGACGACCTGCGCTACCGGGACTTCCTGACCGTGGCGCTGGTGGTGCCGGAGGAGTTCTCCTTCCCGGACAACTGGATCTACGTGCACGATCCGGCCGCGAAGGTGGGCCGGATCCAGAACTTCGGCTCCTGGTCGCCGTACCTGGTCAAGAACGGGCGGACCTGCCTGGGGCTGGAGTACTTCGTCTTCGAGGACGACGAGATGTGGCGGACCCCGGACGCCGAGCTGGTCACCTTCGCCACCGCCGAGCTGGAGCGGCTCGGCCTGGTCCGCCGCGGCTGCGTCGAGGCCGGCTACGTGGTGCGCATGCCGAAGGCGTACCCGGTCTACGACGAGCGCTACCAGCACAACGTCGACGTGATCCGGGACTGGCTGGCCCGCGAGGTGCCGAACGTGCACCCGGTCGGGCGCAACGGCATGCACCGCTACAACAACGCGGACCACTCGATGCTCACCGCGATGCTCGCCGCCGAGAACATCGCCCACGACGCCGGCCACGACGTCTGGACGGTCAACGTCGAGCAGGACTACCACGAGCAGCGCAGCCCGTCGCGGCACGGCACCGGCCGGGACGCGCCGGTCATGCCCGCCCGGCGGTGAGGCACGCACGTGAGGGTGGTCATAACGGCTGGACGGGCCGGGCGGGGCTGCTGCTAGCCTTCTCGGCAGGTCATGAGCGCCAGCGCCAAGCCCCGGCTCGCTGGCCGGCAACCCTCCTCCGCGGTGGGGTGCCCCGGGTGAGGACCAGGCACCGGCAGCCACCGGTGCAAGCGTGGCCTGGTACCCAGGTCATCACCGACCAGGGAGAACCATGTCTGCACAGCTCCGCACCCCGCTCGCCGACGGCGTCGCCTACCCGGCCCGCTTCGCGCTGGTCAAGCGGCGGCACGTCGACCTGATGCGGGTGTGCAGCGACGCCTGTCGCCGCGCCGGCGCGCGCTGAGCGCCACCACCCTTCCCTAGATCCACCTTTACGGCTCGCCGCTGCCCGGCGCAGCCGTCGTCGGCGCGCGTCCGCGCCAACGGTGTCACCTCTGGAGAACAACGTGCGCATCCGATCCACCCTGACCCGCGTCGCCGCGCTCGGCGCCGCCGCCGTGCTCGCCGCGACCGCCCTCACCGCCTGCGGCGACGACGGCTCCACCAGCGAAGCCGCCAACCCGTACGGCCTGCTCCAGGCCGGCGTGCTGCGGACCGGCACGCTCACCGACGCCCCGCCGAACGTGTACCTGAAGGACGGCAAGTTCACCGGCTTCGACAACGACCTGCTGACCGCGGTCGCCGCCAAGGTGGGCCTGAAGGTCGAGTTCGTGGGCACCGACTTCTCGGCCCTGCTGGCGCAGGTCAACAACCACAAGTTCGACGTCGGCAGCTCCTCCATCACGATCACCGAGGCGCGGAAGAAGACCGTCGACTTCGGCAACGGCTACGACTTCGGCTACTTCGGACTCGACGTGCCGGCCGGCTCGTCGATCACCGGCTTCGACCAGCTCGCCGGCAAGCGGGTGGTGGTCGTGCAGGGCACCGTGCAGGACGACTACGCCACCAAGCAGAACCTGAACCCGGTGCGGGTGCCCGACTACAACGGTGCGGTCAACCAGCTCAAGGCCGGGACCGCCGACGCCTGGATCGCCCCGGCCGAGATCGGCGACACGTCGGCCGCCGACAGCAACGGCAAGATCAAGGTGGCCGCCAAGCAGCTCAGCCCCGCCCCGACCGCGTACGCCGTGGGCAAGGGCAACGACAAGCTGCGGGAGGCGCTGAACAAGGGCCTCGACGAGGTGATCGCCGACGGCACCTGGAGCAAGCTCCAGGCGCAGTACTACCCCGGCCGGCCCATCCCGGCCGACTTCAAGCCGGGCAGCGGCACGGTCGCCGTGCCGTCGCCGTCGGCGGCCTCCTGACCGGAGCGACGAGAACGAGCAGGGCGGACGGAGAGATGGATCCACTGAGCACCCTCTGGGAGACCTTCTTCGACTGGGACTCCATGCGCGAGGCGCTGCCCGACATGCTGACCGTCGGGCTGCCGAACACGCTGATCCTGGCGGTCTCCGCCGCCCTGCTCGGCTCGGTGCTGGGCATGCTGCTGGCCGTCGCCGGCATCTCACGTACCCGCTGGTTGCGGTGGCCGGCCCGGGTCTACACCGATGTGTTCCGCGGCCTGCCGGCGGCGGCGACGATCCTGCTCATCGGCGTCGGACTGGCACCGCTGGGCATGCAGGTGTGGGGCCCGAACCCGTACCCGCTGGGCGTCCTGGCGCTGTCGCTGATCGCCGCCGCCTACATCGGGGAGATCTTCCGCTCCGGCATCCAGAGCGTGGAGGCCGCCCAGCTGGAGGGGGCCCGGGCGCTCGGCTTCTCCTGGGGTGAGGCGATGCGCCTGGTCATCGTCCCGCAGGGCGTACGCCGGGTGCTGCCCGCCTGGGTGAACCAGCTCATCGCCCTGATCAAGGACTCCAGCCTGGTCTACTTCCTCGGCCTGGTGGCCAGCCAGCGGGAGCTGTTCCGGATCGGCCAGGACTACGCGGCCACCACCGGCAACGAGTCCGCGCTGCTGCTGGCCGGCCTCTTCTACCTGGTGCTGACCGTGCCGCTGACGCACGCGGTCAACTGGATCGACCGGCGGCTGCGCCAGGGCCGCACGGTCGCCGTGGCACCCGACGACGCCGACGACGCCGGCCTGGCCCTGGCCGGCGAGACCGCCCTGCCCAGCACCGGACGGAAGGACCCGCGATGAGCACCGCCACGGCCACCGCCACCTCGGTCAGCCTCGCCGTCCGCGACGTGCACCTGGCCTTCGGCGCGCACCAGGTGCTGCGCGGCGCCGACCTGGAGGTCGCGCGCGGCGCCACCGCCTGCGTGATCGGGCCGTCCGGCTCCGGCAAGTCGACCCTGCTGCGCACCATCAACCGGCTCATCGAGCCGGACCGGGGCGACGTGCTGCTGGACGGCCGCAGCGTGCTGCGCGACGACCCGGACGCGCTGCGCCAGCGGATCGGCATGGTCTTCCAGCAGTTCAACCTCTTCCCGCACATGACCGTGCTGCGCAACCTCACCCTCGCGCTGCGCAAGCTCAAGAAGCTGCCCGAGGACGAGGCGGTGCAGATCGCCCGGGCCCAGCTGGACCTGGTCGGGCTGGCCGGCAAGGCCGACGCCCGGCCCGCGCACCTGTCCGGCGGGCAGCAGCAGCGGGTGGCGATCGCCCGGGCGCTGGCCCTGCGGCCCCAGGTGATGCTCTTCGACGAGGCCACCTCGGCGCTCGACCCGGAACTGGTCAAGGGCGTGCTCGGGGTGATGGCCGACCTCTCCGCCGCCGGCATGACCATGGTGGTGGTCACCCACGAGATGGGCTTCGCCCGCGAGGTCGCCGACAGGGTGGCCTTCATGGACCGGGGTGTCGTGCTGGCGGCCGGCGAGCCGGCCGCCGTCTTCGAGGCGCCGGAACACCCGCGGCTGCGGCGCTTCCTGTCCCAGGTGCTCTGACCTCCGCGACCGCCCGGCCCCGCCGCCCCGTCCTCCGGTAGCGGTGCCGGGTGGTCCGGTCCCGGAGCCAGATCCACACCGCTCCGAACGCTCCGGTTAAGACGATCAACTTCGCGGGTAGGAGGAGATCCGGCCGGAACGGAGGGTCCGTGGGTGCGCCGGTCCGCCAGGGGAGGACCGGCGTCAGTGGGCAGATGGTGGACGGCCGCCGTGGGGCGGGTGCGGGGCGCGTGGGCGCCGGTGGTGGAGGCCGCGCTCGCGGCGACCGTGGCCTGGCTCATCGCCGCCCGGCTGATCGGCCACCCGGACCCGTTCTTCGCCCCGAGCGCGGCGCTGATCGTGCTCGGCGAGTCCCGGGGGCAGCGGGTGCGGCAGAGCATCGAGCTGATCCTCGGGGTGGCCGCCGGGGTGCTCATCGCCGACCTGGTGGTCCACGCCCTCGGTCCGGGTACGGCCACCATGCTCCTCGTCCTGCTGGTGACCCTCGGCGTCACGGTGGCGGCCGGGGCGAGCAGCACCCTGATCGTGCAGACCACGATCTCCGCCCTCTACCTGGTGGCGGTCGCCGTGCCGAAGGGCGAGTTCACCCCGTTCCGCTTCGTCGACGCGCTGATCGGCGGCGCGGTCGCCCTGGCCGTGAGCCAGCTCATGGTCGCCCGGAACCCGCTCGCCCCGCTGGTGGCGGAGGCCCGGCAGACGTACACCGACCTGGCCGACGTGCTGGACCGGGTGGGCGACGCGCTGCGGCGCCGCGACGAGGAGGCCGCCCAGGCCGCGCTGGTCCGGGCCCGGCAGCTGGAGGGCTGCATGGAACGGCTGCGGGGTGCCCTGCACGCGTCCGCCGAAACGCTCCGGCTGCGGGTCCGCCGCCGCCGGCGCCTCGGCCAGCTCGCCCAGGTCGACGCCACCGCCCAGCAGCTCGACGACGCGGTACGCAACGTGCGGGTGCTGGCCCGCAACGGGCTCACGCTGACCCGGCTGCCTATCGCCACCCCGCCCGAGCTGGGGGCGGCGATCCGGTGCCTGGCCGAGGCGGTCCGCGCTGCCGGGGCGGCCCTGGCCACCGATCTGACCGGGGAGGACGCGGACGCCCACGCGGTGCGGGCCGACGACACCGCGCTGACCGCGGTGCGGATGGCGGCCGAGCTGCTCCGGGCCCAGCCGCCCCTGCCCGTGGTCATGATCGTGGGCCAGATCCGGGCCACCGCCATCGACCTGGTGCGCGGGCTCGGCAAGGACGACGTGGCGGTGCTGAGCCGGGTGGACGAGGTGCTCGGCCTGCCGACGCGGTGACCCGCCGCTCAGCCGCCGGCGCAGCGGTCGGAGAGGGCGTACCGGGTGAGCACGACGTCGCCGATCTGGCGTACCTCGACGACCCGGGCGCGCCGGCCCGGGTGCCAGGGGAAGCGGCCGTCCCCGACGAAGCGCGGCGCCCGGCGGTCTCCGACGAAGAACGGCGCGACCACGAGGTGCAGCTCGTCGGCGAGGCCGGCGGTGAGGAACTGGCAGTGCAGGCTGCCGCCGCCCTCCACCATCAGCCGGCGTACGCCCCGGTCGGCCAGGTCGGTGAGCACCACGTCGGGGGTGACGGGGTCGCCCCCGTCGACCACGGTGGCCACCTCGCCCACCTGCTCCCGGGCCTTCTCCACGACGCCGCTCGCGCAGTAGACCAGCTTCGTCCCGTCGCCGAAGGTGAAGAAGCGGGCGGCCGGGTCGAGGTCGCCGCTGCCTGTGACGGTGACCTTCACCGGGGACGGCGGCAGGCCGCGGGCCATCCGGTCGGCGCGCCGCCGCGCGGAGCGCACCAGCAGTCGGGGGTCGTCCCGCCGGACCGTGGCCGCGCCAACCAGGATCGCGTCGCAGGCGGCCCGGACCGCGTCGACCCGGTCGAGGTCGGAGTCGTTGGAGAGGAGCAGCCGCTCGGCCGAGGCGTCGTCGATGTAGCCGTCGATCGACATCGCGCAGCTGAGCAGCACGTACGGCCGGGTGGTCACGGCACGAACGGCAGGTCGAGGGCGTGGTCGGCGCGGCTCACCTTGGCCGCGAGGTAGCCGGCGTTCGTCGGGGACAGGTGCACGCCGGTGAGCACCCGGGCGACCACCGTCACGCCCAGCCGGTCCAGCTGGGCCGCCTTGTCCGGGTTGTTGCTGAGCAGGGCCACCCGGGTCACGCCCAGCGCGGCGAGCATCTGCGCGGCCACGGTGTAGTCGCGCTCGTCGGCGCCCCGGCCGAGCGCCACGTTCGCCTCGTACGTGTCCAGGCCCCCGTCCTGGAGGGCGTACGCGTCGAGCTTGGCGTACAGGCCGATGCCCCGGCCCTCCTGGCGCAGGTAGAGCAGGTATCCCCCGGCGTCGGCGATCCGCTCGACCGCCTCCCGCAGCTGCGGCCCGCAGTCGCAGCGCTGGCTGCCGAAGACGTCCCCGGTGAGGCACTCGCTGTGCGGTCGGACCAGCGGCGGGGGCAGGTCCGCCGCCCGCCGGTCGCCGCCGACCGCCCGGTCACCGAGCCCGAACGCGAGGTGCTCGCGGCCGTCCACCAGCCCGTGGAAGGAGTAGACCCGGGCGGTCGTCAGGTAGCCGTCGGGGAACCGCAGCGGGACCATGACCTGGGTGCGGACCGTGGCCGTGGGCAGGGGTTCGTCCATGCTTCTCCTCCGTCCGGGGCTGCCGGACGGACCGGCAACGCACACCTCGCATCCACACCGTAGGCCGGATCACCGACAGTCGCCGGGCAGCCGGGCAACGGGCCGACGGCGCAGCAGCACCACCGCGCCGGGCAGGCTGGCGACCAGGACCAACGCCCCGTACACGGTGCCGGCGGCGACGCCCTGGCCGGCGGTGAGGCCGGCGGCGCCGAACGCCCACGCGGCCACCCCCTCGCGCGGCCCGAAGCCGCCAACGTTCATCGGCAGCCCCATGGCGAGCAGGGCCAGCAGGGTCAGCGGCAGCAGCCGGGCCAGCGGCGCGTCCGCGCCCGCGGTGCGCGCCGCGACCACGAAGGTGGCGAGGTGGCCGGCGACCACCACCGCGGAGGCGGCCACCACGCCCAGCCAGGTGCGGCGGGCCAGCAGGCCGGCGCGGACGTCGGCCACGGCGGTCCGGACCGTCCGGGCCCACCGGGAGGCGCCGGAGCGGGGCACCGCCCGGGCCAGCAGCACCAGCCCGAGCGTGGCGCCGGCCAGCCCGGCGACCAGCGCCGGCAGGTACGGCCGGACCGGGGAGGGCAGCGCCGCGAGCACGGCCACCGCGATGACCAGCTGCACCACCTGCCCGGCGGTCCGCTCCCAGACCACGGCCCGGACGCCCCGGGCCACGTCGCCGGCGTCCCGGCCGTGCCGGACCGCCCGGTGCACGTCGCCGAGCACCCCGCCGGGGAGGGTGGAGTTGAGGAATACCGCCCGGTAGCAGTGGGCGACCGCGGCGGCCAGCGGGAGCCGTACGCCCAGCCCGCCGGCGACCAGCGACCAGCGCCAGGCGCAGCAGACGGTGGTGAGCGCGCCGATGCCGAGCGCGGCGGCGAGCGCGGGCGCGTCGATCAGCCGCAGCCCGGCCAGGAACGGGCCGGTGCCCACCGACCAGACCAGGAGGGCGAGGACGCCGAGCCCGCCGAGCAGGCGTACCCAGGCCCAGTGGGACCGGGCCGGTGCGCTCCCGGCCGGCGGCGCGGCCGGGTCGGCGGGCGCCGCGGTGGCGTGTGACAAGCGGTCCTCCCTCGATCCACCAGATGTCACGTGCTCCGACGCCGCGCGGTTCACCCGGCCAACAGGTCGGCGTGGTGCAGCACCACCCGGAGCCGCCCGGCCGCCGCCTCCGCCAGCCGCCGCTCCCGGTACGCCGGCGCGGCGCCGGCCAACTCCGGCCGCTCCGCCACGGCCGCCTCGAGCCAGCCGGTCAGCCAGTCGGCGGTCAGCGCGAACTGGTCGGGGCCGAGCCGCCACGGCGTGGCGCGGACCCGCACGCCGACCCCCCGACGCCGGAACGCCGCCACGGTGGCGGGCACGGCGTCCGGCCCGAGCAGGGTGCGGCCGGCGACGGTGCGGCGCTGGTGGGCGTTGAAGGCGGCGGCGAACTCGGCGTCGAGCGGGTCCGCCGGGGCGAACTCCACCCGGCCGACCACGGAGATGGCGAAGAGCGTGAGGTGGCCGGCGCAGGCGGCCACCACCCGCTCGATCTCCTCGGCGGTGAGCATGTCCAGCAGCGCCGACGCGGTGACCAGGTGGGCATCGGCCAGGTCGGCGTCACCCAACCGGGTGATGTCGGAGCCGCGGGTCGCCACGATGACCGGGCTGCCGTCGGCGGCGAGCACCGCCTCGTCGGCGGCGAGCGCCCGCAGGTCGGCGTCGCGCTCGTGCAGCACCCAGCGCTGCGGTCCGGGCAGCCGCGGCGCCAGCCAGCGGGCCATCGACCCGGTGCCGCTGCCCAGGTCGTGCACCACGAGCGGCCGGTCGGCGGGCAGCCGGCGGCGGACCAGGTCGACCAGGTCCGCCGAGCGGGCCGCCCCGTCCACCGGCTCCCGCAACCGCAGCCAGTCGGCGAACTGAGGGGGTAGTTGGGTGGTCATGCCGCCGTCGCCTCCTTCAGGGCAGCCGCCAGCCGGTCCGCGGTGACCGTCCAGTCGGTGAGGGTGTCCCGCCGCTGCCGGGCGGCGTGGCGCAGCCGGGCCCGCAGCGCCGGCCCGGTGAGCCAGGTACGCAGCGCGCCGGCCAGGGCTCCCGGGTCGCCGGGCGGCACGAGCAGGCCGGGTCGGGTGCCGTCCGGGGCGTGCCCGAGCGAATCGGGCAGCCCGCCGGTGTCGCTGCCCAGCACCGGCAGGCCCCGGGCGAGGGCCTCGGTCACCACCATCCCGTAGGTCTCCCGCCGGGAGGGCAGCACCAGCAGGTCGGCGCCCGCGTACGCGGCGTCCAGCGCTCGCCCGGTGCACGGGCCGGGCAGGCGTACCCGGTCGGTCAGGCCGGCATCGGCGAGTTGCCGGCGGAGCCGGTCGACGAAGCCCGGGTCGCGGGTGAGCGCGCCGACCCACTCGCAGGTCCAGGGCAGGTCGGCGACCTCGGCCAGGGCGGCGGCGAGCACGTCGTGGCCCTTGACCGGGGTGACCGCAGCGACGCAGAGCAGCCGGGTGCCGGCGGGCGAGCCGGCCGCGAGCGGCGCCGGGTCCACGCCGGGCGCGGCCACCGACACCCGGTCGGGGGCGAGCGGACAGCGGTCGAGCAGCCGGCGCCGGGTCCACTCGCTGGTGGTGACCACGGCGGTGGCCGTAGCCAGCGCGCGCGCCTCGACCTCGTCGTCCAGCGGCAGGTGCACGAGCACCACCAGGCGCAGCCGGCCGGCGTGCGGGGTCAGCACCTCCGGCACGGTGGACGCGACCAGGCCGTCGAGCAGCACCAGGGCGTGCTCGGGCAGCGCGGCGAGCAGCCCGGCGAGCGCGTCCCGCTCCCCCGCCCCCGGGCGGGGCCAGCCGCCGGGCACCGGGTGCTCCCGTACGGTCCAGCCGAGCGCGGCCAGGCCCCGGCAGGCCCGCCGGTCGTACCCGTTGCCGCCGCTGGGGCTGGCCGGGTCGTCGATGTCGCCCGGCAGCACCACGTGGACGAGGGTCATCCGCTACAGCGACCGCTCGTAGCTGGCCCAGGCGACATGCGACTCGTGCAGCGTGACGGTGATCCCGGCGAGGTCGCGCGCCCCGGCGCCGAGCCGCCCGGCGTGCACCGCCTCGGCGAGCCGGTCGGCGACCGTGCGGGCCAGCACCTCCGTGGTGGTGTTGACCCCGGCGAAGGCCGGCTCGTCGTCCAAGTTGCGGTAGGTCAGCTCGCCGAGCACGGCCTTGAGCTGCTCGGTGGCCAGGCCGATGTCGACCACGATCCCGTCGGCGTCGAGCTCCGGGCGGCGGAAGGTGGCGTCGACGACGAAGGTGGCGCCGTGCAGCCGCTGGGCGGGGCCGAACACCTCGCCGCGGAAGCTGTGGGCGACCATCATGTGGTCCCGGACGGTCACGCTGAACACGGATCACTCCTCGTCGTAGCGGATCAGGTGGCAGAGCGCGGACAGCCGGCCCGAGGCGAGCCGGTCGAGCACGTCGGGCAGCTCGGCGAAGCGGGACGGGCCGGTGAGCAGCGCGTCGAACGCCGGGTCGGCGAGCAGTTCCAGGGCCAGCGCCAGCCGGTCGGCGTAGCTGCGGTCGGCCCGCCGGGGCGACACCGTGCCGACCTGGCTGCTGCGGATGGCGAGCCGCCGGGAGTGGAAGGTGCCGCCGAGGGCGAGGGTGACGGGGCGGTCGCCGTACCAGCTCAGCTCCAGCACCGTGCCCTCCGGCCGGAGCAGGTCGAGCCCGCGTTGCAGGCCGTCGGCGGTGGCGCTCGCGTGGACCACGAGGTCGCGCTCGCCGGCCGCGTCGGCGGGCCGGGCGAAGTCGACGCCGAGCGCGGCGGCCACCTCCGCCCGCGCCGGGTCCGCGTCGACCAGTTCGACGCGTACGCCGGGGAAGCGGGCCAGCAGGGCGGCCACGCAGCAGCCGACCATGCCGCCGCCGATGACGCTCACCCGGTCCCCGACCAGCGGCGCGGCGTCCCAGAGCGCGTTCACCGCGGTCTCCACCGTGCCGGCCAGCACCGCCCGGGCCGCCGGCACCCCGTCCGGTACGACCACCACGGCGTCGGCGGGGACCACGTACGCGGTCTGGTGCGGGTGCAGGCAGAAGACCGTCCGCCCGCGCAGCGCCGGCGGTCCCTGCTCGACGGTGCCGACGCTGAGGTAGCCGTACTTCACCGGGGCCGGGAAGTCGCCCTCCTGGAACGGGGCGCGCATGGTGGCGTACTGGTCGGCGGGGACCCGGCCGGTGAAGACCAGGGTCTCGGTGCCCCGGCTGACGCCGGAGAAAAGCGTCCGGACCAGCACCTCGTCGGGGCCGGGCCGGGGCAGCTCGACCGGGCGGAGCTCACCCTCGCCGGGGGCGCGGAGCCAGAAGGCGCGGGCGTCGCGGGTCACGAATTCTCCTCTTTTCCGCATCGGGCCGAACCGAACGGGCGGTTTCCGCGTAATGGGGGGCAGGGTTGTCGATCATAGACACGGAGGCAGGGTGTCCGCGGTTCGAAACGGCCCACTGCTCGGGCTGGCCGTCCAGTTCCTGCTGCTGGCCGCGCTCTCCGGCACGGTGGGGATCGGCGTGGCGGGCTGGCTCGCCGGCCTGGCGTACGCCGGGGTGCTCTGCGGCCTGCTCCGGCGCGGCCTGCGGGCGGCCGGCGCGCGGCGGCTCGGCCCGGCCGACCGGGTGACCCTGGCCCGGGCGTTGCTGGTCGGCGGGGTGCTCGCCCTGGTCGCGCACGCCGGCGGCGGGCCGGCCCCGGTGGCGGTGCTGGTCCCGCTCACCGCAGTGGCGCTGGCGCTGGACGCGGTCGACGGCTGGGTGGCCCGGCGCACCGGCACCACCAGCGCCCTGGGCGCGCGCTTCGACATGGAGGTCGACGCGTTCCTGATCCTGGTGCTCAGCGTCCACCTCGCGCCGTCCGTCGGCGGCTGGGTGCTGGCCATCGGCGGGATGCGGTACGCCTTCGTCGCGGCGAGCTGGGTGCTGCCCTGGATGCGGCAGGGGCTGCCACCCCGGTACTGGCGCAAGGTCGTCGCGGCGGCGCAGGGCGTGGTCCTGGCGGTCGCGGCCGGCCTGGCGCTGCCCCCGGTGGCCACCACCGCGCTGGTCGCCGGCGCGCTGGCCCTGCTGGTCGAGTCGTTCGGCCACGACGTGGCCTGGCTGTGGCGGCACCGACCGGCCGCGCGGCCGGTCACCGCCGGCCTCCCCGCCGCCACCGGGCCGGCGGGCGGGCGCGCCCGGCTGGCCGGGGACGCCGCGCGAACTCCCGCGCAACCCGCCCGGATCGTTCTCGAGCCCACCCTCCGGGACGCCCGCCCAGCGGATCCGGTGGCCCGGCCGCTGGCCGCCCGGATCGCCGCCCACCAACCCGTCTGACGCCGCGCCGCCCGACCCCCTCCCCTCGCAGCCGAAGGACCCCCTCTTGTCGCCTCTCGCCCGCCTGCGCCGGCCGACCCGGAACTCCCCGACCGACGCGGCCACCTCCGCCACCTCGGACGCGACCTCCGCATCCGACGGGACCGCACCGCCCGCGGCGGGGCCACCGCCGTCGCGGGCCCGCCGGATCGCCACCGGTCTCCTGACCGGACTCGCCGCGCTGCTCGTGGTGGCGGCGCTCGTGACGCCGGACGAGCTGGACCGGGTCGGGCCGGCCGCCGTGCTGCGGATCCCGGCGGAGGCGCTGGTCGCGGTGGCCCTGCTGCTCGTCCTCCCGCCCCGGGCACGCCGGCCCGTGGCCGCGCTGACCGGCCTGCTCCTCGGCCTGCTCACCGTGCTGAAGCTGCTGGACATGGGCTTCTTCGTGGCCCGGGACCGGCCGTTCGACGTGCTGCTCGACTGGGGGCTGTTCGACGACGCCTTCGGCTACCTCACCGACTCGACGGGCCGGGCCGCAGCGGTCGTCACGGCGCTCGGCGCCGGGCTGCTCGTCGTCGGCCTGCTCGTCCTGGTCACCCTGGCGGTGCTGCGGCTGACCCGGCTGCTGGCCCGGCACCGGGCCGGGTCGGCGCGGGTCGTCGCGGCCCTCGCGGTGCTCTGGCTGGGCTGCGCGGTCTTCGGCGTACGCCTCGCCACCGGCGTCCCGGTCGCCGACCGGGAGGCGACCACCCTGGTCGCGGCGCACGCCGGCCAGATCCGGCACGGCCTGCGGGACCGGACGGTGTTCGCCGGGGAGGCCGCCGCCGACGCCTACCGGGACGTCCCCGGCGACCGGCTGCTGACCGGGCTGCGCGGCAAGGACGTGCTGGTCGCGTTCGTGGAGAGCTACGGCCGGGACGCCGTGGAGGACCCGGCGCTCGCGCCGGGCGTGACCGCGGTGCTCGACGACGGCTACCGGCAACTGCGCGCGGCCGGGTACGACGCCCGCAGCGGCTTCCTCACCTCGCCCACGTTCGGCGGCGGGAGCTGGCTGGCCCACGCCACCCTGCTCTCCGGCCTGTGGATCGACAACGACCAGCGCCACCGGGATCTGCTGGCCGGGGATCGGCTCACGCTCAACGGCGCGTTCCACCGGGCCGGCTGGCAGACCGTCGGCGTGTTGCCCGCCGCCACCCAGCCCTGGCCGGAGAAGACGTTCTTCGGCTACGACCGCTACTACGATGCCGAGAAGCTCGCGTACCGCGGCCCCAAGTTCAGCTATGCGCCGATGCCCGACCAGTACACGCTGGCCACCTTCCAGCGCCTGGAGCGGGCCCGGCCGCACGCCCCGCTGATGGCGGAGATCCCGCTGGTGTCCAGCCACTCCCCCTGGTCGGCCATCCCGAAGCCGGTGCCGTGGGACGCGGTCGGCGACGGGTCGATCTTCAACGAGGCGTCGGTACGCACCGGCGGCAGCCGGGACGTGGTCCAGCGGGACAGCGCCCAGATCCGCGCCGACTACGCGCACTCCATCCAGTACACGCTCGGCACCCTCGTCTCGTACGTGCTGACCTACGGCGGGGACGACCTGGTGCTGGTCTTCCTCGGCGACCACCAGGCGGCCGCGACGGTCACCGACGAGGGCGCCAGCCGGGACGTGCCGATCACCGTGGTGGCGAAGGATCCGAAGGTGCTGGACCGGATCGCCGGCTGGGGCTGGCAGGACGGCCTGCGGCCGGGCCCGCAGGCCCCGGTGTGGCGGATGGACACCTTCCGGGACCGCTTCCTCGCCGCCTTCGGCCCGACCGCCGGTCACTGACGCACGCACCCTGGGGACGGGGCGGTCGGTCAGGCCGCCTCGCGACGCCGGTTCCGGGCCGGGGCCGACGCGTCGCGGGACGGCGTCCGCCGCTCGGCCGCCGCGCCGCCCCGGGCCAGGCGCATCGCCCGGCGAGCGTCGACCAGCGTGTCGCAGGGCGCGGCCTGGCCGCCGCAGAGCAGGCTGGGACAGTGGCCGGTCTCGTCCGGCTCGTGCGCGGTGGCCACGTCGTAGGCCGTCCGCCACAGCAGCGGATCGGTCACGTCGTCCGGCAGGACGGCCTCATGGCTGGACCGACTGTGAGTCGTGTCGGACACCCCGTTCCCCTCTCCTCGTCGCTGCCCTGGTCATTGACCGGCCAGACCCCCAGGTCAAGCCTCCCTCCACCGACCAACGAACGGCCAGAGGCGTCCGTCACGCCGCGTACGCCCGGGTCTCCGCCGCCTTCACCGCGGCCCAGACCGGCTGCCCGGGGTGCAGCCGCAGGTGGGCGGCCGCGGCGGGCGTGACGTCGGCGGCCACGACGACCGGGCCGTCCAGTTGGACGCGCAGGTTGTCGCCGTGCCGCTGCACCCCGGACACGGTGGCCGGCCAGACGTTGCGCGGGCTGCCGTCGGGGCGGGTCAGGTGCAGCGCGACGGCGGCCGGCGGGAAGGCGACGAAGGCGTCCCCGTGCACCGTGTCCGCCGCGGTGAGCGTGAGCCCGCCGACGGTGACCTGGTGCCCGTCGGCGCGTCCCCGGTGCAGGTTGAGGCCGACCAGCCGGGCCACGTAGTCGGTGCGGGGGCGGGCGGTGACGGTGGCCGCGTCCCCCTCCTGCACCACCCGCCCGTGTTCGACGATGACCAGCCGGTCGGCGAGCACCAGCGCGTCGAGCGGGTCGTGGGTGACCAGCAGGGTGGCGCCGGGATGGTCGCCGAGGTGCCGCTGGAGTTCGGCGCGGGTGTCCAGCCGGGTCCGCGCGTCGAGGGCGGCGAGCGGCTCGTCGAGCAGCAGCAGGGTCGGTTCCACGGCGAGGGCGCGGGCCAGGGCGACGCGCTGGGCCTGGCCGCCGGAGAGCTGCCGGGGCTTGTGCCGGGCCTGCCCGCTCAGGCCCACCCGGTCCAGCCAGGCCTGCGCCCGTGCCCGGGCGGCCCGCCGGTCGGCGCCGTGCCGGCGCGGCCCGAACGCGACGTTGTCCAGCGCGCTGAGGTGCGGGAAGAGCAGGTAGTCCTGGAACACCACGCCGACCGGCCGCCGCTCCGGCGGGAGCCACACCCGCCGGTCGGGCCGGTCCAGGTCGACGCCGGCCAGGGTGAGGTGGCCGGCGGTGAGCGGGTGCAGGCCGGCCAGCGTCCGCAGGGCGGAGGTCTTGCCGGCGCCGTTCGGGCCGAGCAGCGCGACCACCTCCCCGGCGGCGATCCGCAGCCGGACGTCGAGGTGGAAGGCGCCGCGGTCGGTGACCAGGTGCGCGTCGAGCAGGGGCGCGGCGGTCACGCCGTGCCGATCCAGCGGTCGCGCAGGCCGGCGAGGATGGCGACCGAGACGGTGAGCAGGATGAGGCTGAGCACGATCGCGGCCTGGAGGTCGGTCTCCAGGGCCAGGTAGACGGCGAGCGGCATGGTCTGCGTCCGGCCGGGATAGTTGCCGGCGAAGGTGATGGTCGCGCCGAACTCGCCGAGCGCGCGGGCCCAGCAGAGCACCGCGCCGGCCGCGACGCCCGGGGCGACCAGCGGCAGCGTGACGTGGGTGAAGGTGGTCCAGCGGCCGGCGCCCAGGGTCGCCGCCGCCTCCTCGTAGCGGCGGTCGGCCCCGCGCAGCGCCCCCTCGACGGCGATCACCAGGAACGGCATGGCGACGAACGCCTCGGCGAGCACCACCCCGGCGGTGGTGAACGGCAGGGTCACCCCGAAGGCGCTGTCCAGCCAGGAGCCGAGCAGGCCGCGCCGGCCGAAGACCAGCAGCAGCGCCACCCCGCCGACCACCGGCGGCAGCACCAGCGGCACGGTGACCAGGGCCCGGACCAGTCGCCGGCCGGGGAACTCGACCCGGGCGAGCAGCCACGCCAGGGGTACGCCGAGGGCGACGCAGAGCAGGGTCGCCAGGGTGGCGGTCTCCAGGGAGAGCCGCAGCGCGGTGAGCACGCCCGGCTCGGCAAGTCGCCGGGGCAGGCTGGTCCACGGCGCCCGGACCAGCAGCCCGAGCAGCGGCAGGACGAGGAAGAGCAGCCCGAGGCCGGCGGGGAGCAGCAGGGCGAGCGGCACCCGTTGCCGGGGCGCGGCGGGGCGGGTCAGCGGCTCGGCAGGTGGGCGCACCGGTTCGGCGGGCCGGGTCACCGGGTCGACGAATCGGGTCACTGGGACGACGGTGCCTGGAAGCCGGCGGCCGTGAGCACCGCGCGGCCGGCGTCGGAGCGGACGTAGTCGACGAAGGCCCGGGCGCCGTCCGGGTTGCCGGCGTTCTTGAGCACGACGATCGGGTAGTCGTTGACCGCGCGGGCCGACTCGGGGAACTCGACGCCGTCCAGGTCGGCGGCGGCCGAGCGGGCGTCGGTGCGGTAGACCAGCGCGGCCTCGACCTCGCCGAGCTTCACCTTGGCCAGGGCGCCCTTGACGTCCTGCTCCAGGGTGGCCGGGGTGAGCCGCACGCCGGCCACGTCGAGGGCGGTGCGGGCCGCCGCGCCGCAGGGCACCTGCTCCGCGCAGAGCGCCACCTTCACCCCCGGCCGGGCCAGGTCGGCCAGGCCGGTGACCTTGCGGGGGTTCCCCTTGGGTACGGCGATCACGAGCTGGTTGCGCACCAGGGTGACCGGGGTGCCGGCGGCATCGCCGGCGTCGGTGACCGTCTTCATGGTGGCCGGTGAGGCGGCGGCGAAGACGTCGGCGGGGGCGCCCTGGGTGATCTGGGTGGCGAGCGCCGAACTGCCGGCGAAGTTGAACGTGACGCTGGTGCCGCGATGCGCGGCCTCGAAGTCCTTGCCGAGCTTCGTGAAGGACTCGGTGAGCGAGGCGGCGGCGAAGACGGTCACCTGCCCCCCGCCGTCCGGTGCGGCCGGCTCGTCGCCGCCGCACCCGGCCAGGCCGAGGGTCAGCGCGGCCACTCCGGCGAGGGCGGTGCGGATCCACCGTACGGTCACGGGCTGGTCCTTCCCTTCGGGGCGGGGGCGCGTTCCACCACCACGGTGGTCGACTTGATCACGGCGACGGCCACCGAGCCGACCTGGAGGTCGAGGTCGTCGACCGCCTCGCGGCTCATCAGCGAGACGATCCGGAACGGCCCGGCCTGGATGTCGACCTGGGCCATCACGGTGTCCTTGACGACGGCGGTGACGATGCCGCGCAGCCGGTTGCGGGCGGACGACAACTCGGGGTGGCCCGGGGCGCGGACGAACGCGGCCAGGTCGGCCCCGTCGACGACCCGGTGCCCGTGCTCGTCGCGGGTGGCCGGGAGCCGTCCGGCGTCGATCCAGCGGCGGACCGTGTCCGCGCTGACCCCGAGCAGTTCGGCGGCCTCACCGATCCGGAACACCGTCACCCGATCACCCTAACGTCGGGCAGCTGCCACAGGGAAGGGCGGCCAACCCTCGCAATGGCGAGCATCTGATCGGCGGACGCGTCGCAGTTGCGATCGGCGGCGGCGCCGGCTCACCGCGTCTCCCCCGCCCGCCGCCAGGCCCGGGAGCTCAGCAGGCGCAGCCCGTTGAGGCCGACGATGATGGTGGACCCCTCGTGCCCCGCGACGCCGAGCGGCAGCGGCAGGTGCCCGACCAGGTCCCAGGTGACCAGCACCACGATGAAGGTCGCCGCGACGACCAGGTTGGCCACGACGAGCCGGCGGGCCCGGCGGGCCAGCCCGAGCAGGGCGGGGAGCGCGGCGAGGTCGTCGCGGACCAGCACGGCGTCCGCGGTACGCAGGGCCAGGTCGGAGCCGTGGCGCCCCATCGCCACGCCGGTGTCGGCCGCGGCGAGCGCGGGGGCGTCGTTGATCCCGTCGCCGACGAGCAGCACCCGCCGGCCGTCGCGCTGCCGGGCGCGGACCCGGTCCACCTTGTCCTCGGGGAGCAGGCCGGCGTGTACCTCGGTGATGCCGGTGTCGGCGGCGAGCCGGCCGGCCGCGCCGGCGTTGTCGCCGGTGAGCAGCGCCGGGCGGGACCCGGTGAGGCTGGTGAGCGCCGCGACGGTCTCCGCCGCTGCGGGCCGGGCCCGGTCCGCCAGGCCCAGGACCCCGGCCACCGCGCCGTCGACCTGCACCACGACGGCGGTACGCCCCGACGCCTGCGCGGCGTCGACCAGCCGCGCCGCGGGTGTCGGGGCGGACCCGTCGAGCAGCGCAGGGCTGCCGACCAGGACCCGGTGGCCGGCCACGGTCGCGGCGACGCCCCGGCCGGGGGTGGCGGTGAAGTCGGCGGCGGGCGGCAGGGTCAGTCCCCGCTCCCGGGCGGCGGCCAGCAGCGCCCCGGCGAGCGGGTGCTCGCTGGGCTGCTCGGCGGCCGCGGCCAGCCGGAGCAGCGTGGGCTCGTCCGGTCCGTCGGGCACCGGGTTGACCTCGGCCACCCGGGGCGTGCCCTCGGTCAGCGTGCCGGTCTTGTCGAACACCACCAGGTCGGTGTCGGCCAGCCGCTCCACCACGACGGCCGACTTGACCAGCACGCCGTGCCGGCCGGCCAGGGCGATGGCGGAGAGCAACGGCGGCATGGTGGCGAGCACCACCGCGCAGGGCGACGCGACGATCATGAAGGTCATCGCGCGCAGCAGCGTCGGTTGCAGCGCCGCGCCGAAGGCCAGCGGCACGGCGAACAACGCCAGGGTGGCCACGACCACGCCGACCGAGTACCGCTGCTCCACCTTCTCGATGAAGAGCTGGGTACGCGCCTTGGTGGCCGACGCCTCCTCGACCAAGGCGACGATCCGGGCCACCACCGACTCGGCCGCCGGTCGGTGCACCCGGGCGAGCAGGCTGCCCGCTCCGTTCACCGTGCCCGCGTAGACCTCGTCGCCGGGGTGCTTCGGCGCGGGCAGCGGCTCGCCGGTCACCCCGGCCTGGTCGACGTCGCTGGCCCCGTCGACCACCACCGCGTCGGCGCCGATGCGCTCACCGGGGCGGACCCGGATCACGTCACCGACGTCCAGGTCGGCGGTGGGGACGACCTCCTCGACGCCGTCGGCGCGGACCCGGGCAGCCCGTTCGGGGGCGAGGTCGAGCAGGGCGCGGACGGAGTCCGCGGTGCGGGCGGTGGCGAACGCCTCGAGCGCTCCCGAGGTGGCGAAGATGACGATCAGCAGGGCGCCGTCGAGGACCTGCCCGATGCCGGCCGCGCCGAGGGCCGCGACGATCATCAGCAGGTCGACGTCGAGGGTCCGGGCACGCAGTGCGCGGAGCCCGGCGAGCGCCGGCTCCCACCCGCCGGTGGCGTAGCAGGCGAGATAGAGGGTCCACCAGACCGGGGCGGGCGCGTCGGCGAGCTGGGCCAGGACGCCCAGGGCGAAGAGCAGGGTGGCCGCCGCCGCCCAGCGCACCTCGGTCAGCGCCCAGAGCCGGGCCGCGAGTCCGCGGCGGCGCGCGTCGGAGGCGGCGGTGGGCGCCGCCGGGCGGGGATCGGTAGTGAGGGTCACGGGTTGGCACACTACCTGCATCAGTTCGCAGGTATTCAGTCAGCCAAGCAGCCAAGGAGGAGGGCTAGGCTGGGCGGGTGCACACCTCCCTGCCGGAGTTCCGGATGCCCGACGACGAACAGGTCCACCTCGCGGCCGAGAGCTTCCGGATGCTCGCCGATCCGACCCGCATCAAGATCCTCTGGGCGCTGCTCCAGGGCGAGTCCTCGGTCGCCTGCCTGGCCGAGCTGGTCGGGGCGGCCCCCACGGCGGTGAGCCAGCACCTGGCCAAGCTGCGCCTGGCCGGGCTGGTCCGCGGCCGCCGCGAGGGCACCTTCGTCTACTACTCGGCGGCCGACGTGCACGTCCGGGCGCTGCTCGCCGAGGCGCTCTTCCACGCCGACCACACCGACCGCGACCTGCCCGACCACGCCAGCGGCGACCTGGCCGCGCACGCCCCGACCCGCTGAGCGGCCGTCAGCTCTGCTCCGGGGTGAGGCGGACCCGGCGGAGCAGCTGCGCGTTGAGCGCCACCACGATGGTGGAGGCGGACATCAACACCGCGCCGACCGCCGGGCTGAGCGCGATACCGGCCCAGGCCAGCACCCCGGCGGCGAGCGGGATCGCCACCACGTTGTAGCCGGCCGCCCAGGCCAGGTTCTGCCGCATCTTCCGGTACGACGCCCGGGAGAGCCGGATGATGCCGGTGACGCCGCGCGGGTCGTCGCTGGCCAGCACCACCCCGGCGGACTCGATCGCCACGTCGGTGCCGGCGCCGATGGCCACCCCCACGTCGGCCCGGGCCAGGGCCGGGGCGTCGTTGACCCCGTCGCCGACCATGGCCACGGTCAGGCCCCGGGACTGCAGTTCGGTGACCGCCTTGTCCTTGTCGGCCGGGAGCACCTCGGCGAAGACCTCGTCCACGCCGGGGCGGAAGCCCAGGTCGGCGGCGACCGCCTCGGCGACGGGCCGGGCGTCCCCGGTGATCATGACAATCTTCCGCACACCCTGCTCGCGGAGCTCCGCGATCGCCGCGCGGGCCTCGGGACGGACCTCGTCCTCCAGGGCGAACGCGCCGACCGCCTGCGCACCGCCCGATGCGGGCAGCCGCACCAGGTGCAGCACCGCGGCGCCCCGTCCCGACCAACCCTCCGCCGCCCGGGTCAGCTCGTCGGGCACCTCGGCGTGCAGCTCACGCAGCAGGGCCGGCCCGCCGACCGCCCAGTCGGCGCCGTCGACCACCGCGCGGACCCCCCGGCCGGGCAGCGACCGGAAGTCCCGCGCCGTGGCCCGCAGGCCGCGGTCCTGGGCGGCGGTGACCAGCGCCCGGGCGAGCGGGTGCTCGCTGTCGGCCTCGACCGCGCCGGCGACGCGCAGGGCGTCCTCCTCGGCCATGCCGCCGGCCGCGGCCACCCCGGTCAGCGCGTGCTTCCCCTTGGTGAGGGTGCCGGTCTTGTCGAACAGGACCGCGTCGACGGTCCGCATCCGCTCCAGGGCGAGCCGGTCCTTCACCAGGATGCCGGCGCGCGCCGAGAGGGCGGTGGAGAGCGCCACCACCAGCGGGATGGCCAGCCCGAGGGCGTGCGGGCAGGCGATCACCAGCACCGTGATGGTGCGGACCACGGCCTGGTCGGTGTTGCCGAGCACGAGCCAGGCGACGAAGGTGGCCAGCCCGGCGACGGCGGCGACGTAGAACAGCAGCGCGGCGAACCGGTCGGCGAGCGCCTGGGCGCGCCCGCCGGAGGACTGCGCCTGGGCGACGAGCCGGCCGATGCCGGCGAGCGCGGTGTCCTCGCCGACCGCCGCGACGCGGACCCGCAGCGCGGAGTCGGTGGCCACGGTGCCGGCGACCACCCGGTCCCCGGCGGCACGCGGCACCGGCCGGGACTCCCCCGTGATCATCGACTCGTCGAGCTCGGCGGCCCCCTCCTCGATCCGCCCATCGGCGGGGACCCGGCCGCCGGAGCGGACCAGCACCAGGTCGCCGACGCGCAGGTCACCGACCGAGACGCGGTGCGGTTGTCCCGCCTGGTCGAGGCGTTCGGCGTCGTCGGGGAGCAGGGCGGCCAGGGCGGCGAGCGCACCCTGCGCCTGCCCGATCGCCTTCATCTCCTGCCAGTGCCCGAGGAGCATGATGGTCACCAGCGCCGCCAGCTCCCACCAGAAGTCCAGGTCGAACAGGCCGAGACTGGTCGCCACCGAGGCGGCGTACGCGACGGTGATCGCCAGCGAGATCAGCAGCATCATGCCGGGCGCCCGGTCCCGGACCTCGCGGACGGCGCCGACCAGGAACGGCCAGCCGCCGTACCAGAACACGACCGAGCCCAGGACGGGACCGACCCAGCGGATGCCCGGGAAGTCGAGGGAGTAGCCGAACCAGTCCATCACCATGTGGCTGGTCACCACGATGGGCAGGGTCAGCGCCAGGCTGAGCCAGAACTTCCGCCGGAACTGCTCCGGGTCGTGCCCGGCGTGCTTGTCGTGCCCTGCACCGGATCCGGCGTGCCCGTCGTGGCGGCCGGCCCCCGGGTGTTCGTGCTCCATCGAACTCCACCTCCGCCGCCACCATATACCCCTAGGGGGTAGGGGCACCAGCCCCGGCCGGTCGGGCGCATCCGTGCCGTCCCCCCACGGGTATCACGCCGGAGCGGGCCTCCGGGCCGGGTCGTCCGGACAGGGACCGGGCCGCCGGGTTAGCCTCGGGACACGGCCGGCGACAGGAAGCGGGATGAGCGAGCAGACGACCCGGACGGTGATGCCGGCGGCTTTCTTCGGCCACGGCAACCCGATGAACGCTTTGGAGGTCAACCGCTACACGGCCGCCTGGCGGAAGTTCGGGCAGGCGGTGCCGCGGCCTCGGGCGATCCTGGTGGTCTCCGCGCACTGGTACATCGGCGCCACCGCCGTCACCGCCATGCCCCGGCCGCGCACCATCCACGACTTCTACGGCTTCCCACAGCAACTGTTCGACGTGCGGTACCCCGCGCCCGGCCTGCCCGAACTGGCCGAGGAGATCAGCGACGTGGTGCATCCCACCTGGGTCGGCGCCGACCTGGACTCCTGGGGCATCGACCACGGCACCTGGTCGGTGCTGACCCACGCCTTTCCCGAGGCGGACATCCCGGTGGTGCAGCTGAGCATCAACGCCTTCAAGCCACTGGACTACCACCTCGACCTCGGCGCCCGGCTCGCCCCGCTGCGCGACCGCGGCGTCCTCGTGGTGGCCAGCGGCAACGTCGTCCACAACCTGGGCGGCGTGGACCCGCGCCGGACCGACGAGGGCTTCGACTGGGCGCGGCGCTTCGACGACGCCGCCCGCGAGATCGTCCAGGACACCCCGACCGAGGCGGCCCGGCTCGACGCACACCGCGACTACGACCTGGCCGTACCGACCCCGGACCACTTCATCCCGCTGCTCTACCTGGCCGGGTTGGCCGGCACCGACGGCAGCCGCCCCGAGGTGCTGGTCGACGGGTACGCGTACGGGTCGCTGTCGATGACCGCGTACACCCTCGGGCTGAGCTGCCCCGGCGCCGAACCCGCCACCGGCGCACCCTCGTTGCCGACCGACGTGCCGGCGGACTCGGCGAACATCTGACCACCCCCACCCCGGCCGCGGGCCGCCGGCCGGGACGACTCACCGCGCACCGACGCTCGGCCCGCCGATCGGCCCCTTCCCCTGCCATGGCCAGCGGCCGTCGAGCTCCACCTCCAGCGAGAAGCTGAGGAAGGTGCGGACCAGCACGATCAGGGCCAGCACCCCGACGCTGGTGAAGGTCGGGGACACTGCCACGGTACGGATGATGTCGCCGCCCACCAGGAACTCCAGCCCGAGCAGGATGGCCCGGCCGACGCCCTGCCGGTACGGCCGGTAGTGGTCGACCACCTGCCGGGTTCGCCACCAGCGCAGCAGGAAGACGACCGTGGCGATGGCGACGCCGAGCGCGATGACCAGCACCCCGGCCAGGTCCAGCAGGGTTCCGATCCGCTCGATGATCTCCTTGGTCGGCACCCGTCACCCCCGTACCGCCGGCCGTCGCCCCCACCATGGCGCAACGGCGGTGCCGGCCGGAGGTGTTTCGGGCCGGGCCACCCATGGGCGCTGCAGCATCCGTCTGCACGAGCGGTTCCGGCCGCCTAGGGTGGATATCGCGACATAATAGGACCGACCCGCCCGGGACGGTCATCGACGGCACCTGCTGAGGAGTGCACGTGACGGAGCCGGAAGAGGACCAGGAGAAAAGCAAGAAGACCGACGACGTCCTGTTCTCCCGGGACGGGGACCCGCACCACCGGCTGGCGCAGGCGCCCCAGCCCGACGAGCACCTGCCCGTGCAGTTCCAGCACGACGGCGAGACGGAGACCGTCGGCGACGAGTGAGCCGCACGGCTCGGGCGGGAGGTTCGCCCAGGGCACCCGGGTGAGCCGGCGGCGCAGGATCCGGCGGGCCGCCGGTCAGTCCTCGGCGCGCCAGCGGTAGAACGGTCTGGCCACCGAGTCCTGTGGGCCGCGCCAGTTCTCCGGCCGGTACGGGGCGACGTACGGCGCGAGTTCCTCCATGAGCTTGCCGAACGCGGGCCTGCGGTGGTTGTGCCGGAGGGCCTCGGCGACCGACGCGTCCTGCTCCACCAGGTGCACGAACACGTCGTCGATCGAGTACAGCCACCGCCCGGTGACGCCCAGCTCGGTCGGCAGCGACCCGTCGTCGGACTCGGCGAAGATCCGCGCCACGTCCGGCTCGGCGCCGGGCTTGATCCGCTGGATGATGACCTTCAGCGTGGTGTCCGCGGGTGCCTCGCCGTCCGGGGCCCACCGGTAGAACTCCTTCGCCACCGAGTCGGACGGGTTCTTCCAGTACCTCGGGTACGGCGTCACGTACGGGGCGATGGCCTCGGCGATCTTCTGGAACGCGGGCAGCCCGCGGGTCTGCCCGGACACCTTGGGGTCCTGCTCGCGTTCGATGACGTGGACGTAGAGGTCGTCGTGGGACAGCAGGATCCGCCCGATGACCCCGAGGTCCTGGGGTCGGGTGGTCCGGTCGTAGTAGCCGAAGACGTCGCCGACGATGTTGTCGCTGCCGGGGACCATGTGGCAGACGATCACGTTCCGGAAGACCATGGCTGTGCTCCTTGGGTGGGATCTGGTTGGCGGGTGAGGATGGGTCCTGGAGCTGTCAAGCGGCGAAGGTGACCGGAAGCTCCAGCAGCCCCCGGAACGGTGACGCCGCCGGCAACCGACGCACCTCGGCGAGCGGCACGGCGAGCCGCAGTCCCGGCAGCCGGCGCAGCAGCGCCCCGAGGCCGATCTGCGCCTCCATCCGGGCCAGCGACACCCCGAGGCAGTAGTGGACGCCGTGACCGAAGCCGAGGTGCGGGCCGCGGACGCGCCGGAGGTCGAGCCGGTCCGGGTCGGTGAAGTGCGCCGGGTCGTGATTGGCCGAGTTGATCACCACGCCGACGATCGCGCCCTGCGGGATGCAGACCCCCTGGTACTCGACGTCCTCGGTGGCGATCCTGGGGCTGGCCACCGGCAGCGGACCGTCGAACCGAAGCAGTTCCTCGATCGCGGACGGCAGCAACTGCGGCGAAGTGCGCAGCAGTTCGAGCTGCTCGGGATGGGTCAGCAGGGCCAGCGTGGCGTTGCCGAGGAAGTCCGCGGTGGTCTGGTGCCCGGCGAAGAGCAACAGGAACGTGGTGGTGACCAGCTCCGCCTCGGAGAGCCGCCCGTCCCGGTCGCGGGAGTCGATCAGCGCGCCGATGATGTCGTCGGCGGGATGCGCGCGCTTGGCCTGCACCAGGTCCACGAGGTAGTCGTGCAGCTTGAGCTGGGCCTCCTGTACGGCCGCCCGCTCCTCCTGCGGGGGGCGGCGGGACGATCCGGACGTCCTGATCACCTGGGTCCAGTCGAGCACCTGCCCGTGGTCGGCCTCTGGGATGCCGAGCAGCTCGCAGATCACCGACATCGGCAGCGGGATGGCGAAGTCGTGCATCAGCTCGGCCCGGCCCTGCGGGACGAGCGGGTCGAGCAGGCCGTCCACGATCTGCGCCACCCGCGGCCGGAGCGCCTCGATCCGGCGCGGCGCGAATGCCTGCGACACGATTCGCCGCAGCCGGGTGTGCTCCGGCGGGTCCGAGTTGAGCATGTTCTTGTTCAGGCCCTCCGAGTTCGGCCCGAACAGCCGCAGGTAGTGCTGGCCGGGGCCGTAGAGGTCCTTGGAGAGCCGGGGGTCGGTCAGCGCGGTCTTCGCGTCGTCGAACCCGGTGATCAGGTACTGGTCGAAGCGCGGCGAGCTGACCGGGCAGACCGGCCGGTCGGTACGCAGCCGGGCGAAGGAGGGATAGGGGTCGGCGGCGAACTCGTCGGTGTAGAACTGGTCCGCGGGTACGGCGTCCTCGGTCATCTCGACTCCTCGGGCTCGCTGCCTACGCTGTGCAGTACCTGGTAGGTGTGCCGCTGCGCGGATTCGCGCAGCTCACGGATGATGCGCAGCAGCCGGTCGCGGTGTTCGCTGCGGCCGAAGGCGTCGAGCCGCTCGCGGTCCGCCCAGTCGCTGATGATCAGGTAGCTGCGCGGGTCGTCGGCGTCGCGGACCAGGTCCTGGTGCAGGCAGCCGTCCAGCGTGCGGATCTCCGCCGCCGCCGAGAGCCACTCCGCCTCGAACCGTTCCGCGCAGCCCTCCCGGGTCCGCATCGCGAGCACGGTGCGTACCCGGCTCATCGCGCGCCCCCGAACACCAGGTGCAGGTGCTTGCGCAGGCCGTCGGCGTCGATCGGCTGGCTGCGGAACCCGACGTGCCCGTCCGGCCGGACCAGGTACAGCGCGGTGCCGGCGACGTCGTAGCCGGCGCGGAACTCGTTCTCCGCGTCCACCACGACCGGCGGCGCGAGCAGCCGCGGCGTCGGGGCGTCCGGGCTGAGCAGCAGGTACGCCTCGATCTCCCCGGACGTCTGCCGGTGCAGGTCGGCGCAGAGCTCCGCCACCTCGGTCAGCGCCGCCTCGTCGGCCGAGGCGTCGGCGTAGACCAGCAGGGTGTGCCGGCCGCCGCGGGTCAGGTCGCGCAGCCGCAGCGGGTGCCCGACGCCGCGCCGGCGCAGTCCGGCCACGTCCGGGGTGCGGTCGCCGGGCCCGGGGCCGGCGCGCAGCGCGTCCGGATCGGACACCGACTCGCCCACGAGCGGGCTGCCCGCGTAGCTGAGCAACATGGACATCTCCTGGAGGAACTGGCGCTCCAGGTCCGCCCGGTCCAGCTCGTCGGTGAACGCCATCCGCACCGCGCGCCCGACGATCTCCTCGCCTTCCGGCCGTCGTTCGGTCTCGTAGCTGTCCAGCAGCCCCGGCGCCGCGGCTCCCCGGACCGCCAGGGCCAGCTTCCAGGCCAGGTTCCAGGCGTCCTGGATCCCGGTGTTCATGCCCTGGCCGCCGGCGGGCGGGTGCAGGTGCGCCGCGTCACCGGCCACGAACACCCGGCCGTCGCGGTACCGGTCCACGATCCCGTGGCTGATCCGGAAGATCGACGACCAGCGCAGGTTCGACGCCCGGGTGCCGGCCGGGGCGAGGTGGTCGAGGGCGGCCTGGACGTCGGCCAGGGTGGGTGCGGCGAGTTCCTCGCTGAACCCGGGCGGGGCGTCCTGGCCGCCGGTCTGGGCGAAGAACCGGGGCGGCGCCAGCGTGGCGATCCGGTACCGGCGCTCGCCGCGCAGCGGTACGCAGACCAGCATGCCGTCCATCCGGCCGTCGGTCTCGTGCAGGAACCGGAGCAGGTGGCCGTCCGGCATGTCCCAGTCGACGTCCACGTCGCCGAGCATGAACAGCTGCGGGAACCGGCCCAGCCCGCCGGTGAACGTCAGGCCGAGCAGCTCGCGGACCCGACTGTGCGCGCCGTCGCAGCCGACCAGGTACTTCGCGCGTACCGTCTCGGTGCCGCCGTCGGCGGTCGCGACGGTGGCCGTCACCCCGTCGTCGTCCTGGGTGAACCCGACCAGCTCGGCGCCGCGCTGCGGCCGTACGCCGAGCGTGGCGAGCCGCTGGGCCAGCAGCCGTTCGGTCTCGTACTGCGGCAGGCCGAGGTGCGCATACGGCAGGCCCGGCAGCTCCCAGCTCATCCGGTGCGTCTCCTGACCGTTGACGAACACCATGTTCCCGGTCAGCCAGATACCGGCGTCCATCGCCTCCCGGACGATGCCCTGCTCCTCCCAGAGCTCCATCGTGCGGCAGTGCACACCGATCGCCTTGTCGGCCTGCCCGGCCGGGGTGGCCAGCTTGTCGATCACCCGGCAGTCGATGCCCCGCCGGGCCAGCTCGACGGCGGCGGTCAGCCCGGCGGGCCCGGCCCCGACGACGAGTACGTCCGTTGTCCTGTGCACGTCGGCCTCCCTGCCAATATGCGGTTCTCGGCTGTCCCGTGGCTCGGCCACGGCGTGGAAGAGGCGGCGGCGGATGTCGAGGAGGAAGGGCGCGATCGGCCCGGCCTCCTGCTCCGCGTGCGCCGGGTCGCCGATCCAGCGGTGGAACTCGGCTGCGCTGCGCCATTCGGCGAAGATGTGGTGGACGTCGGAATCCGGCTCGCGCAGCAGGTCCTCGCGCAGGTAGCCAGGCACCGCCGCCATCCGGTCGAGGACCTCGACGTACCCGCGGTCGAACTCGGCCCGACGCCCGGCCGGGACCGTGAGCTCGACGTCCACGAAGATCCTCGGGTCGCCGTCCGCCCGGTCGCGCATCAGCCGGTAACCGTCCACCGGGAAGGTCTCGCACAGCGGGCGGACGGCGTCGGCGAAGCGCGCGGCGACGGGCCCGGCGGCGTAGTCGCGCCACGCGGCCTCGTCGGTCCACTCGGTGACCAGGACGAAGGTACGCGGATCAGCGGCGTCCACCAGCAGGTCCTGCCCGAGGCTGCCGGCCGCGCGGCCGACCTGCTCGGCGGCCACCCGCCAGGCGGCTGCCGCGGCGGATTCGCATCCGGGGCGCGCGCGGATCCGGAGCATCGTCCTGATCATGAAATCTCCTCGGACGGCCTGGGCGGGACGGCGGAGCAGCCGTCGCCCTGCGACCCTGCCGAAGGTCGCGTCACCCGCCCGTCACGGAAGCCCCGGGCGAAGTCCGCGGCCGTTGACGCTGCAGGGACGGGGGGTCGTCCCAGGGCCGCGCCTCACCGGGCGGCGGGAGTGGACCCGATGACAACCACCCGCGCCCACGCCGGCGGCGAGTTCGGCACGTGATCGCGATCGTGCTCGTACCGTCTGGTCCGCTGCCGGGGAAACAGCCCCACCACCGTCCGGCACGGCGGCCGGGAGGACGGCCAGGGGGTCTGTCCGTCGGTCAGGGCCACGACCACGTCCGGGGCCGGCCGGTCCCGCAGCGCCCGCGCGAAACCCGTACGCAGGTCCGTTCCCCCACCGCCCAGGAGCGGGACGTCCTCGGCGCGGCACAGCCGGTGCACGGTGTCCGCGGCCGCGTCGCACGGCAGCACGCCGACCAGGTCCCGCCGGCCGCCGACGGCCCGGGAGATCGCGGTGACCTCGAGCAGAGCGCTGCCGAGTTCGGCGTCGCTGACCGAGCCGGACGTGTCGACGACAACGCAGACCCGCGGGGGCCGGCGTCGCAGCGCCGGCAGGACGACCCCGGGTACGCCGGCGGAACGCCGCGACGGTCGCCCGTACGTGTAGTCCTCGCCCACGCCGGACGCGGAGACCGCCGAGCGGACCGCCGCGCCGAGCAGCTCCCGCCACGGCTGCGGGGGATGGAACGCCTGCTCCGCCCACCGTCGCCAGCCCTGCGGGGCGTTCCCCGGTCGGCCGGTGATGCCCTCGGCCACCCGGAACCGCACCGCGTCGCGTTCCTGCGGGCTGAGGCCGTGCGCGCCGTCCGGTCCGAGGTCCCACTCGCGCTCCAGCCCGTCGGCGCCGCTGCCGCAGTCCAGCCAGGCCAGGTGCTGGGTAAGCGGTCCGAGCCGGAACTGGCGCAGGTAGTCCTCCATCAACCCGCCCTCGGGCAGCCGCAGGGAGCCGGGGTCGACAGCGCCAGCGGGGCGGGCCAGCCCGTCGCCGAACACGTCGTCGTTGATCTCGCAGTCCGCGGCGATGTTCATCCGCAGCCGCTCCCCCGGCCCGGTCAGCCCACGTTCCCGCGCGACCCGGTCGCCGCGCCCGTGGTGGTCGCGGAGCAGGTGCGAGACCTCGTGCACCCACACTCCGGCGAGTTCCTCGACCGGCGTCCGGTCCACGAAGCTGGGCGAGACGTAGCACCGCCAGTACCGGTCCACCGCCATCGTCGGCACCCGCCGGGACTCGACCACGTGCAGGGCGAACAGCGCCGTCGCCAGGTAGGGCCGGACCCGGGCGGCGTGCAGCCGGGCGGTGAAGAGCTTGTCCCGGTCCAGCGTCCCGACGGTCATCGTCCGCTCCCCGCGGCGACCGCGACCCGGGCCGCCGCCTGGTCGGCCGCGCGGGACAGGGACACCGCCCCGGCGAGCCGGTCGATCGACGCGGGCACGTCCCAGTCCTCCTGGCGCAACCGGGCGAGCGTGGACGCGGGGACGACCACCAGGTCCGGGGCGCCCGTCTCCAGCGCCCGGACCAGCAGCGTCCAGGCCGCGTCCCAGCGGGACCGCTCCGGGCGCCGGCGCACCGCCTCCACCACACCGTCCAGCACGACCTGGCGCAGGTCGCCCCGCTCGGGCAGCACGGCGACGGCCGGGTCGGCCAGCAGCACCTCGGGGTCGGGCAGGTCCATCCGGTCCAGGCTGGCCAGCAGCTCCAGTCCGGGGCCGTCGCCGACGGTGCCTCGGACCAGCATCGACAGGACCTCTCGGGAGGTGTCGGCCGCGGTGGCGAAGGCGATCAGGCGCAGGGCCATCTCCCAGCTCCGGGGCGACGGCCAGGGGCCGCCGCGGCCGGCCTCGCTCGTCGGCAGCCGGTGCACGAGCCCCGGGCGGGCCGACAGGAGCCCACACACCGCACGGCGGGCGAAGGCGACGGCCTGCGTCAGCCGCTCCGGGTCGAGCCGGGGCAGGCTCGCCCGGGGCCAGGTCCCACCCAGGCCACGTACGACCACCTCCTGGTCGTGCGTCCACTGGAGATGCACGAAGCGGTTGGCCAGCGGCGGGCTCAGCTCCCAGCCGTCGGCCGCGGAGGAGCGAGGGTTGGCGGCGGCCACGATCCGGACCCCGGCCGGCAGACGCAGGCTACCGATCCGCCGCTCGAGCACGAGACGCAGCAGCGCGGCCTGCACGGCGGGCGGAGCGGTCGACAGCTCGTCCAGGAACAGCAGTCCCCGGTCGGCGCGGACCAGGCGTACCGCCCAGTCCGGCGGGGCCATCGGGACGCCCTGCGCTGCCGGGTCGTCCCCGACGACCGGCAGCCCGGAGAAGTCGGAAGGCTCGTGGACGCTGGCGATCACCGTCGTCAGCGGCAGGTCCAGGGCCGTGGCGAGCTGCGTCAGCGCGGCGGTCTTGCCGATGCCCGGCTCGCCCCACAGCAGCACCGGCAGGTCGGCGGCGACGGCCAGCGTCAGTGCTTCCAGCTGCGGGTCGGTGCGAGCCTCGGTGCTGGTGTCGCACAGTAGGGCGAGCAGCGCGGCGGCGACGTCGAGCTGCGGGGTGAGGTCGATCGGGGTACGCGAAGGCATGTCGGATCACCTGTGAGGTCGTGGGTGGATCGGCCAGGGGCCGGGTGAGAGGCGACGATCCGCAGGTCAGCGGAAGGTCGCGTGGCGCGGGTGGGAGCGGCGGTCCCGCTTGGGCCGCCGGTCCCGGGAGCTGGGCGGGGGTGCATGCCCGGTCAGTCCGGCGCGGAACAGTCCATACGTGATGCGCCGCAGCGCAGCGGTCTCCAGTTCCTCGCGCAGGTCCCCGGCGCGCAGCAGCGCGTCGGGTCCGAGCAGGGCCTGGACGGTGGCCAGCGCACCGGCGATGTCACCGTGGTCGAGGCGGGCGCGGATGTCGGGAAGGCACGCCGGCCGGCGGTGCGCCTCGTCGATCGCCTGCAGGCAGGGCAGCGGGCTGCCGGTCAGCGCGGCCAGCAGCTCCTCCCGGCGGATCTCCGCCGGGTCGTGGTCGAGCGCGGCGAGGACCCCGTCGACCAGGCCGATCCGGTGCCGGGCTCCCCGGCACACCACGAGCCGTGGCTGTGCCCCCGGGCCCGGTAACGCCCGAGTGCCGGCCGCCGGGCGGTCGGGGTCGAGCGCCGACGCCACCAGCGGGTGGAGTTGGTCCACCCCGATCAGCCCATGGCACAGCAACTCGAGGTCGGGTGGCAGCCACGTCGCCGCGTCGGGCAGCACCGGCAGCGCGGCGGCGTGCCCGGCCCGGGTCGTCCGGGCGTACCGCAGGTTCTGCTCGCCCCCTTCGGGCCGCTGCCCGACGTTCATCCCTCGTGGAGGGACGTCCAGGACCAGGCGGCGTCGGGGCCCGAGCCGGACGGCCACGGCGGCGCCGGTCCGTCCCTCGGCGCGAAGCAGGATCGCCGCCTCGGCCGCCCAGCGGTGCACCGCGTGACCAGGTTCCCGCCACGGCGGGCCCCCGCCGCCGTCCTCGGTGGGCAGGTGCTCGGCCCCTGACCGGCCCCGCAGCTCATCGGCCTGCCGCGCGTCCCACAGGTGGCGGTGCAGGTCGAGGCGGAACCGACGGTCGGGACGGGAGTGCGGATGCCCGCCGGCCTGCTTGGCGCGGCTGCCCGCCCACAGCGTCAGGCTGATCCGCTGGCCCGCGTCCGCCCAGGCCGGCGGGGTGCGGACCACGAGGTGCACCGGCTCGGTGGCGTCCTGCTCCGCCGGGTCGTACCTGACGAGCGAGATGGTCAGCGCCGGGCGCAGCAGTCCGTCGGGGGCGACCCTCGGCAGGTGCCAGCGCAGCAGGTCGGGTGCGAGGTGTCGGAGATCGGCCCGGAGCCGGGCGGCCAGCTCGCGGCCGTGGCGCCGAGCCACGGCGCGCAGGTCAAGGTCGACGTCGACGCGGGCCGCGGCGCACGCGCCGGCCCAGTCACCGACGCGACGACGCGCGGTGGCAGATTCGATCATGGAGGGCGGTACGGCGAACTCGCGCACGCGCCGCCAGAGGGAGAGACGGGATTCCGCATTCGCGGCGGGCGAGCGCATCAGCACTCACCTTGCGCGAACCGGGCCCCCAATCTGGACGAGGAGGTCATCATCGCGGCGGAGCATAGCGCTCCGTCCGGGACGTCCGCCAGGGGCTTACCGGGAATTGCCGTCAGCTGGCGACCGGGGTCTCCTCCGCGGCCGGGGTCTGCGGCGGGGACTTCCTCTCCGGCGGGCTGCCGGGCAGCAGCAGCGCCGGGATGAGGGCGACGGTGGCGAAGCCGAGCACCCACCAGAACGTCTGCCCGTACGCGTCGGCCAGCGCCGACGGCTCCGGCCGGCCGCCGCGACCGGCGGTCGCCGCACTGGCGCTCGCGTGCTGCAGCACCACTGCCAGGACCGCGCCGGCGAACGCGCCGCCGAGCTGCTGGAAGATCCGGATCGCGGTGGTCGCCCGCGGGATCTGCTCCTGGCGCAGCCCCCGGTACGCGCCGACCAGGACCGGTACCGTCGCCGCGCCGAGCCCGGCGCCGCTGACGGCCAGCGCCGCGCTCAGCAGCCACCGGTTGGTGTCCGCCTCCACCTTAGTGAGGACGAGCGCGCCGGCCGCGGCGAGGGCGATGCCGACAAGCACGATCGGCCGTGGGCCGATCTTGTCGGAGAGCCGGCCGGCGATGATCAGCGCGACCGCCATGCCGAGTCCCTGCGGCGCGAGCAGCAGGCCGGCCCGCAGCGGGGTCAGCCCGGCCACCTGCTGGTAGTAGAGCGGCAGCAGGATGATCGCGCCGAAGAGCACGATGCCGGAGAGGAACACCACCGACGCCGAGGCGGCGAAGCTGCGCGCCCGGAACAGCCGCAGGTCGAGCAGCGGCTCGTCGTCCCGCAGCGCGTGCACCGCGAAGCCGATGAGCAGCACCAGGCCGGCGATGACGAAGGCGATCACGCCGGACTCGCCGAAGGTGCCCTTGTTGCCGGCCCGGGCCAGGCCGTACACCACCGCGGCGCAGGCGGGCGAGAGCAGGGCCAGGCCCATCCAGTCGAGCCGGGTGAGCCGGCCGTTGACCACCGCCTTCTCCGCCGACAGGTAACGCCAGGACAGCAGGATGGTGAGCAGGCAGATCGGGACGTTGACGAAGAAGATCCAGCGCCAGCTCACGTCGGTGACCAGCCAGCCGCCGATCACCGGCCCGAGGACGGGGGCCAGCATGGCGGGGATCGCGATCACCGCCATCAGCCGGCCGAGTCGGTCGGGGCCGGCGGCCTGGGCGAGCACCGCCTGGGCGATCGGCACGATCATGCCGCCGCCGAGACCCTGCAGGATCCGGAAGATGATCAGGCTCTGCGCCGACCAGGCGAAGCCGGCCAGCACCGAGCCGACCAGGAAGACCAGCACGGTCGCGGTCCAGAGGGTACGCGGGCCGAAGCGCTCCATCGCCCAGCCGGTGGCCGGGATGGTCAGGGTCATCGCCAGCAGATAGCCGGTGCCGACCCACTGGATGGTGGAGATGGTGGAGTCGAAGTCCTTGATGAAGGTGCTGATCGCGACGTTGGTCATCGTCGCGTCGAGCTGGACGATCACGCCGCCCAGCAGGATGACGATGGCCAGCTTGGCTATCGACGCCTGCGGCGCGGCCGCCGGCCGCGGTGCCGTGGTCATGGTTGCTCCTTCGCTCGCCGGTTGGATCTGTCGAAGCTGCGCCTACTGGCTGATTTCGGGCAGGAATTGCCGTTCCCGCCATTCCTGAGACGCCAGCGGAATAGTGAATCTATTGACAGGTTGTTACGCCGGCGATTCGCACCGGGGTACGACGCCGCTCAAGGAGAATGTCTGGAGAAATGTTGAGGGACGCGGGACCAGAATTCAGTCTTCCTTGCGAAACAGTCCCCGACCGCCGTATTTCTTGTGCACCGCCTGCTTGCTGACGCCGAGCGCGGCGGCGATCTCCGCCCAGGTCACGCCCTGCGCCCGCGCCCGCCGGACCAGGACCGCCTGGATCCGCTCGAACTCCTTCGCCGCCTCCGCGGTGGCGGCGAGGGCGACCCGGGGGTCGTCGTCGTCGGTGGCGTTCACGAGGCTCACCAGCCGATTGACTGCCATGCCCCCAGCCTAGGAGCGCCGGCGCGCGGCGTCAACCTTAGATGACAGATGATCACGCCGGCGGCGTCTGAGCAGGGCGACGGGCCGGCTCACCCGGCGAACCGCGCCGCCACGAACTGGGCGGAGGCCTGCGGGATGCCTCAATGCGGGCCACCCGCAAGAACCGAGCAAATGCGAGTGTCCGCCGTCGAGGGACAATGCCCCAGCCATTTGCAGATTCCAATCAGGTAACCGACAACGATCCGACGTCACGGCCCACCCGGGCGGTGGCAAAGTGACCGCCCTGGGGAGGAATTTGTTCTACCGCCGGCGCACCGGTAGGCAACGCGCCCGCGGGTCAGCCGACGGCGGCCGCTGCGGCCCGGCCGGCCGTCCGTCCGGAGAAGAGGCAGCCGCCGAGGAAGGTGCCCTCCAGCGCGTTGTAGCCGTGCAAGCCGCCACCACCGAAGCCGGCGACCTCGCCGGCGGCGTACACCCCGCCGAGCGGCTCGCCGTCGGGGCGCAGCACCCGGCCGGACAGGTCGGTGTGCAGCCCGCCGAGGGTCTTGCGGGTGAGCACGTGCAACTGGACGGCGATCAGCGGGCCGGCGGCCGGGTCGAGCAGCCGGTGCGGGGTGGCCACCCGGACGAGCCGGTCCCCCCGGTACGCCCGGGCACCGCGAACGGCCTGCAGTTGGGCGTCCTTGCCGTACGGGTGGGCGATGTCCCGGTCCCGGGCCTCCACCACCCGCCGCAGCGCGACGGCGTCGAGCTGCGGCCCGCCGGTCTCGGCGGCCAGCCTGTTCATCCCGTCGACCAGCGCCGGCAGGCCGTCGGCGACGACGAAGTCCGCGCCGTGCCGCTTGAACGCCTCGACCGGGCCCGGCGCGCCGGGGCGCACCCGGCGCAGCACCCCCCGGATGCTGCGGTTGGTCAGGTCGGGGTTCTGCTCCGAGCCCGACAGCGCGAACTCCTTCTCCAGGATCCGCTGGGTGAGCAGGAACCAGCTGTAGTCGTACCCCGTGGTGCGCAGATGGCGCAGCGTGGCCAGGGTGTCGAAGCCGGGGAAGAGCGGCGGTGGCAGCCGCTGCCCGGTCGCGTCGAGCCAGAGGGACGACGGGCCGGGCAGGATCCGGATGCCGTGCCCGGGCCAGATCGGGTCCCAGTTGCGCAGCCCCTCGGTGTAGTGCCACATCCGGTCGGGGTTGATGATCCGCCCGCCGGCGGCCTCGGTGATGCCGAGCATCCGCCCGTCGACGTACGCCGGCACCCCGGTGACCATCCGGGTCGGTGGGGTGCCGAGGCGCGCCGGCCAGGCCCGCCGGACCAGGTCGTGGTCGCCGCCGATCCCGCCCGAGGTGATGATCACGGCCTGCGCGCCGTACGCGAAGTCGCCGACCACCGTGCGGGAGGTGGGACGGCCGCGCGGGGCGTCGTCGGGCTCCAGGATCGCGCCACGCACGCCGGTGACGACGCCGGCGCTGGTGACCAGCTCGTCGACGCGGTGCCGGAACAGCAGCCGGATCCGGCCCTGATCGGCGGCGGCCCGCACCCGCCGGGCGAACGGCTCGACCACGCCGGGGCCGGTCCCCCAGGTGACGTGGAACCGGGGCACCGAGTTGCCGTGCCCGTCCGCCGCTCCCCCGCCCCGTTCGGCCCAGCTGACCACCGGGAAGATCCGGTGACCGAGGCCGCGCAGCCAGGCCCGCTTCTCCCCGGCCGCGAAGTGCACGTACGCCTCGGCCCACCGGCGCGGCCAGTGGTCCTCGGGACGGTCGAACGCCGCGCTGCCGGTCCAGTCCTGCCAGGCCAGCTCCACGGAGTCCCGGATGCCCATCCGCCGCTGCTCGAGCGAGTCGACCAGGAAGAGCCCGCCGAACGACCACCACGCCTGGCCGCCGAGGTTCTGCTCGGGTTCCTGGTCCAGCAGCAGCACCCGGCGGCCGGCGTCGGCCGCCTCGGCGGCGGCGACCAGGCCGGCGAGGCCGGCCCCGACCACGATCACATCGGTTTCCACGCCCCGACCGTACGGACCGGGCCGCCGAAATCCTTGCTCGGGGTCCTGATTCGCGACGGGTCTCGGCAGCGGGCTGACGACCGCCCCGGGCGGGTGCCGGTCGGGTCGGGCCGCCGTCAGCCGAGCTTCCTGGTCAGCGTCTCGAACGCCAGGTCCGGTCGCCGTGGCACGCCGAACCGCTCGTCGCCGTACGGGAAGGGGGTCAGCTCCCCCGTGCGGGTGTAGCCGCGTCGCTCGTACCAGGCGATCAGGTCGTCCCGCTGGGTGATCACCGTCATCCGCAGCTCGCCGGCGCCCCACTCCTCCCGGGCGAACCGCTCGGCCTCCGCCAGCAGCGCCCGGCCGAGCCCGCCGCCCTGCCGCCCCGGTGACACCGCGAACATGCCGAAGTAGGCGTGGTCGTCCCGGCGCTCCAGTTGGCAGCAGGCGACGATGCCCGCCTCGTCCTCGGCGACCAACACCGTGCCGTCCGGGTGCCGCACCGCGGCGTTCACCATGCCCGCGTCGGTGCGCTGGCCGCCGAGCAGGTCCGCCTCGTGGGTCCAGCCGGCCCGGCTGCGCTCCCCCCGGTACGCCGACTCGACGAGGTCGACGAGGGCAGCCACGTCGCCGGGGCGGGCGGTCCGGACGGTGCAGGGTCCAGGGCTGGTCATCAAATCTCCCGGGTCACGGCGGTCGCCGGGCCAGCGTACGCAACCCACCTGGCCGGCATGCCACGACAGCTCCCCGGCTGCGCCACCAGTCCGGCCGACGACGGTCAGGCCCCGTGGGGGCGGTCCCAGGCAGCGTCGACCAGAGCGGGGAGCACGCGGGCGGCCGGGCCGCGCAGATTCACGTCGGCGACCCGGTCCAGCGGCGTCTCCTCCGGGTTGACCTGAATCACCGCGGCGCCGAGGCGCGCCGCCACCTGGGGGATCTCCGCGGCCGGATAGACCAGGCCGGAGGTGCCCACGGTCAGCAGGAGGTCGCAGGTGGACGCCGCTTCGACGGCGGCCTCCAGCGCCTCCGTCGGCAACGCCTCGCCGAACCACACCACACCCGGCCGGACGGCAGCCGAGCACCGCGCGCACCGCGGCGGTGGGATCCGCCGGCCCTCGGCCGGCTCCTCCGTCAGGTCCGGCACCGGCGCCGGCTGGGCGCAGCCCGAGCAGTGGGGTGCGAACAGGCTGCCGTGCAGGTGCACCGGGGCGGCGGAACCGGCCCGCTCGTGCAGGTCGTCGACGTTCTGGGTGACGAGGACGCTGCTCGGCACGCGGGCCTCGATCGCGGCCACGGCGACGTGCCCCGCGTTCGGCCGGGCCTGCCGGACGGTGGCGCGTCGCCACTCGTACCAGCCCCACACGAGCGCGGGGTCCGCACGGAACGCGTCCGGCGTGGCGAGCGCCTGCGCGTCGAACTGCCGCCACAGCCCGGTCAGGGCGTCCCGGAAGGTCGGCACACCGCTCTCGGCCGACATGCCCGCCCCGGTGAAGATCACCACCCGCCGGGCCTGTCCGAGCAACTCCGCCGCGTCCCGCGCCGCCTGCCCCATCCGGTCGTACCCCCTCCTGCCGGGCGGGCGCACCCCGCGCCCGCCCGAGTCTCACCGACACCCGGTGCCATCCGCCAGCGGGATCCGCAGGCTTTCCGGCAATTCCCCCGCTTCCCGCAGAACCGGAACGCTCTTCATCTTCGCCGTGTCCACCGACCGCAGTCGCCGTTGTACGTGACGTGACAGCGAAACGGTCAGCCATCGTGACGGGCGTTGCGGTCGGCCACTCCCGCTGGCAATTCGGGTGGGCGCAACGCGAGAACGACCGCCGGCAGGCGGCGTACGAGGCCGAGGTCGAGGTCTGGCGCCGCGACGAGGAGCGGCTGCTCAGACTGCGGATCGAGGCCGCCGGGTTCCTGGGCTGCAGGCAGCCCCGCACCGGCCTGCCGGTGGACCTAGCCGACGACGAGGTCGTCTACCGGGTCATGCCGGACGCCGATCTGGTCGAGGCGGAGGCCCGGCACCTCACCGGGCTGCCTGCGCCCGCCCTGACCGCCGTGACGGCGCCCGTCCACGCGCCCGGGCGGCCGCTGCCGACCGGCCTCCGGGTCGTCGACTCCGGCATGGCGGTCGTGACCAACCTGCGGGTCGCCTTCGCCGGCCGCACCGGCCGGCGCGAGTGGCGACACGCCGACGTACGGGGGCCGGGCCACCACCCCGAGGTGCCGGTCACGCTGCTGCACTCCGGGGACGGCCGCCGGCCGGCCGGGTTGCGGGTGCCGGCCGGTGCGGCGGTGAACTTCCGCTTCTACCTCACCCTCGCCTTCGCCACCGCCACCGGGCATCGGGCCGTCCTCGCCGCGCAGGTCGACGCCCTGCTGGCGGCCCATTACGGCGCCCGGCCGGCGCCCCCGCACCCGGTGACGGCCGCGGACGCCCCGGCGCCCCTGCTGCGCCCGGAACGCCTGGCCGCCGCGGCCGCCGTCGCGGTCGCGGTGACGCTCGGCACCCTCGCCGCGAGCACCGTGAACGCGCCGGCCGGCGGGCCGCACCGGGCGGCGCCGCGGGCGAGCGGACCCGCCGCCGGCGCCGACGGCCGGGACGCGATCGGCCGCCCGTTCCCGAGCGCGCCCGCCAGCAGCCCGACGGGCGGCGGCGCGGTCCCGTCGCCGACGGTCGGCACGGCGACGCGCTCCACCGGCGGCGCTTCCGACCCGGACGGGCTGGTGCTGCGCGCGACGGTGGCGGAGCGCCCCGGATCCGCCGCACCGGCCGCCGCGACCCCTCCATCCGCGCGGACGACCCCGACCGGGCAGTCGACCGGGACACCGCCGGCCACGAGCGAGTCCCCGAGCAGCACACCCACCCCGAGCAGCGCACCCACCCCGACCGAGTCGGCGCCCGCCACCGATCCGCCGGCGCCGGCGGCCTGTCTGCGGTCCCACCGGCCGCCGCTGCGGTGTCCGACAGGTGACGATCCTGCGCCGCCGGCCTAGGTAGTCGCCGTTGCCGGCAACGGCGGCACCAGGGCTGGCGCTCTCGCTACGGGCGGCGACCGCTCACCGTCGCCCGAACGCGGACGAGGCCCGGCGGCCGCGTCCGGGACCGGCCGTCCCGAAGGGATACGGTACGCCCGGCGCGGGTCGTTCCGTGCCGGGCGGTCGAGCGGTGGGAGGATCGGATGCGCCTGCACGTGGGATGCGCGATGTGGACGCACCGGCCCTGGCAGGGACGCTTCCTGGCGCACCCGCTGCCGGCCCACGAGCGGCTGCGCGCCTACGCCGGCTGGTGCACCGCGGTCGAGGGAAACACCACGTTCTACGCCACCCCCACCCGGGAGACGGTGGCGTCGTGGGCGCGGCAGACCGGCCCCGACTTCCGGTTCGTGCTGAAGCTGCCGAAGGTCGTCACGCACGTGCACCGGCTCACCGGCGGCGACGAGGAGCTGCGCCTCTTCCTGGACGCGATCGAACCGCTCGGCCCCCGGGCCCACGCCCTCTGGATCCAGCTCCCGGGCTCGTTCGGCCCCACCGACGTGCCCGTGCTCGCCCGCTTCCTACGCCGGCTGCCCACCGCCCACCGGTACGCCGTGGAGGTCCGCCACCCCGCCTTCTTCGACGACCCCCGGGCGGTGCGGGCGCTGGAGGAGACGCTCGTCGCGGGCGGCGCGGAGTGGATCCCCTTCGACACCACCGCCTTCTTCCGCACCCCGCCGACCAGCGAGGCGGAACGGGAGGCGTGGACCAGAAAGCCGCGTACCCCGCTGCGCACGCACGCGCTGACCGACCGGCCCGTCGTCCGGTACCTCGGCCGGGACGACCCCGCCCGCACCGTCGAGGGCTGGCAACCATGGCTCGACGTGGTGACCGGCTGGCTGCGGGAGGGCGGCTCCCCGACCGTGTTCGTGCACACCCCGGACAACGCCGACGCGCCCGAGCTCGCCCGGCGGTTTCACGACCAGGTGCGGGCCCGACTGCCGGAGGTCGAGCCGCTGCCCGAGCCGGCGCCGGTCGGGCCGTCGACACTCTTCTGACCGAAGCGGACCGGCCGTGCGGCGCGCCGCCGCCGCCCGGCGTCGGCCCGGCGCGTCCGGGCGTGCTATTCCGTTCGGTCGGTGCGCGGGCTACGGTCGCTTCCACATCGCCTGCGTCCACTTTGTCGGCGTCACGTCGGGCGCCGCGCCACGACAGCGAGAGGGGTCGCCGTCATGACGATCAGCCACATCAGCGTCGGTCACGGCCCGCGCAAGGTGCTGGCCCTGCACGGCTGGTTCGGGTCGGCGCAGGGCTGGGGCTGGCTGCCGGACCTGATCGATCCTGAAGGCTTCACCTGGGCGTTCCTGGACTACCGAGGGTACGGCGCACGCACCGGGGTCGCCGGCGACCACACCATCGCCGAGATCTCCCGCGACGCCCTGGAGCTCGCCGACGCCCTCGGCTGGGACACGTTCTCGGTGGTGGGGCACTCGATGGGCGGCAGCGCCGCCCAGCGGGTACTCGCCGACGCCCCCGGTCGGGTGGAACGCCTCGTCGGCATCAGCCCGGTGCCCGCCGGCGGGGTGCCCTTCGACCTGCAGAGCTGGGCGCTGTTCGACGGTGCCGCCGCCAACCCGGACAACCGCCGCACCATCATCGACCTCACCACCGGCAACCGGCTGTCCGACCACTGGCTGGACCAGATGGTCAGCTTCTCCGTCAAGCACTCCACGCCCGAGGCGTTCGGCGCGTACCTCACCGCCTGGGCGCGTACCGACTTCACCGACGAGGTGAAGGGCAACCCGGTCCCGGCGCTCGCCGTGGTGGGCGAGCACGACCCGGCGTTGGGCGCCGACACGATGCGCGAGACCTGGATGCGGCACTACCCCAACGCCCGGCTGGAGGTGCTCGCCAACGCGGGGCACTACGCGATGTACGAGACGCCGGTACGCCTGGCCGCGGTGGTCGAGGAGTTTCTCGGGCAGTGACGGTCGATCCGGCGCCCCTGGTCGACCCCCGCAGCTACGTCGACGGCGTCCCGTACCGCCTGCTCGCCGCGCTGCGCGCCGCCGGCCCGGTGGTGTGGGTCGAGGAACCGCCGCTGCTCGGGCTGCCCGGCGGGCCGGGCTTCTGGCTGGTGCTCCGGCACGCCGACGTGACGGAGGTGCTGAAGCAGCCACAGCTCTTCTCGTCCTGGCTCGGCGCCACCCAGATCCGCGACCCGGCCACCCCCGAGGACCTCGGCTACGTGCGGCGGATGATGCTCAAGATGGACCCGCCGGACCACGGCCGGCTCCGCCGGCCGGTCGCCCGGTCATTCACCCCGCGCGCGGTCGCCGCGCTGGAGGCGTCGATCCGCGCGAACGCGGCGGCGCTCGTCGAGCGCGCGCTGGGCGACGCGGACGAGGGCACCTGCGACTTCGCCGGGGACCTCGCCGCCGACCTGCCGCTACTCACGCTCGCGGACGTGCTGGGGTTGCCGGAGCCGGACCGCTGGCTGCTGTACGACTGGTCGAACCGGGTGATCGGCTTCCAGGACCCGGACTACGCCGGGTCGGCGGCGTTCGACGCGCGGGCCGGCACCGAGGCCGCCCGGGAGGCCCTGCGGCACCGGCCGGCACCGGACGCCGACGGCAGGATGCCGGACCCCCGCACCCGGGCCGGCATGGCCGACCTCTACACGTACGCCCACCTGCTGGCCGAGTCGAAGCGCCGCCGCCCGGGTTCGGACGTGATGTCCATCCTCCTGGCCCAGCAGGGCGACGACCGGCTCTCGGTTGACGAGTTCGAGAACATGTTCTGGCTGTTCGCTGTGGCCGGCAACGAGACGATCCGCAACGGCCTGCCCGGCGCGATGATCGCCCTGCTGGAGCACCCGGCGGAGCTGGACCGGCTGCGCCGCGACCCGGCCCTGTTCGACACCGCCGTCGACGAACTGCTCCGCTGGTGGACACCGGTGATGCTGTTCCGGCGCACCGCCACGGTGGACGCCGCGATAGCCGGCGTCCCGGTACGGGCCGGGGACAAGGTGGTGGTCTCGTTCGCCTCGGCCAACCGCGACGAACGCGTCTTCGCCGACCCCGACCGGCTCGATCTCACCCGCCACCCGAACCCGCACCTGGTCTTCGGTCACGGACCGCACTTCTGCCTCGGCGCGCACCTGGCCCGGTGCCAGCTCCGGGCGCTCTTCGGGGAGCTGCTCGCGCGCACCGCCCGGATCAGCTACGCGGGGCCACCCGAATACCTGCGCTCGAACTTCCAGCGCGGGGTGAAGCGCCTGCCGATCCACTGGCGGCGCCGCTGACCGGGCTGAGTTCGCCTTCCCGGCCGGTCAGGCCGGCCGGAGCGCCGCCCGGGTGCCCGGCGGCTGGGGCTATGGTCGGTCGGTGGATCAACTGTTCGAGGCGGCCGGGACGCTGCGGTCGGCGTACCGGAGCGTGGACTGGGCGGCGACCCCGTTGGGTGCGCCGTCCGGCTGGAGCCCGATGCTGCGCGCCGCCGTCGACGTCGCCCTGCACACCCGGTTCCCGGTGACGCTCTTCTGGGGCCCGGAATTCGTGATGATCTACAACGAGGCCTACGTCGAGTTGATCGGGGACAAGCATCCGGCCTCGCTCGGTGCACCCGCCGCGCACGTGTTCCGGGAGATCTGGGACGTCATCGGGCCGATGCTCGAGTCCGTGCGGTCGACCCAGCGCGCAACCTGGACGCAGGACATGCGGCTGCTGATGGACCGGCGCGGCTACCCGGAGGAATGCTTCTTCACGTTCTCCTACTCCGCCGTCCGAGGCCCCGACGGGGTGGAGGGCGTGATCGACATCGCGACGGAGACGACGGGACGGGTGCTGTCGCAGCGGCGGCTGATCATGCTGGCCGGGCTCAGCGACGCGCTCAGCGGCCTCGACGACCCGGCGGAGATCCTCGACCAGGCGGCGGCGATGCTGCGCACCGATCCGCAGGACCTGCCGGAGGTCGACATCCTCGTCACCGACCCGGCCACGGACGCCGGTACGCCGCCGCTGCCCGCGGTGCGCTCGACGATCTCCTGCAACGGGGACTTCGTGCTGGAGAGCCCGGCGGACATCCCCGTGATGCGGGTGCGCCTGCCGGGCCTGACACCGTCCGCGGAGACGGTCCTGGTGGCCCGGCTGAGCCAGCACCTGCCCGTGGACGACGGCTACGTCGGATTCGTGCGGCTGGTCGGCGCGACGGTGGCGCAAGCGCTGCAGCGGGCCCAGACGCGCCAGGCCGAACGGCGGGTCGCCGGCCTGGAACGGGACCTGTCTGAGCGGCTGCAACGCAGCCTGCTGACCCCGCCCGCGCAGCCGGACCACCTGGAGGTGGCCGTGCGCTACCAGCCGGCAGCCGAACAGGCCCGCATCGGCGGTGACTGGTACGACTCCTTTCCCCAACCCGACGGCGGGCTCACCCTGGTCGTCGGCGACGTCGCGGGCCACGACCAGCAGGCCGCCGCGGCCATGGCGCAGATCCGCAACCTGTTGCGCGGAGTCGCGTACGCCCTGCAGAAGCCGCCGGCCGCCATGCTGGAGAGCCTGGAAGCGACGATGCGGGGCCTGGGCATGGACGCCCTGGCGACCGCCGTCCTGGGCCGGTTGGAGCAGGCCGCGCAGCAGGCCCGAGCCGACGCACGCACCCTGGTGTGGTCCAACGCCGGGCACCTGCCACCGGTCCTCATCACTCCCGACGGAACCGCGACCCTGCTGCACACGCCGCCGGAGATGCTGCTGGGCGTCCAACCCGGCGCCGTGCGCAGCGACCACCGCGTCACCCTCACTCCCGGCTGCGCCGTCGTGCTGTACACCGACGGCCTGATCGACCGACGCGACGAGATCATCGACGAGGGGTTGGCGGACCTGACGCGCAGCCTCACCGGCCGGCACGGGTTGACCGCGGAGCAGCTCTGCGATCATCTGCTCGACCGCTACGCCGCCACCACCGACGACGACATCGCCCTGCTCGTGCTGCGGATACCGCCGAAGCCCGCCGGCCTCACGAGGTAGCGGCCGCGCAGCGCGGATCGGGGGCCGGGTCGCGGCCGGACCGGCCGGGCGCTCGGTCGCCGGAGATGACCCGCCGGCGGCGGTGCCGCGTCGTTACCGCCTCCGCGTGCGGGTTCTCCTCCTCATGGCCCTGCTGTCCGGCTGGTGGCGGCCGACCCGACCGGGCGTTCCTGGGTCGCCGGTCCCCGCTGGCGGATATTCGGAATGCAGGTAGCCTCTTTTTCATGGGCGGTTTCGGGCCGCCGGCCGAGATCAGCTGGACGGGGGCCGGACACGCGCGCGGTGAACGGCGGTCGTTTCTCTCCCAGCAGTTCACCGCCGCCACCGTCACCGAGCTGCGGCATGCCGTCGCCGCACACGTCGCCGCCGCAGGTCTGACCGGCGAGACGGCCGAAGACTTCGTCCTGGCCGTCCACGAGCTGGTCACCAACGCCGTGCGCCACGGCGGCGGGGCGGGCCACCTGCACCTCCGGAGACAGGGCGACGTCCTGCGCTGCGATGTCGTCGATCACGGTACGGCTGCCCACGCGCCGCCGATCCAGCTGTCCGACGGAGACGTGACCGGTGGCCGGGGCCTCTGGCTGGCGGACCAGCTGGCCGACTCACTGAGCCTCAGCCATCGCCCCGACGGCATGACCGCCACCGTGACCATCAGGCTGTCGCGATAGCCTGCCGTCCGGCGGGCCATCGGGCCGACGTTCGTGCGCAGGACACCGCACGGGAAGCCAGCTACTACCGGCACGGCGGCATCATGCCCTACGTCCTGCGCACCACCTGTCGGCCGGACCCCACCGGAGAACCGTGATCGACTACGCGACGCCGGCCGCCTCCTGCCGGGCCGGTCCCTCCCCCGGCCGCCGCGCGGACTACATCAACGCGCTCGCGTCCCGGACGAGGTCCACCACAGCGACGACGAAGATCGCGATCAGGCCCAGCCTCGCGATCCACGGCAGGGACGGGTGAGCCAGCACGGCAGCGCCGGCCGGCAGCCGCCAGACCGCCTGACGCGCCAGCCAGAGCAATCCCAGGACAGGGAGGACCGGAGCCAGGGGAAGCCAGAGCGCCAGCGGCAGCAGGGCCGGGGCCAACGGGGCCCGCCCGAACCATCCTTCGGGGCAGATCCACCGTTCGGCGAGGACGGTGAGCAGCGCGGCGTACACCCCGGGGATCGCCATGAACAGCGCGATGCCGAGCCACGGCGAGCCGAGCAGGGTGAAGTCGAGACCGTCGGGGTGGACGATCACCGCGCCGACCACGATGGCCGGTCCGCCCCCGATGGTGAGGACCTGGAACCAGCGCGGGCCGATCATCAACGCCCGCAGGACGGCGTAGACGGCGACGCCGAGCAGGCCGAACTGCAGCCCGGTGCCGAGCAGCTGCAGCGTGTTGGCCACGGTGAACTGCCCCATGGTGAAGCCGTCGTCGCTCGTCAGACCGGTCAGGTGCGGGTTGAGTCGCGCCAGCAGCAGCATCGCGAGCCGGCCGCCCACCCCGCCGACAACCACGCCGAGCAGCGCGCCGGCGGTCGTCATACCCGCCAGCCGGCGCGCGGCCTCCTCGGCCGACGCCTGCCAGCGGTCTCGGGTCGTCGCTGCGAGAGCTGTCACCACGGCAATCCTCACCTGGTCAGAGTTGGGCAGCTGACCATAGCTCTGGGCAGCACGCGGCTCGGCGTACTGGCAGAAGGCCGACAGAGGAACGAGGCGCGCGGGAACCGCCGTGGCACCCGCGCTCCGACACGTCCCGGCCAACGTCAGGAGCTGGTGAGGATGACGAGTTGCTGGGTCGCTCGGGTCATCGCGACATAGCGGTCGACCGCTCCTTCGATGCCTGCGCCGAAATCCTCGGGGTCGACGAGGACGACCAGGTCGAACTCGAGCCCCTTCGACAGCTCCGGGGTCAGCGACCGGACGCGGGACGTCCCGCGGAACGTGGGATCGCCGATGACGCAGGCGACCCCTTCGGCGTGCGTGGCGAGCCAGGTGTCGAGGATCGAGGCCAGCTCCGAAACGGAGCCGTGTGCGACCGGGACGTCTCCGCCGCGGATGGAGGCCGGCACGTTGGCGTCCGGGAGCACGGCCCGGATGACCGGCTCGGCTTCCGCCATGACCTCCTTCGGCGTCCGGTAGTTGATGCTCAGCGAGGCCAGGTTGATCCGGTCGAGCCCGATCCGCTCCAGCCGTTCCTGCCACGACTCCGTGAACCCGTGCCGGGCCTGGGCGCGGTCCCCGACGATGGTGAAGCTGCGGGACGGGCAGCGGAGCAGCAGCATCTGCCACTCCGCGTCGGTCAGCTCCTGAGCCTCGTCCACGACGATGTGTGCGAACGGGCCGGCAAGCCGGTCCGGATCGGTGTCGGGCAGTGCAGCCTCGTCGACCAGGGCGTCCTGGAAGTCCTCGCCACGAAGCATCGTCACCAGGCCAACCCCGTACTCGTCGTCGGCGGCCTCGATCAGGTCGTCCACGACCCTGGTCATGCGCTCGCGTTCGACGGCGACAGCGCCCCTGTGTTGACGCTGACGCCGTGACGCCTCCGGGTCGCCGAGTCGCTGCCGTGCCGCGTCCAGGAGCGGCAGGTCGGACGCCGTCCAGGCCTGGACATCGCCGCGCTGCAGCTTCCGGACCTCGTCGGGGCTGAGCCAGGGAGCGCACTTCCGCAGATAGGCGGGCACCGACCACAGGTCTCCGACGAGGTCGGCCGCGTCGAGCAGCGGCCAGGCGCGGTTGACGGTCGTGAGCAGCTCCCTGTTCCGCAGCAGCGACCTGCGGACCAGGTCCTCCGGCTCATCGCCGTCGTACTTGTCCATCAGGATCGTGAGCAGTTCCTCCCAGATCTGGTCCCGCGCCTCGTTGTGCGGGGTGCCCGGTCCCGCTGCCTGGAACGCGTCGGCCCAGTCGTCGGCGCTCAGCCAGAGGTCGGACTCGCCGGCCGTGACCGTCATCCCCTTGGCGGGCGGCTCCTCGTAGAACCTGACGGCCGCCTCGATCGCCTTCACCAGGTCGGCGGACGACTTCAGGGTGGCCACGTCCGGGTCGGCCTCGGCGGTTGCCGCGGCGCCCTCGGGAAGGAGGTCCCGCAGCGTGCAGGTCTGCACGCCCTCCTCGCCGAGGCTGGGCAGGACGTCGGCGACGTACGCCAGGTAGGGCTCGTGCGGACCGACGAACAGCACGCCGCCCCGGCGGTGCCCGAGGCGCGGGTCGGAGTAGAGGAGGTAGGCGGTGCGGTGCAGCGCAACCACGGTCTTCCCCGTGCCCGGACCGCCGTCGACGACGAGAGCGCCGCTGGATCCCGCCCGGATGATGGCGTCCTGGTCTGCCTGGATGGTGCCGAGCACATCCCGCATCCGGGCAGACCGGCTACCGCCGAGGCTGGCGATGAAGGCGGACTGGTCATCGAGCGCCGCGTGCCCCTCGAACCCGTCCGAGGTGAACACCTCGTCCCAGTAGTCGCTGACCCGGCCGCGGGTCCAGCGATACCTGCGGCGGCTCGCCAGGCCCATCGGGTTGGCGTGGGTCGCGCCGAAGAACGGCTCGGCGGCCGGGGAGCGCCAGTCGAGCAGCAGCCGACGCCCCGTGCTGTCCGTGAGGCCGAGTCGTCCGATGTACACGGGCTCGGGGTGGTCCGCGCTGACGATGTGCCCGAGGCACAGGTCCAGGCCGAAGCGACGCAGGGCTCGCAGGCGAGCGGTCAGCCGGTGGATCTCCTGGTCCCGGTCCATCGCCGCCTGGCCGATGCCGCCGGGTGCCTTGCGCTCGGTATCGAGGCGGTCGGACAGGTCGGCGATCGTCCGGTCGAGGCTCGCCGCGATGGCCGCGAAGTGCTGCTCGTCGCCGGCGATCAGCCTCGGGTCGGCCTTGGGAGAGAGGTGGTCGGGAAGGTCAAACGCGCTGGTGTTCAGCGAGTTCACGTCATCAGCTCCGATCTGGGCCGCTTGCCACGAGCGAGCGAGTTCCGCCTGGCGGGGACCCCCGTGGCCGTTGCCGGTTCAGGCCGTCAGGGTTTGCAGCTTCTCTGGCTCGCGGCTCCCATTTCCGCAGGTCCTTGGCCACGGCCGGTGATTCTGCGGCACGACCCGGGTCTTGCCGCAAGCCCCCGGGTGCGCTATATGTTGAAAGTGGCAGGGAGCAGGTATGCTCCTTTCCCTTCATGGCCCACTGTCGATGGGCAACCTTCTCGCGAAACGACGGCGCGCTGCCGCTCCTCGCCGGCCGGATCCCCGACCCGGCCGCTCAACTGGAGCGCGTCCGGACCGCCCTCGACGTGGTGCGTCGCCACAGCGGCCACGTCGGCTACGTGCGGGTCGGGTTCGCCGACGAGGACTACGAGCGGGTGCCCGCGCACAGTCGTTTCGCCGCGATGGCGCGGCAGCTGGGGCCCGCCCTCCACGCCGACGCCCCGGGAATGCAGGTGCACGGCCACCTCGCGCCGGTGGCGGGCGACGTGGTGGTGCGCAAGTCCCGGGTGGGCGCGTTCTCCACCACGGACCTGGGCGAGCAACTACGGGAGCGCGGGGTCGACACGCTCGTGCTGGCCGGGTTCAGCACGAGCGGCGTGGTGCTGTCGACGGTGCGGGACGCCGCCGATCGCGACTACCGGGTGGTGGTGCTCGCCGACGGGTGCGCGGATCCCGACCCGGAGGTGCACGCGTTCCTCGTCGATCGGATCTTTCCCGTCCAGGCCACCATCGCCACCGTCGCCGACCTGGAGCCGGCGCTGACCGCGGTCGAGGGTTGACCCACCGGCGGGGGTCCAGGCTGGGCGGCGTGTGGTGAGGCGTCGCCGACCTGCTCCGTGACTCGCCGACACGACCGGCCGCGCCGGGGTCGCGGAGGTCGGGGCGGACCAGTCGGGGTGTGGCATTGTGAGCCGAATGGAGCCGGACGCCGATGCCGGGGAGCAGCGGACGCTGCCCCAGCCGGTGCGGGTCGGCCTGGGGGTGCTGCGCGACTACCGGCCGACGGTCGCCCGGGTCCGGGCCCTGCTGCGCAGCATGGTCACCTCGTTCCTGGTGCTCAGCACGACGCTGTGGCTGCTGCCGGGGGTCACCGCCAGCGGGTTGCTGGCGACGCTGTGGCTGGTCGGCCTGATTGCCGCGATCGGCGCGGTGCTGCGGCCGCTGCTGTTCGCCCTTGCCACGGCGCTCGGCGGGCTCGGCGCCCTCATCATCGGCGTGTCCGTGCAGGCCGTCGTCATGTACGTCGCGTTGCGCCTCGATCCGGAAGCGGACGTGGCGGGGTTCGCCGACGCCTTCGCCGCCGCCTGGCTCGCCGTCGCGCTCGCGGCGGTCGTGAACTGGCTCGCCGACGCCGGCACGGACGACGCGTTCGTCAGCGAGATGCTGTGGGTGATGACCCGGGTGCGGCGACGGCGGGAGCGGCGCCCCGCGTGGCGGCAACGACGACGGCGAGGCGGCGCCACGGTGGCGGGTCCCGCCGGCCAGCCAGCCGACGGCCTGCTCGTCGTCCAGCTCGACGGGGTGGCCGCGCCGCTGGTGTGGTGGGCCATCCGCGCCGGCAACCTGCCCACCGTCGGCCGGTGGCTGCGCTCGGGCAGCCACCGGATGACCCGCTGGCACACCGGCCTTCCGGCCACCACGCCCGCCGCGCAGGCGGGCCTGCTGTACGGCGACGTCCTGCGGGTGCCGGCCTATCGCTGGTACGAGAAGTCCACCGCCAACGACAACGGGACCCGCTCCACCGGCCGCCTGGTGGTGACCAGCCGGCCCCGCGACGCCGCCGAGATCGAGCGGCGGCTGTCCACCGGACAGGGTCTGCTGCGGGACGGGGGCGTCAGCATCAGCACCGCCTTCTCCGGCGACGCCCCGACCAGCCTGCTCACGGTGAGCCGCGCGGGGCTGCCCGGACGGTCCACCCGGGGCTACGCGGTGTTCATGGCCAGCCCGTACGGTTTCGCGCGCGCCGTGGTGCGCGGGGCCGGGCAGGTGCTGCGCGAGCTGTACGAGGCGCGGCGGCAGCGGCTGCGCGACATCCAGCCCCGTGGCCGACGCCGCGGCTCGTACCTGGCGCTGCGCCCGATGGCGAGCCTGCTCAGCGACCTGAACGTGTCGCTCGTCGCCGAGCAGATGGCCAGCGGGACACCCGTCATCTTCTGCGACTTCCTGGACTACGACGAGGTGGCCCACCATGCCGGTCCGGCCCGCCCGCAGGCGATGGCGGTCCTCGAGGCGCTCGATCAGACGCTCGGCATCCTGCAGCGTCTGGCGGCCGAGGCGACGCGGCGCTACCACCTCGTGGTGCTGAGCGACCACGGGCAGAGTCAGGGCGCCACCTTCCGCCAGCGGTACGGCGAGTCGCTCGCGGAGGTGATCGCGCGGTATGCCGCTCAGCCGGTGCGCGAGGTCGCGCCCCACGGCCGGCCGACGCCCGCCGACCTGGCTCAGCGCGGCGGGATCGCCGAGGCCGCCGATCCCGTCGAGGAGTGGAGCCGGATGAGCACGTTGCTGACCGAGGTCCGTGGCCGGAGCGGGGCGACCGGCACGGCGGCTCGGCTGGCGCTGCGGTCGCGCACCGATGGCGGCGAGGTCAGCGTGGGGCCGGCCGACCGGGAGGAGGCGGCCACCCGCGCCGATCCGGAGACCGTGGTGGTCGCGTCCGGCAACCTGGCGATGATCTACCTGCCCCGGCATCCGGGACGGCTGACCCGCGAGCGGATCGATGCCGTCGTCCCGAAGCTGATCGACGGCTTGGCCGCGCACCCCGGCATCGGGCTGGTGGTGGTGGACTCCGCCGCCGGGCCGCTGGCGATCGGGGCCCGGGGCTGTCACCGGCTGCGGGACGGCCACGTCGACGGCGACGACCCGCTGGTGCCGTACGGCTCCCGGGCGCGCCAGGACCTGCTCCGCCACCAGGCGATGGACCACGTCGGGGACCTCGTCGTGATCAGCGCCGTGGAGCCGGGCCTCGAGGAGGTCGCCGCCTTTGAGGAGTTGGTGGGTTGCCACGGCGGGCTCGGCGGCTGGCAGACGGAGGCCCTGCTCATCCATCCTGCCGACTGGCCGCAGGAGGGCGAACTGGTCGGCCCGGAGGACGTACACCGGCAGTTGCTCAGCTGGATGCGGCGGCTCGGTCTACGGCGGACCGACGACCATGCCGGCGCGCCGGACGGCCGGGCGGACAACGAGCCGGACCACGACCGCCCCCATGGGACGGTCGCGTAGCCCCGGGCGACGACGCCGGCCGGACTACGGGGTCGCCGGCGGACCATCCGGCAGCCTCCGGCGCCGGCTCAGCCACCTCAGTCCCTGGGTGACCAGCACGACGAGCAGGATCGCGGCGACAACGCCCTGCCACGGCTCCGGAAAAACCGCCCGCCCCAGGACCCCGATCGAGGCGTAGAGCACCGACCACAGCAGGCTCGCCGGCGCGTTGGCGACCGCGAAGCGCCGCCAGGCCAGCCCCGCCACGGCTGCGGCCAGCAGCACCGGGACCCGGCCGCCCGGGATGAGCCGGGACACCAGAAGCGTCGAGACATGTCCCTCGCGCACGCGGGCCGAGACCGGGCCGACCCGCGGCCGGCCGCGCAGGCCGGGTAGCCGCCGGGCGACCCGCTCGCCACCCCAGCCGAGCATGCCGTACGTCGCGAGGTCGCCGACGTACGCGCCGATGGCGCCGGCGATCACGACCAGGACCACGGTGATCGGATGCTGGTGGGCGGCGAGCGCTGCCGCACCGCTGACCGCCGCGCCGGTCGGCACCACCGGGACCACCGAGCCGAACAGCACCACGAGGACCAGCGAGCCCAAGGCGCCGAGCAAGGCCGTCACGGCGGGCACACCGTGAAGGACTCTCCCGGCTGCAGCACGCGCACCCGGGTGCCCGGCGACACCATTTCCACCTGCCGAGCGAAGTCGTCGCCCGGCCGGAAGAACCGGTCCGGCCGGATTCGGTCACATCCGACCGGCCAGAAGGTACCGAAGTGAATGGGTACGGCCCAGTTCGCCGCCGCGCGCCGTACCGCTTCGGCGGCCGCCACGGGATCGAGGTGGCCGGGGCCGAGGGTCGGTCCCCACCCGCCGACCGGGATGAGCGCGAGATCGAGCGGCTTCAGGTCGGCCATCTCGTCGAAGAGGCCGGTGTCCCCGGCGAACCAGGTCCGCGCGCGGCCTTCGATCAGGTAGCCGAGGGCCGGAGCGCGGTGCCGGGACCACAGCCCCCGACCGGCATGGTGCGCGGCGGGGACGGCGGCGACGCTGAGGCCGCCGATCGTGATCCGGTCGCCGACCGCAACCTCCTCGCAGCGCCCGGCGGCGGCCGCGCCCAGCGACCGCCGGACCAGCCGTGCGGCGCCCGCCGGAACCACCATCGCGGTGTCCTCGGGCAGCCGGCGCAGCGAGGCGAAGTCCAGGTGGTCGGCGTGCAGGTGCGACACGAGTATGGCGTCCGGGGTGGACGGTAGGTGCGGGGTGGGCCCACGACGACGACGCAGATGGGCGAGCCGGTCCCGCAGCAGCGGATCGGTCAGCAGCCGGGTCCCCGAGTCCTCGATCCACACGGTGCTGTGCCCGCACCAGGTCAGCTGGACCACACCCACCCCACCTCTGTCACGCCTGCCACCGTAACCGGGCCGGCGGTCACGTTGCGGGAACTGACCGCTGCTGGGCCCGTTCGGCAGCCTTCAGCTGCGCTGCGCGGCCAGCACCGCGCCTCAGTTGTCGCCGTCGAGGACCTCGCGCAGCTTGCGCGCGAAGGCCTCCGGCTGGCCGGGGTATCCGAACTCGCCACCGAGGAAGCCGCCGTGGTGGCTGGGGAACACGCTCGGCTGCTGGCCGAGCAGTTCGGCGATGGCCGCCGCGCTGCGTCCGGTGAAGATGCCCGCGGACTCCTCGCCCACCGCGATCACGATGCGCGTCGGCGCCGCGGCCAGCGCGTCCAGGTCGGGGCGGTAGCTGCTGACCGCCCAGGACCGGTCCGACAGCAGCGGATCGTCACGGGAGCCGTCGTCCTGGCTCGGCATCCCGAACTGGCCCGGATCCGGCGCGGGCTGGGCGAAGTAGTCCTCGGTGAACTCGCCTCGCCACGACGTCATGGCGATGAAGGCCGCCATGCCGGCATTCGACCCCTTGGCCTCGTACGCGTCGCGAACGCCGCCGCGGGCGAGCTCGGCAGCCTGGGCATCGGGCAGCACCGGAATGAGTGGTGGCTCGTGGGCCACCAGGGTGGTCACGTCGTGGGGAAAGGCCGCCACCAGCGCCAGCGCGGTCACCGCGCCGCCACTGCTGGCGAACATCTCGACCGGTCCGACGCCCAGCGCCTCGATGACGGCGTGCACATCGGCGGCCTGGACCGTGGGCGCGTTGTCGACCCGGCGGTCCCTGCGGCTGCTGCGGCCAAGACCGCGTGGGTCGTAGGTGACCACGGTGCGGTCGGGGAAATGCGACGCCAACGTGGCGAAGCCGCGTGCGTCCATCGGCTGGCCGATCATGAACAGCGGCGGGCGTCCGTCGGCCGTGGGCAGCGGGCCGTGTACGTCGTAGACGATGTCGGCCTCGGCGGTCGCCAGCCTGTGCGTGTTCGTCATGACAAGGTTGACCCCTCCGGTCGGGAAACTCACCGGACCTGCGCCCACGCGCCGGCACCAAGCCTGGCAACGTCTGGAACGTTACGCCTCCGGCACCTGCTCATCGACCCGGATCGTGGTGAAGGCGGGAATGGAGACCTCGTCCGCCGCCACGATCACGCGCAGCGCGTTGGAGATCGGCTCGACCCGCGGTCGCGACGCGCAGGCCGGCCGGCCGGCCGAAACAGCATGCTGACGCCGGTGCCGTGGCGTGCTCGTGCTGCGGGCAGCCGGCCCGGCGCCTGCACCCTTTCACCAGCGTCGCCTGCCCGACCTTCCTTTCCGGCGCCGGGCCGTAGGCGTGCTCCTCGATCGTGCACGCGACGCAGTTCTTCGAGTTCGTCCCGGGCATCGCCGACTCCGCCGCGGACGGTGGCACGGTCCGGATGGCGCCGGTGCTCTTCCAGCCCATGGCCGGCGACGAGGTGGCCCAGGCGCTCGCCCGCGTGTCGGTGGCGTCGCCGGTGAACGGACGGGTCGAGGTCGCCGGGCCTGAGCGGCTCCGGATGGACGAGTTCTTCCGGAACGCCCTGGCTGCGTTGGGCGACCCGCGTGAGGTGGTCACGGACCCACACGCGCGCTACTTCGGCAGCGAGTTGGGCGAACAGAGCCTGGTACCGGCCGACGGGGCGGTGCTCGGGGAGATCAAGTACGCCGACTGGCTGGGCCGGACCGGGTCCGGCAAGTAGCGCACCGGCCCGAGTGACCGGGTGGCGGCGGGAACTCGATTATTGTGATCATCGAGTTCCCGCCCGGTCAGTGATCGCCCGCCGGCCGGCCCTCCTGGTGAGCGGGGATGCGTCGCCCCGGTGCCGGCGGAAGCTCGTGGCTCCCGGCGTCCAGGTCAGTGAGGTCTCCGGCGGCGTTGATGAGGCCGATGTGCGAGAACGCCTGAGGAAAGTTGCCCAGGGCTTCCCCGCTGTACGGGTCGATCTGCTCCGCGAACAGGCCCAGGTCGTTGACCCGGGCGGCGAGCCGCTCGAAGAGCTGGCCGGCCCGGTCGCGCTCGCCAGCCAGCGCCAGGCAGCTGACCATCCAGAAGGAGCAGATCACGAAGCCGGCGGGGTCGCCGGCCCAGCGGCGCAGCAGGCCGTCGTGGGACAGCCTCTCCTCGACCATCCGGATGGTGGAACGCATTCTCGGCTCGTCGGCGGGAAGGAAGCCGACCAACGGCATCATCAGCACCGACGCATCCAGCTCGTCGGTGTCGAACGCTGCGGTGAAGGCCCCCAGCCGGTCGCTCCAGCCCCGAGTCAGCACGGCTCGTCGCACCTCGTCCCGAGCCACTGCCCACCTGGCGAGGTCCGCCTCGTCGCCCAGCCGGGACCCGAAGCGGACGGCTCGGTCCAACGCCGTCCAGCACTGCACCTTCGATGACACGTAATGGCGTTCGGCGTCGCGCGCCTCCCACATCCCGGCGTCCGGCAGGTGCCAGTCCCGCGCGGCCCGCTCGGCCATCCCGCGCAGCAGTCGGCAGATGTCCGGCGGCATCGGGTCGAGATGCTCACGCATCAGCCAGGCGGCGCTGAGCGGCTCACCGTGCACGTCGTTCTGCCGTTGTCGCCAGGCGTCGTTGCCCAGCAGCACCGGGCGGCTGCCGGCGAAGCCGGCCAGGTGGTCGAGGTGATGTTCGGTGAGGTCCCGTTCCCCCTCCACCCCGTACATGATCGGGACGATGCCCTCGTTCTCGCCCATCGACCGGGTCAACCACCCGACGTGCAGGTTGAGCTCGTCGGTGCAGGTCACGCGCCAGAGCGCCTCCAGGGTGAAGCTGAAGTCGCGTACCCAGGCGTAGCGGTAGTCGTAGTTACGTTCGCCGCCCAACTCCTCGGGCAGGGACATCGTCGGGGCGGCCACCACCGCCCCGCTGGGCCGGTAGGTCATGCCCTGCACCACCAGTGCGCTGCGTCGCACCTGCTCCCGATAGCGGCCACGGTAGTCGTGCAGGCCCATCCAAGAGCGCCAGCCTGCGACGGCGTTGTCGATCACCTGCTCGGCGTCGAGCACCGTCGGCGGGCCGGCGTCGTAAGCCGGCGCGTACCCCAGGGTGAAGTGACGCGTCTCGCCGGCCCGTACCGCGAACGACCCGAACGCCTCCCCGACCGCACACTCCAGTGGGACGGTCGCCCGCAGATCCAGTCGGGCCGACGCGGCACTGGCGACGACCGCCTCGTCCTGCTGCACCAACTGGGGGACCATCCGGCCGTACTCGAACCGTGGCCGGTAGTGCACCCGCAGCGGGACCTCGCCGGAGAGGCCCCGCACCACCCGGGCCAGCACCCTCGGCGAGTGCAGACCGACCTCATGGCCCCGCGCGCCCGGTGCCAGGGCCAGCGCGTCGAGCACCGCCACGCTGCCGGTGGGGGTGCTGAAGACGGTACGAAGCACGAGCGTATCGGTCAGGTAGGCACGTTCGGTGCTGAACCTACCCTCGGGCCGGATCACCCAGTGCCCGGCGTCATCATCAAGCAGGCGGGCGAACACCGACGGAGCGTCGAACCGCGCGGGACACCACCAGTTCACCGACCCGGCGCGGTCCACCAGCACCGCGCTCCGACCATCGGCCAGGAAGCCGTGCTCCGCGATCCGTCCGCGCCCCATGGAACGGACTACCCGAGCGGAACCGAGTGACACCGCCACGTCCCGCTCAGGCCCTTCTCCCGGCCTGGCATCGCGGCCCGCCGTACCGGCTCCGGCGCGGTGATCATCGGTTCGGCGATTCGGCCGGACGCCGGGCGTTGGGCGAGGGCCAGACCGGCACCCGCCGCGCGGACCCCACGTGTTCTACTTCCGGGATGCGGGTGGAAGACGACACGGTCATCCCCGAGGGGTCACGGGCCGGCGCGGCGACGCAGACCGGCCGCCCGGCGAGATCCGAACTGGAGATTGTCAACCCCGAGCGGCTGGTCTTCTTCTCGGACGCGGTGGTCGCCATCGCTATCACGTTGTTGGCGTTGGAGCTGCCCGTCCCGGTCGGCCAGACAGACACCGAACTGTGGCGCGATCTGGCTCGCAACCTCAACGAATACGTGGCATTCCTCATCAGCTTCGCGGTGATCGGGGGCCACTGGTTCCTGCACCACCGCACGTTCGGTCACGTAGCCAGGCTGAGCGGGCGGCTGGTCCGCTGGAACATGCTGTGGCTGCTCATGATCGTCCTGACGCCGTTCGTCACCAGGGTCATCGTCGGCGACGGGGCGTTCGCCGCACGGTTCACCCTCTACGCGGCGACCCAGGCGCTCGCGTCTCTCTCCTTCCTGCTGGCAGTGCTGGAGATGGACCGGCACGGGCTGGCCCGGGCGGGCACGCCGCGATCGCTGTTCGCCAACGGCTACCGCATGCTGTCGGTCGCGGCGGGCGCGTTCGCGGTGTCCATCCCGTTGGCCTTCGTGACGCACTGGGCGTACGCGTGCTGGGCGGTCATTCCCTTCGTCGCCCGGGTGGGGCGTCTGGCCGACGCGGCGCGGCGGCGTCCAGGGCGCGCGGCGGTGTAGACCTGTCCGGGTCACACATGCGGTGCGGGCAGATGCGGCAGGTGCTTGACTCTCGCGTTGCCCGAGACTCGATGCTGTTGCGGTGAGCACGGATCACCTGTTGAGCATCGGCGGTTTCGCCATCGTCTCTGGCCTGTCCATAACGGCTCTGCGGCACTACGACGAGGTCGGCATCCTGCTGCCCGCCTGGGTCGACCCGGTTACCGGGTACCGCCGCTACCGGCCGGAACAGGTTCGACAGGCCCGCCTGATCCGCGCTCTGCGTCAGCTCGAAATGCCCGTCGAGTCCATCCGGCAGGTGGTTCAGGACCCTTCCGGAGCGACCGCCGTCGCCCTCCTTCGGAAGCATCGCGACCACCTGGCGCAACGAGTTGAGGTCTTGACCCAGCTGGTTCGCGACGCGGACCGGTACATCGAGCAGGGAGTGGGCATGCCGGCACTCAGCGGTTCACGCATCGTGCAAGCGACGATCAACGCCACCGACCGGGAGGAGCTGATCGCGTTCTACCGACAGGCCTTCGGCGCGACGTTCAACGAGGAGATCGGATCGTTCGAGTTCGGTACGTGGCCGAACGAGGAGTTCTTCCTCCTGACGATCGCAGACGACCAGAAGCATCCCGGCCCGGCCGGGCCGGCGCGGTTCGGCCTACTCGTGGAGGATGTCGACTCAGCACATCAGCGGACGCTCGATGCCGGGGCGAAGGAGGTATACCCGCCCGTCGAGCGGCCGTGGAAGCCACGGTCATCCTGCCTGATCGACCCGAGCGGCAACTACATCGACCTCTACCAGAGCTGAGCCGCACGACGGCCAGGAGCCGGCGCGTGTAGTCGTCCACGACGAGGACAACGACTGGCTCATCGGCGACGGCGTCAACGATCCGAATCTTGACGGAGCCAGCGTGGTGGCCTGCATCAGCCACATCGCCGAAGCCGACCCCTCCATCGCCGAACTCGCAACGCTCCCCACCGGCTACATCGCCCAACGCGACGAGCCGCACCTTCCGTGGACCATCAGCGCCCATGAGTGGCCCGACGAGTAGAGAGTGGAACCCTCGCTCATCTGAGAACTCCAAGCTCTTCCGCGACGGCGCATCGGCGTCGTCACTCAGCTGGTCACCCGCCGGATAGGCTCCGCAAGTGCTGCAACCGAATCCAGCCGATGCGTTCATCGTGTTCGACGCCCAGGATTCTGGCTGTCTCTCCTACGGCATCGAGAGCGCGGGGCAGCGCTGGTTCGTCAAGACTCCGAAAACGTCTGAGGCGGCGGCGGCGCTGACTCGGGCGCTGGCGCTGCACGCCGCCGTCCAGCACGAGACGATCGTCTGCCCGGAGGCGGTCTTTGACGGCACCGAGGGACCGACACTGGTGTACCCGTGGTGCGACGGGACGCTCCTCAACCACGCGACGATCCACGGCTCCGACCGGTCGGGGCTGGCCCGCTTCCAGCAGCTACCCGTTCCCGAGGTGGAGGCGGCCCTGGATGCGATCTTGGAGGCCCACGTCGCCATCACCATCGCCGGCTACGTCGCCGTCGACCTCTACGACGGCTGCTTCCTCTACGACTTCGACGCCCACCGCATGCACCTCATCGACCTCGACGGGTACCGGCCGCGGCCCTTCATCCTCTCCTCCGACCGGCTGCCCGGTTCCCGCCGCTACATGGCGCCCGAGGAGTTCATCCGAGGGGCATCCATCGATCACCGCACAACCGTGCACGCGCTCGGTCGCACCCTGCACCACCTCCTCGACGCACCAGCCGGCTGGCGAGGCACCGCCGACCAACAGGCAGTCATCCGGCAGGCAACCGAGCCGGAACCAAGCAACCGATATCCCGACCCTCCTGCACTCGCATACGCATGGCAACGCGCAACCCGGAGGTGCAGACCGAGCGGGTGGTGACTGTTACCGCCCGGCGGGCACCACGTACGGGAAGGAGTCGGCGCGGGCTTCCTTCGTGGTGTCCGGGGTGAGGCCGGAGGTCATGCCGGTGTTGAGTACCAGGGAGAACATCACCTCGGGCGCGTTGTCGGCCATGGTGCGGCCGTTGCGCGTGGCGAAGCCGTAGTTCGCCGGAGTGCCGACCTGGTACGACAGGAAATCCGGGTAGAGCGCCCGGGCGACGTTCCAGCCGTACGCCTGCGGGTCCGGCGCGGTGCCGTTCGCGGCCACCACCCGGGCCACCGTCGTGGCGATCTCCTCCCCGTCGGCGCGCAGGTCCTCGCAGGGGTGCCGGGTGTTGGCCGGGTTGCTGAAGTCCGTGTCGGTGGGCCAGAAGATCGGCCACATCATCGGGTGCCCGGCGCGGTTGATCTGCCGCCATCCCCCGGCGTCGGTGGCGAGCTTGGTGGCCGCCCAGACACCGAGCTGAGTGTCCTGGCCCAGCATCGGCTCGTCGGAGACCTCGAGGACGATCGAGTCGACGGTGGTGCCGGCGAAACTGTTCTTCGCCTTCTCCGGCTTCCAGGCGTTGCGGTCCAGCTTGGCGCCGTTCTTGAAGGCGTCGTTGACGGTGGCGAGCTGGTCGAGGTCGATGTAGAAGGGATCGGTGATCCGTCCGGCCCAGATCCGCACGTGCTCGCCGGTCACCTCCGCGCCAGTGCGCCCCTCGGCCAGCAGGGTGCCGGTCGCCGCGTCGTTGTAGGCATCGGCGCCGGTGAGCGCGTGCAGGGCGAGGTCCTGCCCGCCCTGGGCGTCGAATTCCCCGAAGGTGACGCGATAGGTCAGCTCCTCCATCTCCGAGCCGTTGATGTGGATCTTGAATTCGTATCGGGCCTCGTGGTGGAAGCCGGGCTTGATGTCCGCCTTCGTCACCGAGCTGTTCACGTCCATCACGAACACGGTGCCGCGTTCGCCGGCGAAGACGAACAGGTCGTCGAGGTAGAGCTGGCCGGTCTGGGCGGCGAGCGGGGTGTCGAGGTGGTGCGACATGGGCTGGCTCCCGAGGTTGCGCCTGATGCAGGACCGGGCCGAGGCTAGCCGGACGAAAAGCCCACAAGAGCCAGATTCACTGACATTACGCCGATCGGGCCGCGGGACGGCGCGCTCAACGGCTCGGTCCAGACGCAACCGCTGGAGGTGCCGGTACCGCTACCCCTCCGGACGCGCCGGCGTCGTCGTCGGCGCCGAGCCGCCCGGCGGGTGCCACGGACCTCGACAGCGCCCTCGCCTGGCGGACGATCGTCCCGGCCACCCCCACCATGGCCAGGCCGTTGACCGCGTGCAGGCCGAAGACGAGCTGGCCGGCGGTGGTGCTTTCGCCGATCGCTCTGGCCACCACCGCGATGACGACCTGGACGGTGGTCAGCCCGGAGACCAGGGCAGCCATGCCGATGAGCCGTCCCGGCATCCGGGCCAGCGCGGCGACGACAGCCATCACCACCGGCACGAGGAAGATGACGTACCCCAACGCGTGATGCATCCGGTAGGACTCGTCATGGGGTGCGGTGCTGAAAGCGCCGGTAGCGGCGAAGAAGAACTGCGCGATGACGATCAGCAGTAGCAGGCTCGCCAGCGCGGCAAACGCTTTGCGCATCGGGGAACTCCTTGAGGTAGGTGGACCAGGGCCCGCGTGGGGGTGGGGCGCCAGTACCGTCCTCACCCCCACGCAAGCTGGGCGTTACTTGTTGTAGTTCTCCCCGAAGGGCTTGCCGGGGATCGGCTTGGCGATGAGCGCGACGGGAATGAAGAAGCAGATCTGGCCGATGGTCACGGTGAGCGTCCACAGGGCCGTGTCGTCGTAGTGCTCGGACGCCTTCGCGAACAGCTCGTCGGGGACGCGTTCCCCGAGCGGGCTCGGGGTGAGGACGGCCTCCACGAGCTCCAGCGCCACCCGCTCGGCGTCGGTGAAGTACGGGGCGTCCCGCCATGACGCCACGGCGGTGATGCGCTGCTCGGTCTCCCCCGCCTTGCGAAGATTCTCGGTCTGCCGGACGGTGTGGTACGTGCTGCCGACGATCTGCCCGGCGCGCAACTGCACCAGGCCGATGGTGGTCCGCGGGATCGAGCCGTTCAGCGTGGCCCTGGTCATCCCTGCGGCGACGCCTCCCAGGTCCGGGAAGACGTGGGCTGGGTCGGGCAGACGCGACCGGAGGTCGTCCTGGACGGTCGTCGTGGGCGTGGACATGGCGAGCTCTTCTCTGTCGATCTCTGCGGTGTGTCTCAGTGGTCCGACGACACAACCGCCGAGAATGTGAGGTGACGCGCCGACGTCACAGTTCGGTGCGGTGTTGCGTCGGACCGGCGAGGGCAGCCGCGACCAAGGGAGCCGGCGACACCATGAGCACCCGATCCGAGCCAGGAGACGGCCGACGCGATCCGGACCTGACCGCGGTCATGAGCGAACGACGCCAACTGATCAATCTCGCCTACCGGCTGCTCGGCTCGCTGGCCGACGCCGAGGACGTCGTGCAGGAGTCCTACACCCGCTGGTACGCGATGTCCCGGCAGCAGCGGGAGGCCATCGAGTCGCCGGGCGGCTGGCTGACGACGGTCGCCAGCCGGATCTGCCTCGACCTGCTCGGCTCGGCCCGGGCCCGGCGCGAGCGCTACCTGGGCGAATGGATCCCGGAACCGCTGCCCGATCGCACCGAGTGGATCAGCGGGCGGCCGGGCGGTGCGGTGGCGGATCCGGCCGACCGGGTCACCCTCGACGAGTCCGTCAGCATGGCCTTCCTCGTCGTGCTCGAGTCGATGACCCCGGCCGAACGCGTCGCGTTCGTCCTGCACGACGTCTTCCGCTACCCCTTCCTGAGGTGGCCGAGATCGTTGGCCGTACCCCGGCGGCGTGCCGCAAGCTGGCCTCGTCGGCCCGCCGCCGGATCCGCGCGCCGCACGCTGCCGCCGCCCCGACCGCCCAGCAGGCCCGCCTCGTCCGGGACTTCAAGTGCGCCTGGGAGGCCAAGGACATAACTTCCCTCATCGGCCTCCTCGACCCCGACGCCACGGCGACCGCCGACGGCGGCGGCCTGGTCAGCACCCTGCACCGCCCGATCGAAGGCGCCGCACAGGTCGCGCGCTACGCCATCGAGATCGCCGGCCTGGTGCCCGACATGACGATCCTGGAGCGCACGGTCAACGGCCAGCCCGGCCTGGTGGCTGAGCGCGACGGTGTCGTCGTGACGGTGATGGCGTTCGACGTCGCCGACGGCCGGATCAGCCGCGTCTGGGCGGTCCGTAACCCCGAGAAGCTCCGCCCGTGGACGGCGCAGCCGTGACGTTCCCACCGGCCGGCGACGGGCAGGCCGGCCTCGAACTGACTGGCGACCCAGCGCATGAGGGCCAGGGCCAGGGTGGACGCTGACGGAAGCGGTCGTAGCCCGCAAGGCCGTAGGGCGCTACCGGGGCGTCAACACACAGAACTCGTTGCCGTCGGGATCGGCCATCACCACGCCGCTGACCTCGCCCGGGCCGGTGTCGATTCGAGTCGCCCCGAGGGAGAGCAGGCGGTCGACCTCTCCCTGCCAATCACTGCCGACAGGTGTTGCGAGGTCGAGATGTAGCCGGTCCCTGCCTACCTTCGGCATCAGCGGCGGGCCACCCCACGTGATCTTCGGGCCGCCGCGCGGCGATTGGATCGCGGTCTCCTGGTCCTGGTCCCAGACCAACGGCCAGCTCAGCGCTTCGCTCCAGAAATACCCGACCTTTTGCGAACCGTCACAGGAAAGCGCGCCGATGAACCCGCAGCCGGCAAGGAAGTTGTTGCCCGGCTCGATGACGCAGAACTCGTTGCCTTCGGGGTCGGCGAGCACCACATGACCCTCCTCCGGGCGCTGTCCGACGTCGACGTGCCGGGCGCCGAGCCCCAGCGCCCGGGCCACCGTCTGCTGCTGGTCCTCCAGGGATGCGCTGGTCAGGTCGAAGTGCATCCGGTTCTGGACGACCTTCCGCTCCTGGGTCGGACGAAAACCGATTCGGAAACCGGTGTCGTCACTGGGCAGGAGCGCGACGCCGTCGTGTGGATCATCGGCCATTTCCCGACCGAGGAGCCCGGACCAGAACCGCGCGAGACGCGACGGTTGGCTCGCCTCGAAGCAGACCGCGAACAGTTGAGTAGTCATTCCGCTGCTCATCTCCGATCCGCTGACCGGCCAGTCGACAGGGCGGCCGGTCAGCCCGTGGACGAGAGGCTAGGGGTGAACCTGCGTCGCCCGCACCTGGGTTTTCGACTGCTTCGACACACGCGCCAGGCCGTACCCGCATCGCGATTGCCCGGTGTCGCCAATGAGCGGAATATTTCGGGGACGCATCAAGGGAAAGCCCCCGCAACGGATCGGGCTGACTCAGTGGTCAGCCCTCGAAGGTCTGCTTGGCTACCGCCATGGCGGACATGGCCCGAGGCCACCCGGTGTAGAAAGCCAGATGGGTGATGGCCTCGACGATCTCGGCCTGCGTGAGCCCGTTCTGCTTGCCGAGGTTGAGGTGGAACGGCAACTGCTCGCCGTTGCCGCCGGCGACCAGGGCCGCGATGGTGATCAGGCTGCGGTCGCGGGGCGCGAGGTCGGCGCGTTCCCAGACGTCGGCGAAGAGCACGTCGTCCGTGAGGGAGACGAGCTTGGGCGCGAAGCCCCCGAGCATCTTCTGGGCGGCGCTCTGCTGCGCGGGTTCGGACATGTCGTACTCCTCATGGTCCAGAGGCGGGCCGCCGGCCGCGGGACGACGCGGCCGACGGCAGGTGGTCATGCGGGCCGGCGGCCGTACTCGTCGTCGGTCACGTGCTCGCCCCACTCCGTTTCCGGCCCGTCCTGCCCCGGGGCGAGGCCGTCCCAGATGGCCAGGTGCGTCATGAAGTGGTCCGGGGCGGCGCCGTGCCAGTGCCACTCCCCCGGCGGACACCAGACAGAGTCGCCCGGGCGCATGACGACGACCTCACCGCCGCGCGGCTGGGTCAGCCCGACGCCCTCGGTGACGTGCAGCAGCTGCCCGTTGGCGTGCCGGTGCCAGGCGGTGCGGGCACCGGGGGCGAAGTGCACGGAGTTGCATCGGCCGATGGTGGCTCCGGTCATGGGAACGATCTGGTCGAACCAGACGTCGCCGGTGAACCAGTCGGCCGGTCCCTTCACCGAGGGGTGCGTGGTCAGAATCTCCAAGGAGTCCTCCTGCGGTACGCCCTGCTCTGTGGGCAGGGGGTTCGGGGGTCAGGAACGCGAAGTCGTGGGGCCCGATCTGGGCCGATTCGGTCAGGCGAAGCGGGTACCCGCCGGTCTCGCCGGCGGCAAGATCATCGACGCATCGTCAGCACGACGCCAGTACGCGCTGCCAGGCCGGCCCGTCCGCGGCTGGCGCAGGTCCTCAGGGATTGAGCAGGACTTTGATGGCGCGACGCTCGTCCATCGCCCGATAACCCTCGGCGGCCTGCTTTAGGGGGAGGGTGAGGTCGAAGACCTTGCCGGGGTCGATCTGCCGGTTCCAGATCAGGTCGATCAGCTCGGGCAGGAAACGACGCACCGGTGCCGGACCGCCGTGCAGGTGGACGTGGGAAAAGAACAGCTCCTCGCCGGGGAGCTGCACGCCGTGGGCGACACCGACGTATCCGACGTGACCGCCCGCACGGGTGGAGCGGATGGCCTGCATCATCGACTCCTGCGTGCCGACCGCCTCGATAACCGAATGCGCCCCGAGACCGTCCGTGAGCTCCTTGATGCGCGCGACGCCCTCGTCGCCCCGCTCGGTGACGATGTGGGTCGCGCCGTAGTGGGCCGCCAGTTTCTGGCGGGGCTCGTGCCGGCTCATCGCGATGATGCGGTCCGCGCCGAGCTGCTTGGCGGCCAGCACGGCGAGCAGCCCGACCGCCCCGTCACCGACGACCGCGACGGTCTTGCCCGGGCCGACTTCGGCGGCGACGGCGCCGAACCAGCCCGTGCCCAGCACGTCGGAGGCGGCGAGGAAGCTCGGGATCAGGTCGTCCGAGGGAGCGTCGGGCGTGGCGACCAGAGTGCCGTCGGCCAACGGGACGCGCAGGTACTCGGCCTGGGCGCCGAGCCCACCGACGAGTTCCCGGTGAATGCACGAGGACTGGTAGCCGGCCTGGCAGATGACGCACGTGTTGTCCGAGGCGAAGAACGAGCCGATCGCGAACTGGCCCGGCTTGACGTTCTTGACCTCGCTGCCGACCTCCTGGACGACGCCGACATACTCGTGGCCCATCGGGGCCGGCCCCTTGACCGCCTCAACGCCCCGATACGGCCACAGGTCCGAACCGCAGATACAGGTCGCGGACAGGCGAATGATCGCGTCGGTCGGCAGCACGATCCGGGGGTCCTCCCGCTCCTCCACCCGGACGTCGCCAGGGGCATGCAGGACAGCACCACGCATAGTTCTTCCTCTCCCAAGGACCGGACGCGATCCGGCCTGTTACCCTCCCCGGCCTACCCGGGCGAGCCGTGATGATGCCGCCGTCCGGGCCTGCTACCCGCCCAGAACGACGACAGTCACTTCCCCTCGCGGCGACCGGTGGCTGCGTTCATCGCCATCCAGCAAACCCCGGCGGCACCCGCTCGGGGAGTTTCTCCTGGAAGGTGTACTGACAGGGCACCCCACCGGCCAGCCATGACACGTACGGTCGAGACGTGGACAACCGCACCGAGGTCCGCGAGTTCCTCGTCTCGCGGCGCGCCAAGATCAGCCCGGAGCAGGCCGGCCTGCCCGCCGGCCCCAACCGGCGGGTCCCCGGGCTGCGCCGCAGCGAAGTCGCGTCGCTGGCCGGAGTGAGCATCGAGTACTACTCGAAACTCGAACGGGGCTCCCTCGCTGGAGTGTCGCCTGGTGTGCTCAACGCCATCGCACGGGCGCTCCAGCTCGATGACGCAGAGCGGGCCCACCTGCTCGACCTCGCCCGAGCCGCGGAAGGCGGCAGCGTCCTTATGCGGCCCCGGCGCCGGACGGCACGGCAGTGGTCCCCGCGCCCCAGCCTGCAATGGGCCCTCGATGCCGTCACCCAGGGTCCCGCGTTCGTGCGCAACGGCCGCATGGACCTGCTCGCCACGAACCGGCTCGCCCGCGCGTTCTACGCCGAGATGTACGCCCAGTCGCAGCGCCCCGCCAACATCGCACGGCACACGTTCCTGGACGAGAAAGCGCGCCGCTTCTACCCGGAATGGGACCTCGCCGCCGACGTTTGCGTCGCCATTCTCCGTACGGAAGCCGGCCGCGATCCGCACGACAAGGATCTCCACGACCTCGTGGGTGAACTCTCCACCCGCAGCGACGAGTTCCGGAAGCGCTGGGGCGCCCACGACGTCCGGCACCACGGCACCGGCGCCAAGAACTTCCGCCACCACATCGTCGGCGACCTGACCCTCGCCTACGAAGGGCTGGAAATGGTCGCCGAACCCGGCCTCACCCTCACGATCTACACCGCCGAGCCCGGCTCCCCGTCCGAGGACGCGCTACGCCTGCTCGCCTCCTGGGCCGCCTCACCGGAAACAGATGCCCGCACCCAGAACGCCCTCTCGGAGTGATGCGGCGGCAACCAGATCCCCGACCTTGCCTCCGGTGCCCTGTCAGTACACCTTTCATCGGGGACTCCCCCGCGGATCGCAGACGAGGTTCGCCTGGATGGCGATGAACGCGACGACCAGCCACCGAGCCCACCGCGGAACGGATGGCGCCGTCCACGCCGAGCAGCGAACCGCTCGACTGAGCCCTACGTCGTCCGGCGCCATCCTGCGCGACGCGACACCCCGACGCCCTGCGCCGAGTAGGTGCCCGTAAGCGCAACCGGCCGCCCCCGCGGCCAGACCTCATCAGGCAGGGGCGGGCGTCGCCAGAAGCGCACGCAGCTCGCGGACCGCTGCCCGCCCGGCGCGGTTCGCGCCGACTGTGCTCGCGGACGGCCCGTAGCCGACCAGGTGGATCCGGGGGTCGGCGACCACCCGGGTGCCGTCCACGACGATGCCGCCGCGGGGCCCCCGTAGCCGCAGCGGGGCCAGGTGGTCGAGCGCCGGCCGGAAGCCGGTGCACCAGAGGATGACGTCCGCGTCCTGTGCCGCGCCGTCGCGCCACTGGACGCCGTCGGGGACGATCCGGTCGAACATCGGCCGGCGCCGGAGGAGACCGCGTGCCCCGGCTTCCTGCAGCTGCGGAGTCCACGCCAGCTCGCTCGCGCTGGCGATGCTTCCTGGCGGCAGGCCGGCCCGCACCCGGGCCTCCACCTTGGCGACCACCTCGCGGCCGTAGTCCGGCGTGAACGGCCCGTCCCGGAACACCGGCGGCCGGCGGGTCACCCAGGTCGTCGTCGCCGCGACGTCGGCGATCTCGACCAGGAGCTGCACGGCCGACGTTCCACCCCCGACGACAACCACCCGCTTCCCGGCGAATTCCGCCGGCCCCCGGTAGTGGGCGGTGTGCAGCTGCCGCCCGTGGAACGTTTCCTGTCCCGGGTAGCAAGGCACGAACGGCCTGGTCCACGTTCCAGTGGCGTTGATCAGTGCCCGCGTGGTCCAGGTGCTGTTGTCGGATTCGACCAGGAGTCGTCCGTCGCCGGCGTCTCGGACGGCCGTGACGGCGACGGGCCGCTGCACGTCGATCCCGAATGCACGCTCAAAGGCGGCGAAATAGGCCGATACCGCGCCGGCGGCTGGTTCGTCCGGCGACGGAGGCGTGAAATGCATGCCGGGCAGGTCGAAGATCCCGTGCACGGTGGCCATGCGCAGCGTCGGCCACCGGTGCTGCCAGGCCCCGCCCGGGGCCGCATCGGCGTCCAGCACGGCGAAGTCAAGACCGGAGGAGCGCAGGTGGTACGCGCTGGACAGCCCCGCCTGTCCGGCCCCGATAACCACGACATCCATCGCCGGCATGTGCCGGACAACGTCTCAAGCTCACCCGGACCTTCCCACGGGCGATGGATCTCACACCGGCCCGGCAGTGGGTGGTGGTCGCTGCTGCCGGCGCCGCACGCACCGTGCCCCGGTGCCTCGGCCAGCCGTACTCGGCAAGCAGGCCGATGCCGCGGGTCCGGTGTCTTATGGTGAAAAACGGGCGGCCGCTGCGGCCGCATGCCGGCGCGAGGCGGTTGCCCGATCAGGCCCGGTGGATCTTTACGTTGTCCAGCCGAAGGGTGGACCGATGGCCGCGACAACGCCGCCGTACCGCGTTTCGACGCCCCGGTGCGACTGTTGAGATGGACTGGGCCGGATGGGCGTTGTTCGGGTTGGTCGCCACCGTGGCGCTCACCGCGGCGCTGATTTCTGCTCAGCTGGCCGGCCTCACTCGCCTCGACCTTCCCCTGGTACTCGGGACCCTCGTCACCGAGGATCCCGACCGGGCCCGGGTCGTCGGGTTCTTCATCCACCTCGGTGTCGGTCAGGGCTTCGCGTTCGGATACGCGGCCACGTTCGCCCTGCTGCACCGGGCCACCTGGTGGATCGGGGCGCTGCTCGGGATGCTCCACGTCGGGATCTCGCTGACGGTGATCCTGCCGCTGCTTCCCGGTGTCCACCCGCGCATGGCCTCGCAGCGGGCCGGACCGGCCAGCACGGCGGTGCTGGAGCCGCCCGGCCTGTTCGCCCTCAACTACGGCGTCCAGACTCCCTCGGTCGCGGCCGTCGTCCACGTCATCTACGGGGTCGTCCTCGGACTGCTCCTCCAGGCCGACTGACCCGTGCCGCCCGACTCGCTACGAGGCGCTCGCCATGACTGGTGAGCCCGACGCGACGTGCCCTCGGTCCCCGGCCCCGATCAGCGACTACGGGCTGCTGGGTGACACGCGCACCGCTGCCCTGGTCGCCAACGACGGCGCGATCGACTGGCTCTGCGTGCCCCGCTTCGACGGCGAGCCCCTGTTCGGCCGGCTGGTCGGGGGCCCGGAGGCGGGAACGTTCCGGGTCGGCCCGGCCGGGCCGGCCACGGTCGTCGAACGTCGTTACCGGCAGCACACCGCCACGTTGGAGACAACCTGGGCGGTGGGCAAGGGCCGCCTCGTCCTCACCGAGGGCATGGTGGCCGAGGTCGACGGCCGTCTGCTGCCCACGACACTGGTCGTGCGGCGGCTGTCGGCCGAGGAGGCAGCGGTCGAGGCAGTCGTCGAGTTCGACCCCCGCCTCGGCGTACGGCACCGCCGGCCCCGCGTCCACCGACGTCGGACCCTGTGTGAGTGGGGGTCGCTCGCGGTCTCGCTGGACAGCGCACCCGAGCTCGCCATCGAACCGGGTCGGCCGACCTCGGTCACGGTCAGGCCAGGAAGTCCGGTCATCCTGGTGCTGGCCGTGGCCCACCGCGAGCCGCTGATCCACGTCGAGCCGGCAGCGGCCTGGGACCTGCTCATCGAGGACGAGAACCGATGGCGGGCCTGGACCGCCGAGATCGACGAATCGCTACCCTTTCGGGAGCACGTCGTACGAAGCCTGCTGACCCTGCGACTGTTGACCTACTCGCCCTCGGGGGCTCCGGTGGCGGCACCCACGACGTCATTGCCCGAGGATCCCGGCGGGGTACGCAACTGGGACTACCGCTATGTCTGGCCCCGTGACGCCAGCATCGCCGTCAGTGCCTTCCTCAGCGTCGGCAAACCCGACGAGGCCCACGGTTTCCTCGCGTGGCTGCTGTACGCCAGCCGACTGCAGCGGCCACGCCTGCCGGCACTGTTCACCGTGCACGGCCGCCACGTACCAGCCGAACGGGACCTGCCCGGCTGGCCCGGCTATCTCGACAGCGTCCCGGTACGGATCGGCAACGGCGCCGCGAGGCAACACCAGCTCGACGGCTATGGCTGGGTGATCGACGCCGCCTGGGCGTTCGCGCAGGCGGGGCAGCGCCTCTATGCCGAGACGTGGCGGGCGGTGCGTGGCTTCGCCGACGTGGTCGCCCGGTGCTGGCAGGAGCCCGACGCCGGCATCTGGGAGATCCGTGCACCCGCCCAACACGTACATTCCAAGCTGATGGGCTGGCTCGCCCTGGACCGTGCCCTGCGGATCGCCGACACTCACCCACTGCCGGACCGCCAACGTCGGCGCTGGGAGCAGGCCCGAGATGCCATTGCCGCCGAGATCCGGACCCGCGGCTTCGATCCAACGGTGGCCAGCTACGTCCGCGGCTACGGCTCCCCGGACCTCGACGCGGCCCTGCTCGTCCTGCCGCTGCTCGACATGGAGAACGTCGCGTCGCCCCGGATGCGGGGCACCATCGACGCCATTCGGGACAAGCTTTCCGCCGGCGGTCCGCTCCTTTACCGCTACCCGCCCGGACGGGACGGCTTCCCCGGCACCGAAGGGGCGTTCCTGCCCTGCTCATTCTGGCTCGTCCAGGCCCTCGCCCGCACCGGGCGGCGCCCCGAGGCCATAGCGCTGTTCCAGAGCATGCTCGACCACGCCAGCCCACTCGGCCTCTACGCCGAAGAGCTGGACCCGGCGACCGGCGCCCACCTGGGCAACTACCCTCAGACGCTGACCCACGCCGCGCTCATCCAGGCCGCACTCGCCATCCGAGACGCCCCCACCGTCGATCCTGGATCCGCCTGACGGTTGGGAAGAACGCGGGCCGCGCAGCACGGCCGTGGCGGCCCCTGGGACTTCCGCAGCTGCCTGCCGGAAGGCCGGTCGACCAATCACTGATCAGCATGCGCTTCGGACGCCGGCCATCCACCAGCAGTGTACGGTCGCAGAATGGGCCTCCCTACCGCAGCGACCACCGCGGGCTCCCTCATCGGCGGGTGGCAGCTCGCCCGCCGGACCGGTAACCGTCCCCTCGGCGGCCTGGTCCTCGCGGCGGGCGGTGTGCTGGCCGGACGCGAGTGGGCCCGGCGGACGAGCCCGGCCGTGACCGCGGCGCTGGCCGCGACCTACCTCGGAGCCTTCGGCCTGTCGCACCCGCTGGCCAAGCGCATCGGCGCCTGGCCCGCGGTGCTGGCCGTCTCCGCGCTCACCGCAGCCGCCTCGTACGCCGCGGCGGACCGCCGCGCTCCCCGTTGAGCAAGCAGTTCGCGTCGCGTCCTCATCACAAGGCCTGAAACTCTTCCCGGACTCGCGTCCCGGCCCGACGCCGGGACGAGCGAGCCGCTGCGCGGGCCTCTCGGCCTGGACGTGCGCCGCCATCCAATGGCGAACGAGCCCGGCCGATCCTGGTGGATCGACCGGGCTCGTCGGTTGAAGCCGGGTCAGGCGAGGTCGAACCGGTCGAGCTCCATCACCTTGGTCCAGGCTGCGACGAAGTCGGCCACGAACTTCTCGCGGGCGTCCTGGCTGGCGTAGACCTCCGCGAGGGCCCGCAGCTGGGAGTTGGAGCCGAAGATGAGGTCGACCGCGGTGGCGGTCCATTTCACCTCATCGGTGGCCAGGTCGCGAATCTCGTACACGTGCTCCTCGGACTCCGACGCCTTCCACCGGGTGCCCGGGGACAGCAGGTTGGTGAAGAAGTCGTTGGTGAGCACGCCGGGCCGATCGGTGAGAACGCCGTGCCGGGTGCCGCCGACGTTGGCCCCGAGGGAGCGCAGGCCGCCGACGAGGACGGTCGTCTCGGGCGCGGTCAGGTTGAGCATGAAGGCACGGTCGACGAGCAGCACCTCCGGCTGGGTCTTCTCGCCGGGACGCAGGTAGTTGCGGAACCCGTCGGCGCGCGGCTCGAGGACGCGGAAGGACTCGACGTCGGTCTGCTCCTGAGTGGCGTCGGTGCGGCCCGGCCGGAACGGCACGGTCACCTCGACGCCGGCGTCGCGCGCCGCCTTCTCGACGGCGGCCGAACCGGCCAGCACGATCAGGTCGGCGAGCGAGATCTTCGCGCCGCCGGCCTCGTTGAACTCCCGCTGAACGCCCTCGAGGACGTTCAGGACGTTCGCGAGCTGCTCGGGCTGGTTGACCTCCCAGCTGCGCTGCGGCTCGAGACGGATCCGGGCGCCGTTGGCGCCGCCGCGCTTGTCCGTGGAGCGGAAGCTGGCGGCGGAGGCCCAGGCGGTGGAGACCAGCTGGGCGGTCGTGAGGCCGGACTCCAGGACCTTCGCCTTGAGGGCGGCGACGTCGGCGTCACCCACGAGCTCGTGGTCGACGGCCGGCACCGGGTCCTGCCACAGCTGGGGCTCCGGCACCCAGGGCCCGAGGAAGCGGCTGACCGGGCCCATGTCGCGGTGCAGCAGCTTGAACCAGGCCTTGGCGAACGCCAGCGCGAACTCGTCGGGGTTCTCCAGGAAACGACGCGAGATCTTCTCGTACGCCGGGTCGACGCGCAGCGACAGGTCGGTCGTGAGCATCGTCGGCTTGTGCTTCTTCGACGGGTCGTGGGCGTCCGGGATGATCGCCTCGGCGTCCTTGGCGACCCACTGCTTCGCGCCGCCGGGGCTCGTGGTGAGCTCCCACTCGTAGCCGAAGAGGATCTCGAAGAAGCGGTTGCTCCACTGCGTCGGCCGGTCGGTCCACGTCACCTCGAGGCCACTGGTGATCGTGTCCCCGCCCTTGCCGCTGCCGTGGGTGCTCAGCCAGCCCAGGCCCTGCGCCTCCAGCGGGGCCCCCTCGGGCTCCGGACCCACGTGGTCGTCGGCGACGCCCGCGCCGTGGGTCTTGCCGAAGGTGTGGCCACCGGCGATGAGGGCGACCGTTTCCTCGTCGTTCATCGCCATCCGGGCGAAGGTCTCGCGGATGAAGTGCGCCGCCGCAGCCGGGTCCGCGTTGCCGCGGGGGCCCTCCGGGTTGACGTAGATGAGACCCATTTCGGTCGCCCCGACGCCGACCGACATCTCCTTCTCGGAGACATAGCGCTCGTCGCCGAGCCAGGTGTCCTCCGGCCCCCAGAAGATCTCCTCGGGCTCCCAGACGTCCTCGCGGCCGAAGCCGAAGCCGAACGTCTTGAAGCCCATCGACTCCAGGGCGACGTTGCCGGCGAGCACGAGCAGGTCGGCCCACGAGATCTTCTGGCCGTACTTCTGCTTGACCGGCCACAGCAGGCGGCGGGCCTTGTCGAGGTTGGCGTTGTCCGGCCAGCTGTTGAGCGGGGCGAACCGCTGAGCACCGTCGCCGGCCCCGCCGCGACCGTCGTTGATCCGGTACGTGCCCGCGGCGTGCCAGCTCATCCGGATCATCAGGCCGCCGTAGTGGCCGAAGTCGGCCGGCCACCAGTCCTGCGAGGTCGTGAGGACCTGGATGATGTCCTGCTTGAGCGCCTCGACGTCGAGCTTGGCGAACTCCTTGGCGTAGCTGAAGCTCTCCCCCAGCGGGTTGCCCTTGGGCGACTGGGCGTGCAGCACCGACAGGTCGAGCTGGTTGGGCCACCAGTCGCGGTTGGTGCGCGGACGACCGCCGATCTTCGAAGTCGGCGAGTCGATCGCCGGGTTCTCGCTCTCGCTGCCGTGCGCGGTCACGGAGTCGTGCGCGACCGGGCAGCCGGCCGCCGCCTTCTGGTCTACGCCCTGCGCGCTGACGGGCGCGTTGTCCTGAGTGTCGCTCATCTGCTTCCTTCCGAACTGGCGGTTCACTGGGAGATGCGGTCGGTCGCGCAGTCGGGGCAGGTGCCCCAGTAGACGACCTCCGCCTCGTCGACCACGAACCCGTGATCATCTGAGGCGGTGAGACAGGGAGCATGGCCGACAGCGCAGTCGACGTCGGCGATCGCACCGCAGGAGCGGCACACGACGTGGTGGTGGTTGTCCCCCACCCGCGACTCGTAGCGGGCGGTCGCCCGGGCAGGCTGGATCCGCCGCACCAGACCGGCGTCGGTGAGCGCACGCAGCACGTCGTACACCGCCTGGTGGGAGATCCTGGGATGATCCGCCCGGACCAGGGCGATCACCGTGTCGGTGTCGACGTGCGGGTGGTCGCGCAGCGCTGCGAGCACCGCCAACCGGGGCCGGGTCACGCGCAACGAGACCGCACGTAACCGTGTCTCGAAGTCGGACGTCATGTGATGAACATAGTCCACTCTTCTGGAATGAATCAAGTTTTGCTTCATTCTAGACCCGCACACCGTCGACGCAGGCCTGATCGCCAAGCTCGGCCGGGACCTCCATCCGTCTGCAGAAACAGCAGCCGCTCAGGACACGCTCGCCAACTGCTCCACCCGCCTGGCCCTACTGGCCCTGTCGCCAGCGGTGCAGCACGGCGGCCAACTGGGCCAGGGCGACGTGGGCGGCGTCGAACAGGGCCAGCTTCCGCGGGAAGTTGTGAATGAGCCCCTGGTACCGGGCTGCGGTAACGGGAACGCCGGCCGCCAGCAGCCCGGCCGCGTACTGTTCCCCCTCGGCGGACAGGAGGTCGAGTTCGGCGGTGATGACCACGGCGGGGGGCAGGCCGGTGAGGTCGGCCCGCAGTGGGTCCAGATCCGGCTGGGTACGGTCCACGCCGGGTGGGGCGAACGCGTCCCAGAAGAACCGCATCTCCTCCCGGTCCAGGCCGTACTCGTCCAGGGCCGGATAGTCGGCCGCCGGGTCGATGACCGGGCAGATGAGGATCTGTCCCGCGAGCCGGATCCCCGCATCCCGGGCACGCCGAGCCGTCACCGCCGCAAGGTGCCCTCCCGAAGAGTCACCGGCCACCGCGATCCGACCCGGGTCGAGGCCGTGCCGAGCCGCCCCGGACCCGCGCAGCCAGGTGAGCGCGCACGCCATGTCGTCCACCGCGGCCGGGTACGGATGCTCGGGGGCGAGCCGGTAGTCCACGGAGAGCACGGCCCAGCCGGACGCGGCCGCCAGGTGCCGGCACAGCCCGTCGTGGGTGTCGACGCCGCCCATCACCCAGCCCCCACCGTGCGCATAGAGCACTACCGGCATCGCGTCGTGATCGCCGTCGCGGTAGAGGCGGGCGGGCACGCCGCCGGCGTCGACGGTCACCACGGACCGGATCGCCGGTGCGCTGCCCACCTCGGCGGGAGTCGCCTGGACCATGCTGAGCCGTGCTGCCGGCAGCGTCGCCCGGGTGAGTGGAACGCGCTGCTGGACTTGCATCGCCGCCCGCGCCTGCGGGTGGAGCCGACCGGGATCCACCCGCCCATTATCGGCTGCTCGAAGGATGTCGGTGTTGCCGACACGGCGGTGCCGGATCGGCGGAGAGGCGGCTACGGTGTGAACCGTGGATGAGCGTCTACGGGCGTTGCCGGAGGACTGGGAGCGGTGCCTTGCGGTGGCCGCACACCCGGACGACATCGAGTACGGCGCGGCCTCGGCGATTGCCCGCTGGACCGCACAGGGCAAGCAGGTCACCTATCTGCTGGCTACCCGGGGCGAGGCCGGGATCGACGCCATGCACCCGGACCAGGTCGGGCCGTTGCGCGAGGAGGAGCAGCGCGCCGCGGCCCGGGAGGTCGGCGTGGACGTCGTGGAGTTCCTCGACCACCGCGACGGCGTCGTCGAGTACGGCCCAGACCTGCGCCGCGACATCGTGCGGGCAATCCGCCGACACCGGCCCGACGTCATCGTCTCGGGCGCCTTCACCATCCGCATGGTGGGCGGTATGACCAACCAGGCCGACCACCGGGCGGTGGGACTGGCCACACTGGACTCCGGCCGCGACGCGGGCAACCGGTGGATCTTCCCAGAACTGGTGGACGAGGGGCTGTCACCCTGGGCCGGCGTGCGCTACGTCTGCTTCGCCGGCGCCGAGCGACCCACCCACGGCGTCGACGTCACCGGTGAGCCCTTACGACGCGGGATCGCCTCGCTGGCCGCGCACGCTGAGTACACCAAGGGCCTGGGCGTGGCCGGCCCCGAACCCGGGCCGTTCCTCACCTGGGCCGCCCGCCAGGGCGGGCCGGCGCTGGGCGTGGAAGCGGCCGTACTGTTCGACGTGCACACTTTCGCCTTCGAGGGTCCACCACCCTGGCTCTGAGCCCGGCCAGAACTCTCTCCGGCGAGCGTGTCGCGGTCAGGACACGTCGAGGAGAGTTCGAGGCTGTCCGCCTTCCAGGATGGCGACCCGGCCGGTCAGCGATTCGTCGACCATGAAGTCGGTCACCGCGGCAGCGACGTCCTCGGGCGGGATCAGCGGCGGGGCCTCGGCCCTCTGGGCTGCCGTCATGGCGGCCAGTTGGGCGTACGCGCGGTCCAGGCCGATCCAATTCGGGACCACACAGTTGACGCGCACGTTGTGCGTGGTCGGCAGGTCGGCGAGTGAGGTGGTGAATCGGATCAGGCCGGCCTTGGCTGCGCCGTACTCCGGTGAAGCGTACGGACCACCGCCGCGGCCGGCGCTGGAGGCGATGTTGACCACGGCCCCACCTCCGAGCCGTGCCATCGGCGGCAGACAGCGCTGCGTAAGCGCCATCGGGGCACCGAGGTTCAGCTCGAGTACTGCCCGCCATTGATCAGGCGTGGCATCGGGAAACGCCTGCTCGGCGTTACCCCAGCCGCCCGCGTTGTTGACCAGGATGTGCGGGCCGGACAGCCGCTGGGCGCACAACACGATGGCGTCGAGGCCGGCATCGTCGAGGAGATCTGCGGCGACGAAGCTGCTTCGACCCCCGTTCTTGCGTATGCCGTCACTGACCGTCATGGCCGACTCCTTATCGACGTCGGTTGCCACGACGACCGCGCCGAACCCAGCCAGGTGTTCCGCGATCACTCGACCGGTGCCGGCCCCGGCGCCGGTGACAATCGCGACGCGATCCCGAATGTCCATGACGACGACGTTAGGTACCAGGTCCGACAGACCGCCTTTGTCGACCCGGACGTCTCGTCCTGCCGACCCTGGCACCTGGCGGTCCAGCAAGCGAGTGTCACTCATTGACGGATATTTTGATCCATTGTGTAACGGTGCTGGCTGGACGGCCGCCTAATCCGATGACGCGACGATCTTGTCGCGAAGCCCGGCACCGGCTCCGCCGGCCGCCGCGGCATCACGGGGTTACCACCGAAAGGGGACCGCACGTGCGATTCCGCACAGTGATCGGCTCAGTCCTGGCATCGACGATGGCCGCAGCAGCCGGCCTCGTCGCCGCCACCGCACCCGCCGCCGCCAGGGACACCGCCACCCTGATCCAAGGCGTCACCGGCGTCGTCGACACGGCCGCGGCCGGCGGCCGGGTCTTCGTCTCCGCGAACGACCGGATCGTGGTCGCCGACGCCCACGGCGCGCTCACCGGCAGCATCACCGGCCTGGCCAGCCCGACCGGCCTGGCCGTCACGCCCGACGGCAGCCGGGTCTACGCGGCGCTCTCCGGCTCGAACGAGATCGCCGAGATCGACGCGGCCAACCTCACCGTCGTCCGACGGATCAACCTGGCCGGGTACCCGTCGCCGGCGAACCTGTCTCTCGACGGCGACCAGCTCTGGGTGGGCTACGGCATCAAGAACGACTTTGTCGGCGGCGTCCTCGGCCTCGACCTGTCCACGGCGGCGCCCACGCCCGTCCAGGTCGCCACCCGGATGTACGGCGCGCCCCTGGTGGCCGGCGCCGGCAACACGGTCTTCACCGCCGAGGCGGGGATCAACCCCGCCAGCCCCCGGGTGTACGACGTCAGCACCACCCCGGCGACGCTGCGGGGCGTCATCGACGGCGCCGACAACGACCTGTCCAACCTGACCGACCTCACCATCACGCCCGACGGCACCGAGGCCATCTCGGTCTTCGCCACCTCCGGCTTCGACGTCTGGGATACCAGGACCCTGACCAAGGTCCGCAGCTACGGCTCGAAGGCCGATTACCCGGGCTCACCGGGCGCGATCGCGCTCAGCCCGAACGGCGCACACGTCGCCACCGCCTTCTACGGCTCGAACTACGGCCCCTACGCCGGGGTGTACGACGCCGCCACGGGGGCGAAGACCTTGCAGGCCCAGATGACCTACAAGGGCGACCTGGTCACCGGCAGCCTCTCCGTGCTGGGCGACGACCTCTACGCCCTGCTGAACGACTGGCCGTACAACCGGTACTACCTGTGGCGCGTGGAGGGCGCCTTCCTGGCGGCGTCCACGCTGAGCCTGTCGGCCACCACCGCGGCGACCGCGCTGGACCCGTTCACCATGGCCGGCCGGCTCGCCTTCCCCGACGGCTCCGCGCCGGGCGCACAGCCGATCGAGATCACCCGCACGCTGCCCGACGGCACCACCGCCACCCTGCCCGGCGTGACCACCGCCGAGGACGGCACCTTCACCGCCACCGACACCCCGCCGGTCGGCGGCCGCGTCACCTACACCGCCATCTGGGACGGTAGCCCCGCCTTCCGCTGGTCGAAGACCACGACCGCGGTCGACGTCGCCCAGCACCCCACCTCGCTGATCGTGACCGGCCCGACAACAGGGAGCGCCAAGAAGCCGCTCACGCTCACCGGTCAGATGAGTACCGCCGGCAACGTGCCCACGCCGGCCTCCGGATCGATCGTGGTGTACCGGGTCTACACCAACAAGAGCGGTTCCGTCGGGGCCGACCTGCCGCTGGTGCCGCTCGCCCCTGACGGCTCGTTCACCATCACCGACACGCCCCCGGTGGGCGGCCAGTACACCTACCACATCCGCTTCGACGGCGACGCGACCTACGCATACGCCTACACCAGCCACGACGTCACCATCCGGGGCTCGGGCGCCTGAGCGACCCGCCTCGGTAACGGCGACGGTGCCCGTCCTGGTCACGTACGGGACGGGCACCGTCGCCGCGGAGTGGATCATGGAGTCAGGGGATGGACCATCCGGCGCGGTGGCCGCCTACTGCGCTCCGCGCTCGGCAGCCAGCTCGATGTCGATTCACCGCAGATCCGTGCACTCGTCGTTCTTGAGACAGGGGCAGCGGTCGGTCTAGGAGGAGGGTCCGGACAGCATTACGGTGACCGTGGTGCCGCCGGCGGGGTGCTCGCATGGCACGTCAACGCGGGCATCGATTCGGTGGTGGGCGCCGGCGGAGCAGATGCGCAGTTCGCCGTGGTGGGCGCGGACGATCGCCTCGACGATGGCCAGGCCGAGGCCGGCACCGGGCGAGGTGCGGGCGGTGTCGGCACGGCGGAAGCGCTCGGCAGCGTGGGGCAGAAAGGCCGGATCGATGCCCGTGCCGGTGTCGTGGACCATGATCCGGATCAGGCCGTCGACCTGGGTGGCGCTGACGGTGATCGGAGGGGCGCCGTAGCGGATGGCGTTGTCGAGCAGGTTGGTGACGACCCGGCTCAGGCGCGTGGCATCCCCGTGAGTGGTCAGGTCCGGCTCGGTGTAGCACCGCAGTACGTCGGGGTCGAGGCCGGCGCTGGTCCGGTAGCGCTGGACCAGGTTGGCGAGCAGGACGGTGACGTCGACGGCGGGTGCATTGTCGTCCTGGGCGGGTTGGGCGCCGACGGTGAGCAGGGCGTCGGCGAGGGCGATGAGGTCGGCGGTGTCGGCGGCGGCGCTGCGTACGGTCTGTTCCAGTTCGGCGGCCGTGCGTGGGCGGCGCAGGGCCAACTCCAGTTCGGTGGCGAGCAGGGTCAGTGGCGTGCGCAGTTCGTGGCTGGCGTCATTGATGAACTGGCGTTCCCGCTCCAACGCCGTTTCCAGCGCGGTGAGCATGTCATTGAGAGTGCGGCCGAGGCGGGCCACCTCGTCGTCGGTGGCCGGGACGGCGAGGCGTACCCCGGTGGCTCCGGCGGCGATCCGGGCGGCTTCGCTGCGGTAGCGCTCGACGGGGGCAAGTGCGGCTCGGGCGAGCCGGTAGCCGACCAGGGAGGCGACGGCGAGAGCGGCGAGGTTGGCCAGGGCGAGCTGGCCGATGAGCTCGCGCAGCGCTTCGTCGCGTTGGTCGCGACGGACCGCGGCGACCGTGACGGCGGGCTCCCCCGCCGCCGGCATGGTGCCGGCCCGCACGGGGGTGGCGTACAAACGCAGGGGGCGGGCGCTGATGGGCAGCAGGCTGCCCCGGTCGGCTCGTACCGGCTGGCGAAGGGACTGCTCGAGCTGGGCGGGGGTGAGCAGGGACCCGGCGGGCAGGCCCGGGCTGGTGGCGAGCACCTGGTTGGTGGCGTCGAGGAGCTGCCAGTACTCCCCCGCTCCGGTACGGGCGACGGTCGGCAGCGGCCTGCCGGCGCGGGCCGCGTCGGTCAGTTGCGCCGATTGGGTGGCCAGGTCCTGGTCGAGCCGCAGGTCGAGGGCGTAGCGCACCCGCAGGTAGACGAACCCGCCCGCGCCGGTGAGGACCACGAGCATGGCGGCGGCGAATCCGGCGACCAGCCGGACGCGCAGCGGCAGTCGGCTCCACCGAGTAGCCCAGGACCGGGGTCGGAGTGGCATGTCAGCCGCCGTCGGGGCGGAGCCGGTAGCCGACGCCGCGCAGGGTCTCGATGGCATGCCGGCCGAACGGCTTGTCGACCTTGCCGCGGAGAGTGGCGATGTGAACGTCGATGACGTTGGAGCGGATGTCCGTTTCGCCGTCCCACACCTCGTCGAGAATCTGGTATCGGGTCAGGCACTGCCCGGCCCGGGCCATCAGCAGCGCGAGGATGTCGAACTCCCGCGCGGACAGGTCGATCTCGGTGTCGCCGCGGAACACCCGCCGCCGGGCGGGGTCGAGTAGCAGGTCCCCGGCGCGGACCTCGGCCGGCGGAGGGCCGGCGGAGCGGCGGTGCAGCGCGCGCAGCCGGGCGAGGAGTTCATCGAAGGAGAACGGCTTGGCCAGGTAGTCATCCGCGCCCGCGTCCAGGCCGGCGACCCGGTCGGGGACCTCGCCGCGGGCGGTGAGCATCAGCACCGGCACCTGGTTGCCCTGCTGACGCAGGGTCCGGCAGACCGCCGTGCCGTCCAGGCCGGGCAGCATGACATCGAGCACCACCGCGTCATACAGGCCGGTGGCGGCGGCGAGCAGCCCCTCGGAGCCGTTGTGCCGGATGTCGACGGCGTGTCCGGCTTCGCGCAGCCCCTGGGCGAGCAGGCCGGCAAGCCGCCGCTCGTCCTCCACCACCAGGACCCGCACCCCGCCTCCTGCCGTCGGCTGCCCTCGGTCACCAGTTCAGCACACAGTCGATGATCTTCATCTGGCCTTCATGTCCCGCTGCCTACCGTCGGCATCTCAAACCGGCACGGCGGAGGGGACAGCATGAACACCCGGCTCTTCCTGGAGATCAACGACCTGGCCCGGGCGACGCCATGGTTGCACGCCCCGCTGGTCGACTACGCGAAGTACGGCGTGGCACTCTTCGCCGCCCTGCTGCTGGCCGGCTGGTGGACCGCCCGGCAGCGCGGCACCGGGCTGCCGGCCGCGGTGTGGGCGCCGGTCGGCATGCTGCTCGCGGTGGCGGGAAACCAGCTGATCGTGGCCGCCGTGCACGAGCCCCGCCCCTACACGGCGCTGCCCGGCATCCTGGTGCTTGCCGACCGGAGCGGGGACCCGTCCTTCCCCTCGGATCACGCCACCATGGCCGGCGCCGTCGCGGCCGGCCTGCTGCTGGTCAGCTGGCGGCTCGGCCTGCTGGCCGTGGCCGCCGCCGCGGTGATGGGGTTCGCCCGGATCTACATCGGCGCCCACTACCCGGCCGACGTGCTGGCCGGCTTCGGGGTCGGCGCCGGCGTGACCCTCCTCGGCTACCTGATCGCCCGCCGCCCGATCGGCGCCGGCCTGGACCGGCTGGACCAGACCCGACTGCGACCCCTGTTGCGGTCCGGCGGCGGGGTGGCCGACGAAGCCGCCGCGGCAAGGCTGTGACGGCCGCCCTCACCAGCCTGGTCGTGCGGTACGGCTACCTGGGCCTCGCCCTGCTCGTCGGGGTGGAAAGCTTGGGCATCCCTGCACCGGGCGAGACGGCGATCATCGCCGGCGCCGGATACGCCGCGCACGGCGAACTGGCCATCATTGGCGTCACGATGACGGCGTTCCTGGCCGCGGTGATCGGGGACAGCGTCGGCTACCTGCTCGGTCGTACCGGCGGGCGGCGGATCTTTCTGCGTTACGGCCGGTACGTGCGCCTGACGCCGGAGCGGTTCGCGGGGTTGGAGGCGGTGATGAGCCGGCACGGGCCGAAGATCGTGGTGGTCGCCCGGTTCGTCGAGGGCCTGCGTCAGTTCAACGGCATCATCGCCGGCGCAACCGGCATGCCGTGGCGCCGGTTCGTCCTCTACAACGCCCTCGGCGCCGCCGCCTGGGTCGGCGTGTGGGCGACCGCCGGCTATGTCGCCGGGGACCACATCCGCGCCGTCGTGGCGGATCTGCACCGCTACCAGTGGTACGTGCTCGCCATCGGGGCTGTCGCCGTGCTCGCCTACGCCGGATGGCGACTGATTCGAAGGCGTGCACGGCGCTGACCCCCGCCCGGTTTCACGCTGGCTTCATGTGCGATCTCTAGCGTCCGGGCCATGAGCGATGTGCTGGCGGTCGACGCCGTCCACCTCACCAAGACCTACGGGTCACTGACCGCGGTCGACGACATCACCGTGCAGGTCGCCCAAGGCGAGGTGTACGGAGTGCTGGGGCCCAACGGGGCCGGTAAGACGACCTTCCTGCGGATGTTGTTCGGGTTGATCCGCCCGGACAGCGGCACGTTGGAGGTGTTCGGGCGTTCCTGGCAGCGCCACGGCGTCAACTCCCTGTCTGCGGTGGCCGGGTTCATCGAGAGCCCGAAGTTCTACCCGGCCCTGTCCGGTCGGCGGAACCTGCGTCTGCTCGCCGGCCTCGACGGGGGCGACGCAGCCGATCGCATCGACGAGGTGCTGGACGTCGTCGGGCTGACCGCCCGGCAGCACGACAAGGTTCGCGGCTACTCCTTCGGCATGCGGCAGCGCCTCGGCGTCGCCTCCGCCCTGCTGCGAGACCCCCAGCTGCTCGTCCTGGACGAGCCGGCCAACGGCCTCGATCCCGCCGGCATCCGGGACATGCGCGCCCTGGTCCGGCGTCTCGCCGACACCGGCCTCACCGTCCTGCTCTCCAGCCACGACATGGCCGAGGTCGAGCAGATCTGCGACAACGTGACCATCATGAAGTCCGGCTCGGTGGTGCACCACGGCTCCATCGCCGCCCTGCGGGAGCTGGCGCCCGAGCAGGCGCACCGAATCACCACCACGGACGACGACCAGGCCGCCGAGCTGGCCCGGGCCCGCGGGCTGGAGGTCAGCACCGCCGACGGCGGGCTGAATGTCCGTGCACCCCAGAAGGATGTCGACGCGCTGGTCGCCGACATCGTCGACACCGGCATCGCGCTGCGCGGCCTCGCCCGCGACGAGACGCCACTGGAGGCGCTGTTCTTCATGCTCACCGAATCCGCCTCCGGAGCGACCGCCGACCTCGGCACGCCCGAAGGAGCCCGACGATGACCACCACCGCCGCACCCGTCGGCACCCCCACCACGCGTCGCCGGCCCGGCATCGCCACGGTGGTGCGCTGGGAGGTATCCAAGCTGGCTGCTCAGGCCCGCAGCCGCGCCCTGCTCATCGGCGCGATCGTCGTCCCGATCGCGGTCGTGCTGATCTTCAACACCCAGCTCCCGCCCAAGGACACCATCTACGGCCGGCACATCCACACCAGCGGCTACGCCGTACCGCTGTTCGTGCTCGCCTTCGCCCACCAATGGGTGCTGCCCCTGCTCGCCGCACTCGTCGCCGGCGACATCTTCGCCAACGAGGACCAGCACGGCACCTGGAAGACCATCCTCACCCGCTCGGTCAGCCGCTCCCAGGTCTTCTGGGCCAAGACGCTCACCGCGATCTGCTTCAACCTCCTCGTGCTGGTGCTGCTCGCGGCCAGCGCCATCACCACCAGCCTGCTCGTCGTCGGCACCCAACCCCTGCCCGGGCTCAGCGGCCAACTCATCTCCGCCGGCCACGCCCTACCGCTGGTCATCGCCAGCTGGGCCACCGCTGTCGCACCGGTCCTCGGGTTCACCGCCCTGGCGATCCTGCTATCGGTGACCACCCGCAACCCCACCATCGGCGTCGCCACGCCGGTCGTCCTCGGGATGATCATGCAACTGCTCAGCAGCCTCGGCGGACTGAACAAGGGCCGCCGGCTGCTGCTCACCACACCGTTCGAAACCTGGCACGGCATGCTCACCGCGCAGCCCTTCCACGCACCGATCGTCACGGGCGTCGCCGTCAGCGCCGGGTGGCTCATCGCCTGCCTGACGCTCGCCTACCTCTACCTGCGTCGCCGCGACATCACCGGAGGCTGACATGACCCGTACCCGCACCATCGCGCTGGCCATCGGCCTCGCCGTCGCCGCCTCAGGGGCACTGGCCGGATGCGGCCAGCCCGACGTCACCAAGGCGCGCCTCGAACGGGCCATCGGGCCCGCCTTCGCCAACCTCTACGTCCAGCGGGACGAATTACTCGGCGAGGACAGCGTCACCGTCGGAAGCATCGACCCCTCCACTTCGTGCGACCGGGGCGGTCCCAAGGTCCCCGACGTCGGCCCCGGTCCCGACTGGGTCTGCATGATTCACTTCACCGACGACCACGGGCAACCACAGGACGGCAAGTTCGAGGTGCAGGTCAAGGCCGACGCCACCTATGTCGCCGGGGGGCCGTCGAAACTCGTCGGCCAGGCCACCCTCACCGACACCCACGGCCGCGATGTTCCCAACCCGGTCTTCGAATTCGACGGCGCCTTCGACCCCGACCGTTGAGGCCGGTTGGGCCGAGGCGTAGCTCTGACCCCCGCCGGGGGGTGCGGACTCAAGCTGTCGGCTGCCGTCAACTGGTGCCGGCGCGCGGTCCCGCTGCTTCCGGCTTCCCGAGACCCGGTCCCACGCGGGCTCGTAAGGGGTCAGGGACGCGCGTCCCGGGCTCGGTCCTCTCGGTTCGACTCACCCCAGTTTCGGCAGCGTCGCCTAGGCTTGCCGGGTGACAGGCATCGCCCAACTCAGCGGCATCGCCCTGGAATGCCCCGACCCGGCCGCCCTGGCGGCCTTCTACAGCGCGGTCACCGGCTGGCCAATCGTGTACGCCTCCCCGGACTGGTACTCCATCGGGCCGAGTGAGGACGCGCCACTGCACCTGTCCTTCCAGTTGGCGCCGGGCCACCAACCGCCAGCCTGGCCCGACCCCGCCTCGTCCATGCAGTTCCACCTGCACCTGCGCGCCGACGAGCTGGAGGAGGCAGAGCGGGCGATCGTCGCACTGGGCGCGACGAGGTTGGCCGGGCAACCAGATCTGGCGCGCTTCCGCGTCCTGGCCGACCCAGCAGGACACCCGTTCTGCCTCTGCCCCCGCCCATCGTCAACCTAGGCGGCTGGCTGCGCTACCACGCAGGGGTGTAGGCCGCCGGACGCTTCCCGGCGGCCTTCACCGCGTCCACAACACCGCAAACCCCGCCGTGCACCGACCCATGGAGAGGATGATCTCCCAGGTCAGCGGTACTTGACCAACGCGCAGGGGTACTTGTCTCCACCGTGGAGAAGTCGAACAAGCGCCACGTCGGACGAGCGCGGCCGATCCGCCCGTCCGTGCTGGGACGCGCGACTGCCAGGGTTCCGAGCAACCGTCGTATCGATGCGCGCGGGGTCGCCACCTCCAGCCCTCGTGCCGTCGCGCGGGTGAAGCCAGCCGCTACCGCTGAACCTGTTGACCCTGCCACTGAGATCCTGCAGTCGCCGGATGTGACGGCCGCGATCTTCGTGGACGGCTCGGGACGTCGCGGTCGCCGGCTGCGAATGATCGCGTACGCCCTGGTCGTGCTCGCCCTGATGCTGATTCTCGCGTTCTGGGTGATACAGGGTCTGGATGTGTTCGGGTCTCCGTTCTGATGGGCATCTGGCGTGGGCACCAGCAGGTGGCGGGCAGCGACGACGTGGCGTCGCCGCGCCGATCCGCCCTGACCCCGGGAGAGCGGCGACAGCGTCGGCGCAATCGCCGCCGGTGGATGCTGGCGGCCGTGGCGACGTTCATCCTGCTCAATCTGCTCGCCATCGGCGCGTACGCGAACGCCCGTTTCACGCCGGACCACAGGGCCGGCGGTCCGGCCAGAACGAACGCGGTGCCAGCGGCGGTGCGCGACGGCGGCACGGTCGTCGATCCACGCAACGGCCAGCTGGCCGCCCGCCGGATGCCGGCGCGGACGATCGCGTTGACCTTCGACGACGGGCCGGATCCGCGGTGGACACCCAAGGTGCTGGACGTGCTGAGCCGGCACCATGTGCCGGCAACCTTCTTCGTCATCGGCTCCCAGGTCAGCCGGTACCCGGAGTTGGCGAAGCGGATGACCCGCGAGGGTCACGAGCTGGGCATCCACACTTTCACCCACCCCGAGATGACCGACCTGCCGCCCTGGCGGCGAAAGCTGGAATATTCGCAAACTCAGGCCGCTGTCGCATACACCACCGGTGTCACCACCGTCCTCGCCCGGCTGCCGTACTCCAGCGGCGTCGACTCGCTGGACGACGCCAACTGGCGGGTGGTGCAGGAAACCGGTCGGTGGGGGTACGTGTCGGTGTTCAACGACACCGACAGCGAGGACTGGGCACGTCCCGGCCCGGACACGATCATCCGCAACGCCACGCCGAAGGGGAACCGGGGCGCGGTCGTCCTCATGCACGACAGCGGCGGCGACCGGTCGCAGACCATCGCCGCCCTGGACCGCTTCATCCCACAGATGCAGGCGCGCGGCTACCGGTTCACCACCATCTCGCAGGGGCTGAACTGGTCGCCCGCCGACGCCGCCCAGCTGGACACCGTCGACAAGGCTCGTGGCGCGCTGCTGGTGTGGGGAGTACACATCGCCGACGCAACCGTCTACCTGCTGTGGCTGATCCTCATCGTGGTCGGCCTGCTCACCCTGGCTCGCACACTGCTGCTGTTCGGGTATGCGCTCAGGCACGCCCGCCACCGCCGGGCGCCCACCTGGTCCTGGGGTGGAGAGGTCAACGACCCGGTCACGATCATCGTGCCGGCCTACAACGAGCGGACCACGATCGCGGCGGCGGTCCGCTCCCTGGCCACCGGCACCCATCCCGAGATCGAAGTGTTGGTCGTCGACGACGAGTCCGACGACGACACCGCGAGGCAGGTGGAGGGGCTGGGACTGCCGAACGTGCGAGTGGCGCGCGTCCCTGGCGGCGGCAAGGCCGCAGCCCTCAACGCCGGAGTGGCGCTGGCCCGCAACGACCTGCTTGTCATGGTCGACGCCGACACCGTCGTGGAGCCGGACGCGATCCACCGCCTGGTGCAGCCCTTCGCTGACCCGCGCGTCGGCGCTGTGGCCGGCAACGTCAAGGTCGGCAACCGGCGGCGGCTTCTCGGCCGCTGGCAGCACATCGAGTACGTCATCGGCTTCAGCCTCGACCGGCGGCTTTACGACACCCTGCACTGCATGCCGACCGTCCCCGGCGCTCTGGGCGCGTTCCGGCGAGAGGCCGTCCTCGCCGCGGGCGGTCTCAGCCGCGCCACGTTGGCCGAAGACACCGACCTGACCATGGGCATCCACCGGGCCGGCTGGCGGGTGGTTTACGAAGAGGGGGCAATCGCCCGCACCGAGGCACCCAGCAGGCTGCCGGACCTGTGGCGCCAGCGCTACCGCTGGAGCTACGGCACCATGCAGGCACTCTGGCGACACCGCCGAGCCCTCGCCGACACCGGGCCGTCCGGCCGGTTCGGTCGGCGCGGGCTGCCGTTCATCGCCCTCTTCTCGGTGCTACTGCCACTGCTCGCCCCGGTCGTGGACATCTTCGCCGTGTACGGCCTGTTCTTCCTCAACCGGTACGAGACAGTCTTCGCCTGGCTGGGCGTCATGGCCGCCCAGGTCATCACCGCGATCCTGGCGTTCCGCCTCGACCGCGAGCCGCTCCGTCCGCTGTGGGCCCTACCACTACAACAGTTCCTCTATCGGCAGGTCATGTACCTGGTGCTGCTGCACTCCACCATCACGGCGCTCAGCGGAGGACGCCTCAAATGGCAGAAGCTACGCCGCACCGGGGAGGTCGCAACGCCCCAGCCACAGCCGCTCAGCTGACCTTGTCCGTTTAGCACATGCTTAGGGATCTCTTAACCCTCGGCCGGCAAGACTTCGGGGGCCATCGATGCGCGCGCATCGCCACCCGAAGAGAGGGTCCCTATGCGTATCCGTACCATCGGTATGCCGCTGCTGGTCACCGCGTTGGCCGTCGCAGTGGTCCCGCCGGCCGCCTCGGCGGCGACCGCCAGTTTCGGACCGCGAATCGACTATCCGGCCGGCTATTCGCCGTTCTCCATCGCCGTCGGCGATCTCAATCGCGACGGCAGGCAAGACATGGCGGTCGTCAACCAACTCGGTAACACCGTGTCGATTCTGATCAGCACCGGTGAAGGTGAGTTGCGGTCGATGCCGGAGGTCAGTACCGGGAGCCGTCCGCTCACCGTCGCAGTCGCCGACATCAACGGCGACCGCCGCCCCGATCTGGTCACCGCCAACAACGGCGAGGGCACCAACGGCCACAGCCTCTCCATCGCGATCGGCCGAGGTGACGGCCGGTTCAAGACAACTCAGCACCTCGACCTGGGCGGGTCCAGCGGACCATGGGGAATCGTCGCCGAAGACTTCGACGGCGACGGCGACACCGACCTGGCCGTCACCCTCTCCAGCCGGTCACAGATCCACGTGCTGTCAGGCAACGGCCGCGGCGACTTCGTACCCGGCCAGATCCTCGATGCCGCGTACGGTTCCCTCGCCGACCTGCGGACCGCCGACCTCAATCGCGACGGCGTAGCCGATCTCGTCGCCACCGCACCGTTCTCGAGCGACGTGCTGATCTCGCTCGGCAGGGCTGGCGGGACCTTCGACCCGGTGCAGCGCATCGACGTGATCAACTCGACCAGCAACGTGGTGGTCGACGACTTCACCTCCGACGGCATCCCCGACATCGTCGTCGCTCGCACCGACAGCTTCTCCGACAGCGCCTGGCTGATGGTCGGTAACGGCGACGGTACCTTCGACGACCTACGTACCGTGCCGGTGCGCTGGGCGGAGACGTCGACCAGCGGAGATTTCGACGGCGACGGTCGACAGGACCTGGCCTTCGCCGTGTCGTCGGTGGTGTTCGTGCTGCTCGGCAACGGCGACGGCACGTTCCAGGAGCCACTGGAACTGCCCGTCGACGGGGACCCGGGTATCCCCACCAGCGCCGACTTCAACGGGGACGGCAAGGACGACCTCGCGGTGCCGAACGGTGCGGGATCCGTCGGAACCGTGTGGCTCTACCTGACCACCTGAGCCCAGCACCGAGGCTGCCGATCGGCTCCTGGCGCGGTCCGGGACGGACACCGTCCCGGACCCGTCCAGGAAACTCAGCTCCGGGCCGACGCTGACCAGGATGGGCCGCGAGGCAGGGCAGCGGCATGATCAAGTGGTTGGCTGCGATAACGGCGAGGCGGACGAGGTGCCCGTCTCCGAGGTCGGCCCTCCAGTAGGTTCCGCCGACGGTTTGCTGGAAGGGGCCCGTGACGTCGCCGGGGCAGTCGCATCGGGCCGGTTGTTGCGTGACGGTGAGGGGCCCCCGGGCGCAGGTTCGGACGCTCGGGTAGCGGGCGTGGTCAGGTCGGGGTTAGCGGATGTGCCTCGCCCTGTTGCCGGACTGTGCGGAGGTTCGCCGCCCACGGAACCCGGATTTGACCGGACAACGGAGGGCGTTGGCACCCCGGAGGGACCAGGCGTCCATCCTGCGCGATCGGCGAGCACCACGGTGGCTGCCGCCGTGGCCAGAAGCGCGAGGGCAATGCCGGCGATCGCACGTCGGCCCAATGCTCGCCCAGGCGGCCCAGGGACCTCCGATGACCGGCGAGACGGGGGTACGACAGCTTGCCGGACGGCCGGCGCCGCGAGCACCGGACCCGTGCGCTCGGCGGCGGACGCAGCGATGGCCTCTGCGGTGACGGCCATGGCCGCAGCGGTCGGAATTCGCTGATCAGCGTCCCTGGCCATGGCGGTGGCGACCAGGTCGCGGGCGGCCGGCGGGACATCATGGGGCAGCGGGGGCGGCTCCTCCTCAAGGCGCCGCAGCGCCACCGCGACCGGGTGGTCACCGGGAAACGGGGGTTCACCGGCGAGGCAGTGGTACGCCACGGCGCCGAGTGCGTAGATGTCCACCGCCGGGCTTACGCCGTTCTTGGACAGTTGCTCCGGCGCCATGTAGAGGGCGGTGCCGACAACCTGGTTCGCCGCGGTCAAGTCTGTTGCGCCTGCCGACAGCGCGATACCGAAGTCGACGAGGACAACGCGCCCATCCGGCTCAATGATGAGGTTGCTCGGCTTGACGTCACGATGGACCACGTTGACATCGTGAGCAGCCTGCAGGGCGCGGGCGGTCTGCGCGACGATCGACAGTGTCTCGGCGGTGCTGAGCCGACCGGCCTCAGCGATCCGCTCCGACAACGGCTTACCCTGCACATACGCCATGACGATGTAGGCGAGACCGGATGCGCCAGGCAGGGCGGCTTCGCCGTAGTCATAGACCTCCGCGACACCGGGGTGGCGTAGCGCCGCCATTGCCCGCGCCTCTCGCCGGAAACGCTCACGGGCACTCGCCTCTGTCATGGCTCGGGGGTGCAGCAGCTTGACGGCCACGGTGCGCTTCAGCGTCTGATCGACGGCGCGCCACACCTCACCCATGCCGCCGGCGGCGATCCGATCGGTCAGCCGATAGCGGCCGCCGACGAGATCCCCCACTTCTGGCATCCGGCTCTTGTACCCCAAGGGCTTGTCTTTCAAGCCGGGCACGCGCAGCCGGTCAGCTGACCGGCACGGTGGCGCCAGCCGCCGTCCGACGGGCGGCGGGCGGCAGCCACGGCGAGTTCGCGATCAGGGTGCGGGCCTGCGCCGGCCAGAAGACCCCCGCCACCGGCTCGCCCCGGCCGCACGGCCCGTCCGACTCGCCCGGATTCTTGATCCAGAGCAGTGCCGCCACCCGGGCCAGCCCGGGCCGCGTGGTCGGTGGCTGACCGAGGGCCTGCCGGGGCGGGTTGCACCATTGGTCGTCGGGAGGCGCGGGTAGGCCGTCACGGGAGGTGTCGATGAGCATCTCCCGGTCGCCGACCAGCTCCGACAGGCGCAACCCCCACCGGTGACTGTCCGCGGTCGACTGCCGGTTGGCCACGTTCACCGCGAACCCCTCCGCCCGGGCGACGCCGGACCGGCGCAGCCGCCCGGCCATCTCCTCCGGGGTACGCCAACGAGGATGTCCCGCGTCCAGATAAACGTGCTGTCCGGCGTCGGCCAGCCGGCGGGTGGCGTCCGCCAGCAGGACCCCACGGGCGTCGTCGAAGCACTCGGCGGCCACCGCGTCCGGCTCCAGCACGACGGCTGCCCGGCTGCTGCCGAGGACCGCGACGGTGCGGCCGATGAACCGGGCGTACGCCTCGGCGTCCGCGGCGCCGCCGCCGTCCCGCCCGGCGCAGTCCCGGTTCGGAACGTAATAGAGCACCAGCACCGGCAGGGCACCCCGGGCCCGGGCGGCCTCGAGGTACGGGCGCAGGTCGGTAAGGTCGGCCGGACCGGTCAGCCAGCGGGCCTGTGGAGTGTCGGCGATCGAGTCCAGCCACCGCGCGTCGTGGTCGTCCCGCCAGTGCGCGGCCGGGCTGTCGTCGTCCACGAGCAGAGTCGCTCCCCGGAAGGGGTGCCGTAGCGGTGCGTACTCCTCGTCGCCGCCACAGCCGGTCACCGCGGCGACGAGCGCGACGGCCAGGGCGACGGAGAGCGGACCGCGACGCATGCGACCAGCGTATGGCGGGCCCCAGCACCGTGCAGCGGTGACGACTGCGAGGTCCCGACCGCGACGGACGACGGAGGCCGTCTCATGTGGCTGACGGCGGCGGAAGCCGGCGTGGTGAGGGTGGTTGCCACCGTCGTGCTCCAGCCTGCGACTCTGCTTACGGTGACGCAGGCCCAGGCGTCGACACCTGCTCCGCGAGGGCGCCTAGGCAGGCGTTGCGGGTTGACACAGCAGCTCCCCCGTAGCCAGGTCCTGGCACAGGTACCGGTCACCGTCGTGCATCCACCCCCACAACGAGTCCTGGAACAGCGGTTGTTGGCAGTACCGGCACGTCGCCGCTCGTGCTTCCTCGGGTGCCGGTGACGGCACCTGGCCGGATCTCTCGTGCTGCGGTGCGGATTGCGACTGTCGATCCGGGCGAGGCGATGGCAGCGACGGGGGCAATGACTGTGGGGGCGGGACCTGTTGCATCACTTCAGCCATGAGTACTCCTGTTCGCGCTGCTTCGGACCGGATCGAACGAGTCCCGGAGGTCTGGGATCCCGTCCGCCAGGAAGGCCGTGAAATCAACCCCCTCAAGTCAGAGGCGTTGAATGTCGCAGCGCCATTACAAGGGAGCCACCTCTGCTCACCAACGTTTCCTAATCGGTACGGAGAGAACTGTTCCTCTGGGCACGCGTGGCGTCGACAACCCTGCGTATCTCGTTGCCGTCCGTGGCCTCGCGTCCATCGCGCTGCACCGGTGCCCGCAGGTGTACCTCCCGCGCTCCGGTCTCCGCGAGCACCTGCCGGACGTTGTGCGATCGGATGCCGCCGCCGGCGATGACCCGCAACCGGTCGCCGGCCCGCTGCCGCAGGGCAGCGATCCGCGTGGCGCCGGCCAGCGCGGTGGGCGCCGCGCCTGAGGTGAGCACCGCGTCGGCCCCGAGGCCGATGATTTCCTCGATTGCCCTCAGCTGGTCGCCGACCTCGTCGAAGGCCTTGTGCACCGTCACCGGCAGCGGCCCCGCCGCCTCGATCAGGCGCCCCAGCACCTCCAGATCGAGGCGGCCGTCGGCGGTGACGGCGCCGACCACCACCCCGACCGCGAGGCCGTGCGGATTGGGCAGGCTGCGGATGGCCTCGATGTCGGCGAGCATGACCTGCTCCTCGATCTCGCTCACCCGGAAGTCGCCGCCCCGGGGACGGACCATGACCCGTATCCCCACGCCGCGCAACGTCCGCAGGGCGACCTCGACCGTCCCCAGGCTCGGGGTGGTGCCCCCCTGGCCGAGGTCGGCGCAGAGCTCCAGCCGGTCGGCTCCGGCGGCCTCGGCCACCAGCGCGGTCGGCACGTCACTCACGCAGATCTCCACCGTGGTCATGCGGCCGCCCCGGCCCGCGCGGGCGCCTCGCTCGACTCCGGACGCAGCGGGAAGTGGCAGGCCACCTGGTGCGCGACGCCGGTCAGCGGCGGCTCGGTCTCGCAGATTTCCTGGGCCAGGGGGCAGCGGGTCCGGAACCGGCAGCCGGTGGGCGGGTTCAGCGCGCTGGGCAGCTCGCCTCGGATGGTGACGCCGTCGCGCGCCGCCGCGGCGTTCGGAGTGACGGACGGAACAGCGTCGATGAGCGCCTGCGTGTACGGATGCCGGGCGGCCCGGACCACGTCCCGCGCGGGCCCGACCTCGACGAGCTTGCCGAAGTACATGACGCCGATCCGGTCTGCCATGTAGTCGACGACGGACAGGTCGTGGCTGATGAAGACGTACGCCAGACCGAGCTCGCGCTGCAGGTCCCGCATGAGGTTGAGGACCTGCGCCTGGATCGACACGTCCAGCGCGCTCACCGGCTCGTCGCCGACGATCAGCCGGGGTTGCAGGGCCAGCGACCGGGCCAGCCCGATGCGCTGCAGCTGGCCGCCGGAGAACTCGTGGGGGTAGCGCTCCAGGACCCGCCGCGACAGCCCCACCTGGTCGAGCAGCGTCGCGATCCGCGCCCGCCGCGCCGCCGAGTCGCCCACCTTCTGGATCTCGAGCGGTTCGGCGAGGATGGCGTCGACGCGCATCCGCGGGTTCATCGCGGCGTAGCTGTCCTGGAACATCAGCTGGACCTGCCGGTGCATCCGGCGGCGCTCCCGCCCGGCCAGCCCGGCGATGTCCGTACCGTCCAACATGATCTGTCCGGCGGTCGGCCGCTCCAGCCCGACGGCCAGCCGGCCCACGGTGGACTTGCCGCAGCCGGACTCGCCGACCAGCCCGAACGTCTCTCCCGGGCCGACGTCGAAGGAGACATCCGCGACGGCGCTCACCTGCCCGGCGGCCCGGCGCAACAGGCCGCGGCCGTGCGCCGCGTAGTTCTTCACCAGCGCCCGTACCGACAGGACCGGGGTCGCCGCCGGTTCGCCCGGTCCGGCCGTCGCGCCGACCGGCTCCGGCGCCGGCTCGACCCGTACCGGGTTCGGCAGGGTGACCGGTGCGGTGGGCGCCGCGGGCACCGGGTGCAGACAGGCGTGCTGGTGCTCGCCGGCCGACAGGGTCACGTCGGTGGTCCGGCACTCGTCGGTGACGTGCCGGCAGCGGGGCGCGAACCGGCAGCCGGTCAGGGGCCGGGACAGGTCCGGCGGCAGTCCCGGGATGCTGTAGAGCCGGGCGTGCGGACCGGACTCCCGGGTCGCCGACTCGGGGAGCGCCTCCATCAGCGCCTCGGTGTAGCGGTGCTGGGGCGAGCGGAACAACTGGTCGGTAGGGGCGGTCTCCACCACCCGTCCGGCGTACATGACGGCGACCCGGTCGGCGCGGCCGGCGATCACCCCGAGGTCGTGGGTGACCAGGATGACGGCCATCCCGAACTCGTCCCGCAGGTCGTCGATGAGTTCGAGGATCTGCCGCTGGGTGGTGACGTCCAGCGCGGTGGTCGGTTCGTCGGCGATGAGCAGGCGCGGTGAGCAGACCAGTGCCATCGCGATCGCGACCCGCTGCCGCATCCCGCCGGACAACTCGTGCGGGTAGTTGTCGACGATCCGGTCCGGGCGCGGCATCCCGACCCGACGCAGGATCTCGATGGTCCGCTCCCGGGCCTCCGCCCGGCCGACCCGCTCGTGCACCCGGAGCGGTTCGCCGACCTGGAACCCGATCCGCATGGTCGGGTTGAGTGAGGTGAGCGGGTCCTGGAAGACCATGCCCATCCGGACACCACGGATCCGGCGTACCTCGTCGGCGGGCAGCGATCGCAGGTCCCGGCCCTCGAAGAGGATCTGTCCCCCGGACACCCGGCCGCCCGGCGGCAGCAGACCCATGATCGACAGCGCAGTCATCGTCTTGCCGCTGCCGGACTCACCCACGACGCCGAGGGTCTCCCCCGGCATGACCTGGAGGCTGACCCCGTCGAGGGCGTGCACCGTCCCGCGGCGCAGCGCGATGTCGGTGTCGAGATCGCGCAGTTCCAGCAGGGGCCGGCCCGCTGCCGGCTCGCGGGCCACCGAGGAGTGCCGGACGGTCGATTCGCTCATTTCTCTGCTCCTGCTACCGCCGCCGGAGGCGGACCTCGAAGGCGTCCCTCAGCCCGTCGCCGATGAAGTTGAACGCGAGGACGATGAGGATGATGGCGATGCCGGGCGGGTACAGCAGCCACCAGTGGCCGCTGTAGGTGTCCGCCAGGCCGTCCGAGAGCATCCCGCCCCAGTTCGCCGCCGGCGGGGGGACGCCGAGGCCGAGGAAGGACAGGTACGCGACGTAGAGGATCGCGTCGGCGACCTGGAAGGTCGCGTTGACGATCACCGTTCCGATGGCGTTCGGCACGATGTGCCGGCGCACCGCCCGGCCGCCCGTGCCACCCATCCCCCGCATGGCCTGGACGTACTCGCGGGACCGCAGGGTCAGTGCCTCACCCCGGACCAGCCGGGCCGGCCCCAGCCAGGCGAAGGCGCCGATGATGAGGATGAGCATCGGCACGCTCGGGGTGACGATGGCGGCGAGCAGCATGAAGAGGAACAGCGACGGGATCGACATCATCGCGTCGACCACCCGCATCATCGCCGAGTCCATCCAGCCGCCGGCGAAGCCGGCGACGGCGCCCCAGAGCGTGCCCAGGGCGGTGGCGAGGATCCCGGCCGCGAGCCCGACGATGATCGAGGTCTGGCCGCCGAGCATGAGCCGCCCCAACTGGTCGTAGCCGACCCCGTCGGTGCCGAGCGGATGCCCCTGCTGACCCGGGGCCAGGTGTACGGCGGTGAGGTCCGTGTGCACCTGGTCGGTGTGGTAGAAGAGCGGGCCGAGGAAGCAGACCCCGGCCAGCAGGACGAACAGGCCCAGGCCCACCAGGGCGAGCCGGTTCTCGCAGAAGACGACCAGCCCCTGCCGCCAGAGGCCGCGCACCGGCGCCTCGGCCGTGTCGGCCGGCTGGTCGGGGGCGGTACCTGGGCGGACCGCCTCGGAGAGTGTGGTCATGACGCGCTCCGCTGGAGTCGGACCCGGGGATCGACGGCGGCGTAGAGCAGGTCGGCGACCAGCGCGCCGACGACCGTCGCGATCGAGATGATGACGGTGACCCCGAGCAGGATCGGGAAGTCACGCTTCAGCGCCGCCTGCCAGAACAGCTGCCCCATACCGGGGAAGTTGAACAGCGACTCGACGACCAACGCCCCGCTGAACAGCGCGGGCAGGTACATCCCGAGCAGCGCGATGACCGGGAACAACCCGTTGCGCAGCGTGTGCCGCAGCACCACCCGCCGCTCGGAGAGGCCCTTGCTGCGGGCGGTCCGGACGTAGTTCTCGTTGAGGTTGTCGACCATGGCGGAGCGGACGTACCGCGAGTAGACCGCGATGGTGACGATGGCGAGCGTGACCGTGGGTAGGACCAGCCCGGCCGGGTCGGCCAGCACCTCCGCCACCGTGAACCCCTGCGGCGCCTCCGGCGGCAGGATCGGCCAGACCTGCGAGAAGAGGATGATCATCATGAGGCCCATGAAGAAGATGGGCGTGGCGTACGCCAGCAGCGACAGCGAGGTGATGGTGTAGTCGGGCCAGCGGTTGCGGCGTACCGCCTGGATCACCCCGAGCGGGATCGCCAGCACGATGGCGAGCACGGTCGACAGCAGCGACAGCACCATGGTCTTCGGCAGCCGCTGGCTGATCGCCTCGACGACCGACTGGTTCAGCTGGTACGAGTAGCCGAGATCGCCGTGCAGCAGGCGCTGCACGTACATGCCGTACTGCTGGATCCAGGGCCGGTCGTAGCCCATGTCGTGGTTGAACGCCGCCAGCTGCTCCAGCGTCGCCTCCTTGCCGAGGGTGGCCCGAGCCGCGCCCCCGGGCAGCAGGTGCAGGATGAGGAACGCGATCACCGTGACGAGCACGACGACAACGAGGGCCTGGCCCAAGCGCGTGATGAGGTACCGGACCACCTGGGCCGTGCCTCCTCCCCGGTCGGGGCCCCGGCGGCGCGGTGGGCGCCGCCGGGGCCGGGACGATCAGTGATCGGTCACTTCCAGGACCAGTCCTGGAAGTACATGAAGTTCATCGGGTCCTGCGGCTCGACCCCCTGCAGACCGGACCGGTACGCCGAGACCTGGAACACCGGGTTCGGCATCCAGAGCACCGGCAGGTCCTTGGCGAGGAAGTCGTTGTACGCCTTGAGCGTGCTCTCGTCGCCGGAGAACTGGGTGGCCTCGATGAGCTTGTCGGCCTCGGGGTTGCTGTAGCTGCCCAGGTTCACCGGGGCGCCGGTGGCGAAGAGCCGCTCGCCGCTGGCGAAGGCCGGGTAGTACCAGCTGCCCTGCGAGCCGAAGAAGGACATGTCCCACGAGCAGGTGGCATCCGTCGGCTTGCAGGCCGGGGTGACGGCGACCGAGTCGGGCACCTCCTTGATGGTCAGCTGGATGCCGAGCTTGGCCATCTGCGACTTGATCTCGGCGAACATCTTGGTCGTGGCGGCGAAGCCGGTCTGGCTGGTCACGGTGAAGTTCAGCGCCGTGCCGGCGGCGATGCCGTCGCCACACTGGTTCGGCCCGGTGCCCGGCGACTGGCAGGTGGTCTGCCCGTCCGGGGTCACCTTCCAGCCGTGGCTCTCCAGCTGCTCCTTGGCCTTGGCCGGGTCGAAGGAGTACGCGCAGCCCGCGGCGTCGGCACCGTTGGTGCCCGGCTTGGCCGGTACCGGGCCGCAGGTCGGTGCGGCCGTGCCAGACCAGACCACCTTGCTGATCGTCGGCTGGTCGATGAGCATCTGCAGCGACTGCCGCAGGTACGGCTGCTTGAACAGCACCCCGGTCTTCGGGTTGTTGAAGTTCAGCTGCAGGTAGGTGACAGACCAGCCGTACCACGGAGAGACGGCGTAGCCCTTGGACTTGAGGTAGCTCTCCTGGGACAGGTTGGCCGCCGGCACGTACCCGTAGTCGATGTCACCGGCGCGCAGCACGTTGAACTCGGCGTCGTCGCCGGTGAACGGCCGGAGCACGACCTTGGCCAGCTTCGGCTTGTCCACGCCGGAGTAGTTCGGCTGCGCGGCGAGGGTGACCTCGCCGTTCGGCACGTACTTCGCCAGCTTCCACGGGCCGCTTGTGACCTTCCACAGCTCGTTGGAGTCGTACGTCTTGGGGTCCTTCGCGGCGGCGGTGAGGAAGGCGAAGACCTTCTTCGCGCCCTCCGGCGTGCTGGCCAGGTTGCTCACGGCCGCGGTGGCGGAGTCCTTGTCCCAGGCGTGCTCCGGCATCGGGGTGATCTTGTTGAGCTGGTTGTCGACGAACCAGGCGGTGTTGTAGACCTTCGTGGTGGTGAGCGAGAAGGTCTTGTCGTCCTTCACCGACCACTGGGCGATGTTGTCCGGGAGGCCGCCGGCCCGGTAGGACGCCCACTTGTCCTTGTTCGCGGTGACCAGGTCGTACCAGAACTGGATGTCCTTGGTGGTGACGGGCTTGCCGTCGGACCAGGTGTTGTCCTTCAGCGTGATGGTCAGCGTCCTGCCGCCGTTGCTCACCACCGGCGGCTCGGCCATCGAGCGCTGCGGGTCGATGTTGTACTGCGCCGTGCCGTCCAGCTTGTACTGGTAGAGAGACCGGTACAGCGCCTGGCCGAAGATGGCGTTCTCGCCCTGGGTGAAGCCGGGTGCCGAGATCGGCAGGATCCAGTTGGGGGTGCGGAAGGCGACGGTCACGGTGTCCTTGCCCTGACTACCGCCGGCCTTCGACGAGCCGCTGCCGCCGCCGCAGGCGACCAGGCCCGCTCCGAGGGCGACCGCGCTGGCTACCGCCACCGCGCCGCGGAGGGCGCGCCGGGGAAATCTGCTCCTCATGAATCTCCTCGATTGATCTGCAGGTGCCCGCGTCTCCGGGCGCCGGCGGCGCTGCGCGCGTCCAGCCGCCTGGTGCTGCTCCTAGTCGTCGACGCGGAGAATGTATCCGCGCCGAAGTGCCGAGTCAACGAAAATTAACCTCTTTATTCGGCGACTTTAGTCGGGGTACGATCGAACTCGGCGAAGCATCGAACGATGCTCTTCGCGTGGACTCCGGAGCGCAACCGGGCTTTGGCACTGCGACACTTTGGGGCGCCGGAGGACCGCCCGAACAAGGAGAGACATCTTGGAACCACCGATCTCCGCCACCCTGCGCGACCAGACACTCGACCTGCTGGCCAGCGGCACGGCCACCTCGCGCGCCGACCTCATCGAGGCGTTGCAGGTCGCCCCCTCGACCGTCACCACCGTGGTCCGCCGGCTGCTCGAGGAGGGCGTGATCCTGGAGGAGGGGGTGGGTCGGTCCACCGGCGGACGGCGGCCCCGGATCCTGCGCCTGCGGGAGACCAAGGGCGTCCTCGCCGTCGCCGAATTCGGCGGCAAGCACGCCCGGGTGGGGTTGTGCGCCCCCGGCGGCGGGCTGCGCACCACCGAGGAGGTGGCGATCGACATCGCCGCCGGCCCCGAAGAGGTGCTCGACGTCGTCGCGGCGACCTTCGCGCGGCTCCAGGCAGCGGCGGCGCCCGGCCAGCCGCTGCTCGGGGTGGGCGTCGCCCTGCCGGGCCCGGTCGAGTTCCCCCGTGGGCGGGTGATCGGCCCGGCCCGGATGCCGGGGTGGAGCGGCGTCGACGCGAAGGCGCACCTCGCCGAACGCTTTCAGGTGCCGGTGGCCGTCGAGAACGACGCCAAGGCGGCGGCGATCGGCGAGTACGTCACCCGCGACCAGGAATCCGGCGACATGATCTACGTCAAGGCCGGCACCGGCATCGGCGCCTGCCTGGTCAGCGACGGACAGATCTACCGCGGCGGGCGCGGCCTCAGCGGCGATGTGACCCACGTACGCGTGGAGGACAGCGGCGAGCAGAGCTGTTCCTGTGGCAGCAGCGGCTGCCTGGAAACCGTTGCCAGCGGTGCCGCACTGGCCCGCCAGTTGGTCGAGCGAGGTTCCTCGGCGACCACCGTCCGGGAGATCATGGCGGCGGTCAGCGACGCCGACCCGGCCGTGGTGACCATGGTCCGCCACGCCGGCCGGCTGCTCGGGGTGGCCCTCTCCGGCCTGGTCAACTTCCTCAACCCCGACGCCGTCGTCATCGGCGGGGCGCTGTCCAGCCTGGACGTCTACGTGGCCGCGACCCGGGGGATGCTCTACGAGCGCTGCCTGCCGTCCATGACCCAGTCCCTGACCATCGAAGCCAGCGTCGCGGGCCCGGATGCCGCCCTGGTCGGCCTCGGGCACCTGCTGCGCACGACGGCCGACGTACGACTCTCCTGAGGAGCAACACCCGTGCCCCGTCCCCTCCGCGTCGCCATCGGCGGCATCCACATCGAATCCAGCACGTTCTCGCCCCACCTGAGCACCGCCGACGACTTCGAGGTCACCCGGGGCGATGCGCTGCTGGCGCGATACGACTGGCTCTCCCCCGCCCAGCCCTGGGCGGTCGACGTCGAGTGGATCCCGCTCGTGCACGCCCGCGCCCTGCCCGGTGGGGCGGTGGACGCGGCGACGTACGAGGCGTGGGCCACGGAGATGGTGGAGAAGCTCGCCGCCACCGGCCCGCTGGACGGCATGCTGCTGGACATCCACGGGGCGATGAGCGTCGTCGGACGGGACGACGCGGAGGGCGACCTGGTCACCGCCGTCCGGTCGGTGATCGGGACGGAGCCGTTCATCTCCGCGGCGATGGATCTGCACGGCAACGTCTCGCAGGTGCTCTTCGACGCCTGCGACCTGCTCACCTGCTACCGAACCGCCCCGCACGTCGACGTCTGGGAGACCCGTGAGCGCGCCGCCCGGAACCTGATCGAGGCGCTGCACCGGCAGGAGCGCCCGCACAAGGCTCTAGTCCACGTGCCGATCCTGCTACCGGGCGAGATGACCAGCACCCGCGAGGAGCCGGCTCGGGGACTCTACGCGCGGATCCCCGAGGTCGAGGCCCGGGACGGCATCGTCGACGCGGCGATCTGGATCGGGTTCGCCTGGGCCGACCAGCCGCGCTGCCGGGGCGCGGTCGTGGTCACCGGCACCGACGCCGCCACCACCGCCGCTGCGGCCCGCGAGCTCGGCGGCCACTTCTGGGCGGCCCGCGACGAGTTCGCCTTCGTCGCCCCCACCGGCTCGATGGACGAGTGCCTCGACACCGCCCTGGCCGCGGTCGCCGATCCGGCCCGGCGACCCTTCTTCGTCAGCGACTCCGGCGACAACCCAGGCGCCGGCGGCGCCGACGACGTCACCTTCGCCCTCGAACGGATGCTGACCCGCCCCGAGATCCGCGACGGCTCACGCCGTGCCGTGTTCGCCTCGCTGGTCGACCCGCAGGCCGTCGCGCAGATCGCCGACCAGCCGCTCGGCTCGCCGGTCCGGGTGACCGTCGGCGGTCGGATCGACTCCCGGGACCCGGGGCCGCTGCCGCTCGACGGGATCCTGGAGGCGGTCGCCGACGATCCCGACGGCGGGCGGTGCGTCAGCGTCCGGGTCGGTGGGCTGAGCGTCTTCGTCACCTCCCGACGGATGCAGTACCGCCTGCTGGACTCCTATGCCCGGCTGGGCGTCAAGGTCGACGAGGTGGATCTCGTCGTGGTGAAGATCGGCTATCTCGAACCCGAACTGTTCGACGCGGCCGGCGACTGGCTGCTCGCGCTCACACCGGGCGGCGTCGACCAGGACCTCGCGCGGCTGCCGTACCAGAAGGTGGCACGGCCGGTGTTTCCCCTGGACCGCGACTTCACCGCGGACCTCGCCGTGGTGACCGGGTGATCGCGTGACGCAGCCCGAAGACCGGTGCGTCCTCGCCGTCGACGTCGGGGGGACCACCATCAAGGGGGCCGTGGTCGGCGAGGACGGGACGTTCCGGCATTCGCTGACCGTGCCGTCGCGGGCGGACGACGACCCGGTCAAGGAGGTGCGGTCCCTGTGCCTCCAGTTGCGCGACGACGCGCTCGCCCTCGGCACCACACCCGCCGCCATCGGCGTGGTCACGCCGGGCCTCGTCGACGAGACTGCCGGGGTGGTGCGGTACGCCGCGAACCTCCGGTTCCGCGACGTGCCGCTGCGCGCTCTCGTCTGGGATGACCTCGGACTACCGGTGGCGGTCGGGCACGACGCGCGGGCGGCCGGCGTGGCCGAGGCGGTGGCCGGAGCGGCCAATGGGCTGGACAACTTCCTGCTGCTACCGCTGGGCACCGGCATCGCGGCGGCGGTGGTGGTGCACGGCGCGCCGGTGCCGGGCGCGACCGGCTCGGCCGGCGAGGTCGGCCACATGCCGGTCTACCCCGGCGGGGAGCCGTGCAGTTGCGGGCAGCGGGGATGCCTGGAGGTGTACGCCTCCGCCGGCGGGCTGGCCCGCCGCTATGCCCGACTCGGCGGAACCCCGGGGATGGACAGCCGAGCCATCGCCGACGCGGTAGCCACCGATCCGGTCGCCGGCGCCGTCTGGAACGACGCCACCCAGGCGCTGGGGACCGCCCTGGCCACCCTCACCCTGACTCTCGACCCGGCCCGCATCGTTCTCGGCGGTGGGCTCGCCGACGCGGGCGCGCTCTTCTTCGACCCGGTACGCGACGCTCTACGCGCGGCCCTCGCCTGGCGGACCCCGCCCCCGGTGCTGCGCTCCGCCTTCGGTGCCCAGGCCGCGCAGGTCGGCGCCGCCATCATGGCCCGTCGGCGGGCCGGCCTGCCCGTTGCTGACGGCTGGGGCGCACCGGAGTCGCGCGACCGCTGAGGTCGACGATTTGCTGCTTGGCCGCGCGCACGCGTTGCTCGACCTGGCGGCCAGGCGGGTCGGAAGCCCGCCTGACCGCCCTGGGCTGAGGACCGGGCGTCAGGCCGGGGCCGGAGCCGGTCAGGCGACGTCCACCTGGACGCCCGGCCGGCCGTTCTCCACCACGAAGCTGGCCCGGGGACCGCAGGCGAACGCGCCCACAGACGTCCGACGGTCGGGCCGCCTTTGGGACGGCATGGTCCAACCCGGGCGGCGCCGCTCCCACGGAGACCTCACCAGCGCTCCGCGTGCAAGGCGGTAGGTGGCCGGGTCAGTCTCCTTGCGAGCCTCACTGGCAAGCCCGTCAGCGGGAGAAGCGGTAGACCTCTTCACTGACGAGTCTGGCTGCGCCTATGACTCCGCCTTGCTGGCCCACCTGGCTCACCATGATGGGCAGGCTTCTCGTGGCGAGGGGCAGCGAGCGGCGGTAGATCACGGCGCGGATCTCGGCGAGCAGGACGTGGCTCAGCAACGTGAGTCCGCCGCCAAGCACGATGAGCTCCGGGTTGAAGAATGACACCACGCCCGCCAGGACCTGACCCACGCGTCGTCCTCCGTCGCGTACCAGCTTCACCGACGCGGCGTCCCCAGCGCGGGCCGCTCGACCCACCTCCACAGCCGTCAGCGTTCCGTGGCGGTCGAGAAGTTCCCATAGCAAGGGTGAGCTGCCCGATCGGGCTGCGGCAAGTGCGTCGCGGCTCAGTGCGGCGCCGCTGAAGGACGCTTCCAGGCAGCCCGTGTTGCCGCATCCGCAGTGGGCCTCAGAGTCCGCGATCGGAACGTGGCCCATGTCCCCGGCGCAGCCATTCATGCCGCGATACAGGTCTCCGTTCGCCACGATGCCACAGCCGATGCCAGTACCGATCTTGACGAACAGGAGGTTCTCGGCCTTGCCGGCCACACCGGCGTGCTGTTCGCCCAGGGCCATGACATTGACGTCGTTGTCCATCACGGCCGGGCAGCCGAACTCCTGGGCCAGGAAGTCACGGACCGGGTAACCGCCCCACCCGGGCATGATCGGTGGCGACACCAGAATTCCGCGGGAGAAGTCCACCGGGCCGGGCACGCCGACGCCGACGCCCAGGGGCTGCTGCACACCCAACTGCCGGAGCAGCTTACGGCTCAGTTCGGTCGCGAGTTCGAGCACGGGTTCCGGGCCCTGACGCACGTCGCACTGCAGGCGCTCGAAGGCGAGCACCTGCAGACAGCCGTCGGTTACGGCGGCGGAGACGGAGGTCGCACCGATCGCGATGCCGACGAACCGGACGCCGCCCGCAAGATCGATGATGGCCGGCCGACGGCCCCCGCGCGACGCAACCGGCTCGACCTCCTCGACGAGGCGGAGCCCGATGAGGCGACCAACCTCAGCAGCGATCGCCGAGCGTGACACGTCGAAGTGCTCGGCCAATTCCAGCTGAGACTGAGGGCCAGCGTCACGCAAGCGCGTGAGCACTCTGTCCTGAAGCCGCGATCCAGCGTTAACTCGCACCAAGTCTCCGCCCCCCGTAGGTTGGCAACGGTGCGTCCCGGCTCGCCCCGTGCCTGCTGATGACCGTCACGCGGGCAGGGCGGCTTCCGGCATGGCCGCCGTCCTCGCCGTTCCGAAGGCTCCGCCCGGCCCATGAGGTCCCACGGAGTTACCCCGATCCGAGCCCGTGGCTCCGAACGCCGTTCGCGGGGCATTCCTGACGGGGAAAGGGCCGGGACATTCAGGTTGCCCCGCTCGCGCCGGGCGGCGCGAGCGGGGCCCTGAGCCGCCGGCTCAGCCCCGAATGGCGCCCATGTTGGCGGCGCTGATCTTCGAGAACCGGAGCGACTGGCCGGGGTCAGCGTTGCCGCCCGGGGCGTTGTCCTGCTCGTAGTTGGAGTTGTGGTAGCCCTTGGCGCCGATGTTCTTGTAGAACCCCTGGTAGTCGATGTCGCTCCGCGGGTCGCCGAAGGGGATCATGGTGTAGCCGTCGCCCACCCCGTCGGGCTGCGAAGTGGCGTCGCCGTCCTTGGCGTGGAACAGCGCGTAGCGCGTCGTCTGCTTCGCCACCTGGGCGGTCGGGTCGAAGATGTCCTCCACCCGCTTGCCGTTTTCGTCGTAGCGCCACCGCCACTGGTGCTGCGCGACGTGGGACCAGTAGACGTCCATCTCGACGACGACCAGGTCGGGGCTCGTGACATCGAGGTAGTGCTGCATGAGCCGCTTGCCGGACTCGGCGCGTACCACGGTCGGCGCAATCGGCGCGCCCGTGACCCGGTCCTCGGTGACGGTGACCAGCGGACCGTCCTGGAGGAAGTTGTACGCCGGCGAGTGGTTGTGGGTGTACATGTGGATGCCCCACTGGAGGCTGATCCGGTTCAAGGCCTCCCACTTCTCCCCCGCGACCGTCCACGGCTCGATGTTGCGGTTGTTGGCGCTCGTCGGGTCACTTCCGGTGCCCATGTAGGGCATGCCGAGGATCGCCGCGAACTCCAACTCGGTCTGCAGCCGGTCGTAGTCCTGCGTCGACATGGTGCCGCCGGGGCTGTTCGGGCCGTACCACGTGTTCGGGACGAACCCGTGGTTGCCGATCGCCTGCAGCCCGTATGCGTCGAGGAAGCCGCGCAGCGTGCGCGCGTACGCCAGGTACGCCGCCCGCGACTCGGCCGTGGTCACTCCGCCCGGCGCGGGGTTGGGTGCGGCGCCGCCGGGGTTCGCGGCGTTCTGCCCGTAGCCGGCGAACTCGATCTGCTTGAAACCGCAGCCGGCCAGGAACGCGAACAGCTCCAGCCAGCCGCCGGGCAGCGGCACCAGCGGGCCGAGGTCGGCGGGGTTCTCGGGGAACTCCGGTCCGCCCAGGTAGCCCATCGTCGGTGAGACGCCGAGCGCCGCACTCGCCGCGATGCCGACCCGGGTGGGCACGTCCCGCTGGGTGTAGGTGATGGTGCCCAGCTTGCCGTCCGGGATGAGCCGCCCGTTTCCGGCACTCGCCGCGCTGGGTGAGAACACCGATGCCGGGCCGAGCGGGCTGAACACGGCGGCCGCGGCCGCACCTGCGCCGGCCATGAGCCGTCGCCTGCTGATTCTGCTGTCAAAGGCCATTGTGGTCCCTCTCTCGAAAAGGATCGATCGAAGCGGGGGCGGCGGGTGCGCCGCGTGGCGGCGCGGCGCACCCGTGCGCGGTGGCACTAGGAGCCGCTCACTCCCTGTCCGCCGAACTCGGCCCAGTTGAGGTTGAACAGGTTGCCGCCGGTCTGACCGCCGGACACCGACCGGAACACGAGGTAGACCTTGTGCAGGCCACCCGGATCCACGATCGGGAAGGTCTGGCTCTGCCAGGTCGCCGTGTCACCGGTCGAGGTGAGCGCCGCCGTGGTGAGGATCGGCCCGCTCACCGCGTCGAGGTGGACCTCGACGGCCGCCATCGGGCTGCCCGCCGGCACCAGCGTCGACGTGCTCGCCACCCGGAACGTGAGCGAGTTGATGTTCTGCAGATTGAACGGGCCGTTGAGCGCGATCCAGTCGCCGCTGCCAAGGCTGCCGCGGTGCTGGCTGCCGCCCGCCGGATCGTTCGTCGTGGCGACGTTCGTCCCGGACTCCTCGACGGCGAACTCGACCTCCTGCCGCTTCTGGCGGACGTTGGTCTGGCTCACCGTGGTCAGCGCCGGCACCCCGCCCGGACCGCCCAGGTCCGTGTAGGAGGCGCTGATGACGCCGAAGACGTTGCCGCCGTGTGACACGTCGTTGGCGTCGGTCGGCAGGACCCCCGTGCAGCCGTTGACGGTCTGCTCGGCGTGCCCGTGGGTGTCGTGGCCGAGCACGAACGTCACCGCGACGCGGCTGCAGTCGATCGTGCCGTCCTCCGGATCGGTGACCGTCACCGAGAACGGGATGCTGTCGCCGAAGGCGAACAGGCCGCCCTCGACCGGGGTGTTGATGGTGACCTTGGGGGCGGTGTTGCCCACCGTGATGGTGGTGTTGGCGGACGCCGTCTTTCCGCTGGAGTCCAGCACGGTCAGCCGCGCCGTGTACTGGCCGGACGTGGTGTAGGTGAACTGCGGGTCCGGGTCGGTGGAGTCGACGACGCCGTCGCCGTTGAAGTCCCACTCGAACCGGATCGAGTCACTCGGGTCGGGGTCGCGCGAGCCGGCGCTGGAGAACTGGACGGTCAGCGGCGCGGACCCGTTGGTCGGGGACGCGGCGAGCACCGGGATCGGCGCGCGCTGGCCCTTGACGTAGTCCCACCGGTACAGGCCGGCGTCGTTGTTGATGTTGAAGAAGCCGTCGCCGTAGCCGAGGAGGTAGAAGTGTCCCTTCCCGTCGAACTGCATGTCCATCGGGTTGTCGCACTCGAACGGGTTGCTGGTATCCGGCACCCGCCGCGCGTTGAGGCCGCCGCAGTCCAGCAGGTTGTTGATCTTGAAGATGCGGTTCTGTGAGTCGAGCCGTACCTCGCGCAGCGTGTCCCGGGTGAACTCGCCGACGAAGACCGCGTTGTCGTAGTACGGCGGCAGCTTCGTCGGGTCATCGTTGTTCGGGTCGAAGTGGTACTTCGCCGAGCCCTGCGGGCCCACGCCGCCGGTGCCCAGCTCCGGGAACAGCCGCGGGCAGGTCGTGGCGCCCGAGCCGTTGTAGTACGCCAGGCACGGCGTACCGATCGGGTTGGTCGCCCGGTTCTCCGGCGTGTACGAGTACCAGATGTCCGGGTTGGTGATCGGCGGGCCGTATTCCAGGCCCGGCTCGACGGTGGGCCCGCCGTTCAGGTTCCAGCGCGAGTTGTTCTGCGGTCCACGGGTCGGGTTGTCACACTCGAACGTCTGAGCCGGGTTGTCGAGTGGGGTGGAGGTGTTGAAGTCCCACCGGTAGTAGGGCAGGTCGGTCTTGTAGCACAGCGGCCACCCGTAGTTCGCCGGCTTGCGGACAATCTCCACCCGGCCGGTGCCCGCCGGGCCCCGGAAGTTCTGCGGCGTCTGCGAGTCGGGTGAGTAGTCGGTGATGTAGGCGACGTCGTTCTCGTCCACCTGGATCCGGAACGGGTTCCGGAAGCCCATCGCGTAGATCTCCGGGCGGGTCTTCTCCGCCCCGACCGGGAACAGGTTGCCCGCCGGCACCGTGTACGCCCCGCCGAAGTGGTTGGCCTCGCCGGAGGCGATGTTGTCACCCTTGACCGTGATCCGCAGGACCTTGCCGCGCAGGTCGTTGGTGTTCTGTGCGGAGCGCCGGGCGTCCACGAACGGGGCGTTGTACTGCCCGGTCGCGGTGAGCTGGTCGTTGAACGGGGCGAAGCCACCGGAGTTGCCGCCGCCGGCCGGCGTGTCGTCGCCGGTCACCAGCCAGAGGTTGCCGTGCTTGTCGAAGTCGATGTCGCCGGCCACGTGGCAGCAGGCGCCGCGGTTGACCGGGACTCGCATGATCTCCTGCTCGGACGCCGTGTCGAGGTGGGCCGGAGTGTCCGCCGTCGCGTCCACGAACTTGAAGCGGGAGAGCTGGAAGTAACCGACCCAGGGGTCCCACACAGCCGGCGAGTCGCCCGTGTTCGGGGCGTTCGCCGCCGGCGTCGTCTGCGTGACGATCGCACCGGTGGACAGCTTCACGTCCTTGACGGTCGGTGGCGCGTAGTAGAGGTAGACCCAGTGGTTGGTCGCGAAGTTGCTGTCGATGCCCGGCCCGTACAGGCCGTCCTCGCTGGCCGTGTAGACCGGGATCTGGGCCAGCACGGTGGTGGTGTTGGACTTGGGGTCGTGCAGCCGGACGCCGCCGCGGCGGTCGGTCTGGATAACCCGGCTGTCGGGCAGGACGTCGAAGCCGATCGGCTCGTTGGTGTTCGGCGGGAGCGCGACGGCGGTCTGCTGGTAGTTGGCGAGCACGGTCGCGCCGCAGTCGGAGTAGACCGGGTCGGCCCGCCCCGCGGCCCACTTGATCGCGCCGCCCAGGTGGGACCGCAGGTTGGTCTCGCCGAAGCCGGCGGCGGTGTTGCCGAGCGCGGTGTAGAACGAGCGACCGCCCTGCCAGTCCTTGCACCAGGTGACCGGGTGGTCGGCACCCATGGTGCCACCGGTGATGCCGGTGACCGTGCCACCCCACGGCTGCTGCGCGAAGGTGTCCTCGACGACCGTGGCGAGGACGTGGCTCTTGCCGCGGACGTTGGATTGGAAGTTGTACCAGGCGTCGCTGCGGGTCCAGTACTCCGGCAGGTTCTTCGAAGCGTCGTGAACGCGGTCGGCGACCTTGATGGTGCCGGGCTGGACGTCGGTCCGGCCGGTGGCGCGGGTACCGAGCACGTCGGACAGGAACTGCCAGCCGGGCTGGGCCTCGATCGCCGAGCCGATGCCGACGAAACCACCGCCCGCCTTGTAGTACGCCTCGAACGCGGCCTGCTGGGCCGCGTTCAGCACATCGCCGGAGGTGTTGAGGAAGACGACCGCGCGGAACTTCTTCAGGTACGCGGGATCGAACTTGCGGGCATCGCTGGTCGCCTGGACGCTGAACCGGAGCTGCTCGCCCAGTTCCTTAATTGCTTCGACGCCGGCGGTGGTCGCCGCCTGGTCGCCGTCCGTGGACTTCGTGAAGACCAGGACCCGGTACTGGACGCCGTCGCTAGCCGGGGCAGGCGCCGCTACCGCCGGAGCGGCTGCGGACGTGGGACCCACGAGCGTGGTGGCGGTGAGCGCTAGCAGGCCGGCGAACGCGGTGACGCGACGGCCGAGGGCATTGCGCATGGAACCTCCTCACAAAGGCATGACCGACTAACGGATCGTCGCGAAGAGACGGTCCGGGAACGGTGTGGTCGAGAACCGTGTGATGGGATCGGTGAGGTGGTCGGCGCGGTGCGCCGGTACGGCCGCAGGTACGCCGCACGGGGGATCGTGTCGCGTCGTTGCGACTCGTGCTCCGAGCCGCGCCTCAGTGCTCGCCGGGGATCCCGCTCGGCGGGTCGAGGAACTCTTTGGCTTGTTCGGCGTGACTCTATATCTGGCCCTTCACCAAAGAAAGAGTCCGTTGGACGAAAGTTTCCTTCGGCGGCAGCTTGACTTTTGCTGCATGAGTCAAAAGTTCATCGACTGTCGACGGTCGTCACGATCTTGCTGGCGGAGGCTCACTGGTCAACGACGTGAGCGAGCGCGCCTTCCAGATGGAGCGCGGCGGCCAGTGGGTCAAGGGGAAGTCGGCGGAAACGTTCAACCCCTGCGGCCCGTGCCTCGTCACCCCGGACGAGATCGACGACGTCAACAAGCTGGACATGTGGCTCGACGTCAACGGGGTCCGCCGCCAGTCGGGCTCCACCTCCACGATGCTGTTCGGCGTCACCTACCTGGTTCACTACCTGAGCCAGTTCATGGTTCTCGAGCCCGGCGACCTGATCAACACCGGCACCCCTCCCGGCGTCGGCATGGGCTTCAATCCCCTGATCTGGCTGCGCCCTGGGGACGTGATGGAACTGGGCATCGAGCACCTCGGCAGCCAGCGCCAGGTGGTGGAAGCGGCCCCCTGACCCGAGGATTTCCTCGTCTGGTGGCGCAGGCTCTTCAGAAACGGTCCCGGGTTCCCAGGAGGGCGTTGTGTGCGGCGCGGCGCCAAGGCGCGAGTTCGATGTCGATCTCGGCCCAACGGTTGTCGTCGACGCAGAGGGCTCCGTCGACGCCAGGCAGGGCCTCGATCAGCCGCATTCGCTGGTCTTCGCTCGGGTGGGTGCTCCACAGGTCGGTGGTTCGCCGGCTGAGCTGACGGGCCAGCGGTAGGTGGGCAGCCAAGCGTTGCCGGGCTTCGGCCGCCATCGGCTCGAGCTGCTCGCCGTCGATGCGGGGCGCCAGATGCCACAAGTCCTGCCAGATCCGGCCAGCGAGCAGGACCGTCTCGGAGGACCGGAGGAAGGGCCCGGTGCCGGCGATCCGGCGGGCGATCAGATCGGCCCGGTACTCGGCGCGGCGGCTGTCGGGCATCGCGACGCTGTCGACGAGCAGCTGTGCGGTCGCGCCGGCGACATTGGCCAGAGCGAGGACTCCATGGACGACCATCCCGAGGAGGACGACCGTCCCACTTCGTTGCTCGGCCAGCGAGTTCGCCGCGCGGACAGCCCGCCGCCAGGGGTTCCGCCCACCGGTGGCCGCTACTGCCCGGGTGCCGAACGTCCGCGCCGGCAGGGTCCTCCGTACTCGAAGCGGATCGCCGTTGGCGAGGTGGCCAAGTTCGTGGGCCAGGAGCGAAACCCGGGCCGGCCGCGGCAGCATCACCCACAGGGGGATCCCGATGACGAGCACCGACCGCTGACGCCAGCCCAGCCGGGCGACACCGGCGTTGAGACTCAGGTCTGCACAGATGACGTCGGGAACCGGTGTTCCCGCGGCATCGGCGACCTCCCGCACCAGACGGTGCAACTGCGGGGCCTCGCGCTCGCTGATCACGCCATACTTGGGCACCCGCCCGAACGAGGGCTTGACCAGCAGCAGGACGAGCACAGCGGGGATCGCCAGGGCCAGCCGGACCCCCGGCGGCAGGTCGCTGGCCACGACGAGCCAGCCGAGGTAGCCCACAGCGGCCATCCCCAGCAGGGCCAGCACCACGGAGACCGCCAGCAGCCAGACCTCACCCGACGACGTACCCGCCGGGGCCACATCCGGGTCAGCCAGCAACTCCTCATGCGCCGCCCGGTCGAGCTCCAGCCCTCGCCGGAACCCCCACCGGCCGATGATCCTGGTGCCGCGCCACGGAGCCAGGGCAGGGTCGTACACGTCCAAGTTCCACCGGCAGGTAGGACACCAGAAGAGCGCCCCCGCATCCACCAGGACCAGGTCCTGGGCACACATCGGACACTTGCTCGGCGTCGTCGTCTTCGTCGGCACAAGGCCGGAGTGTAGATCGCGATGACAGGAGTGCATGCTCGGGATCGGGCGCCGCCGAGCACCTTCAGAGGGCGGTCCCACGAATGCCCAAACAGCGCAGGCCAAGTTCCGGGATGGTGTCGTATCAAGCCGTAGCCGTTCGTGGAACCAGTGTGCGGCGGCCGGCTGGGCCGCGGGACACGAGGAGTCGGGAAAGGCCCTCGTCCGGGACTGAGAGGAGACGACCATGACGGAGTACCTGATCACCTTCAACGATGAGTGGGTGCCCGACCGCACGGCGGAGGAGTTGCGGGAAAAGGGCATGGCCGCCCGGGCGTTGATCGAGGAGATGCAGGCCGACGATGTCCTGATCTTCACCAACGGGGGGCTCGACCGGTCCACCGCGGTGTGCAGTGTCGAGCCGGTTGACGGCAAGCCCCTCGTCACCGACGGCCCGTACGTCGAGACCAAGGAGCACCTCGGCGGCTTCGCCGTCGTGGACGTGCCCGACGACGCGGCGGCGCGATACTGGGCCGGCAGGCTCGCGACCGCGCTCGACTGGCCGCAGGAAGTGCACCGGTTCCGAGGTCCCGGGCAGACCCGGCGTAACGGCTCTGGGGAGAAGTGGGCGCGGTGCCCAGGTACCTGCTGTCCGTCTACGGTCGGGCCGAGCCCAGGCCGCGCACGCCGACCTGCTGCGGCGACTCGGGCGCGGCGGCGAGTCGCGGGCGGCGTACGACCGGGCCATCGGTCTCGCCGGCAACCCCGCGGAGCGGGCCTACCTCACTCGCCGCCGCGACCAGCTCGCCCGCTGACCGACACGTGGAGCCAGCCCGTTCCAGCACCTTCACGGCTACTTTGCTCCTGATCGGGCGCGGGCTATGACGCTCGTCGGTGCTTGAGGAAGGGCAGCATCCGGTTCGCTTCGTCGTTGACGGCTTGCTGTTCGACGGTTGCCAGAGGCCGAAATGGGGCGAGTCGTATGTCGTCTCCGGTGAAGGACCAGGTTCCAGGGACGAAGCCGTCGATGAGGATGGTGGGGTGTACCAGGGCCCGGCCGGGCATGACCTGTTTGCGGTCTTCGTCGCTGATGATGCGGGTGCGGTCGGCGTGGCCCAGCAGGGCGTTGTCGTACGCGGGCAGCAGTCGCACGGGCGCTGGGACGTGCGGGTCGGGTAGGTGCGCGTCGGGCAGGTCAAGCAGGGTCTGGCCGTCGGGTCCGATGTAGTGGCGTAGTTCGATGCCCATGGTCGCGACGACTTGGTTGAGCCGGGTTAGCCCGCTCCATGCCTGGACGTCGGCCACCGTGGCGGGTCCGAAGGCGGCGAGGTAGCGGCGGATCAGGTCGTGGATCGCCGTGGGTTCGATGGTGACGGCCGCAAGGACGGTGACGGTGATGGAAGCTCGGTTGCCCCAGCTGCCCCAGGACGCGGTGGTGGGATCGTGGATGAGCGGGGTGCGTAGTTCGAATTCGCCGGCGAGGATCCGGCCGTCGCGGCCCGGGTGGCGGGCGGCGAGGCGTTGGGCGAGTTCCTTACGGGCGAGCGGTCCGGCGTCCAGCAGCGCGCGTCCGTCGGCCAACAGCGCCTCGGTAGGCAGCCGGCCGCTGTTGCGCCGGAAGTACGGCGAGTTCGCGGTGTGGTCGAGGACGGGCTGCAGCAGAGGCCGCAGCCGACGGAAATCGTCGGCTGCGGCTATGTGCTGGGTGCTGCGCAGGAGGCTCGAGCGCACGGCCTGCCCGTCGGCCAGCAGGGTGGTCAGGTCGGCGTGGGTGAACCCGTGGATCCGGCTCCACAGCCCGAGGTAGGGCCAGTTGGGTTCCTGTGCCTGCAGGGCGACCAGACGCCGGATCACGTCAAGTGGCGCCTGGTCGGTGCGTTCCGAGGAGGAATTGGCGCTGCAGCAGTGCCCGGTTGAGGGCGCGACGCGACAGCGGCGTCATGCCAGCCGCACCGAAACGTTGCCGCGGTAGCCGCCTCGCAACAGCGACAGGAAGGCGTCGGGCACGGCGTCGATCCCGGCCTCGACGACCGTCTGCGGGAAGACGAACCTGTCCTGGTCGAGCCAGGCCCTGAAGTGGGTGTGCCATGCGGCGATCTGGTCGGGCGTGTGGTAGCAGGAGAAGGGCAGCAGCTCGATCCCCTTGGCTGCGGCGGCGGCCTGGTCGGGTTCGGGGAATCGCTGGGCCGCCGCACCCAGTTGGGTGGACAGCGATCCGCACAACGCGAACCGCGCTCCCGGCCTGGCGACCTCGAGGGCGGCCGCGTAGAGCGTGCCGCCGACGGTGTCGAAGAAGACCGTGATTCCGTCGGGTGCCAGTTCCTTCAGTGCTGCGACCGGATGCTGGTGGTAGTCGAATGCGGCGTCGATACCGAGGTCGCGGACCAGGTAATCCGCCTTGGCTTGGCTGCCCGCGCTGCCGATGACCTTCGAGGCGCCCAGATTGCGGGCGATCTGGGCGGCCAGGGAGCCGACGCCGCCGGCCGCGCCGGAGACGAACACGACATCGCCACGCCCGACCTTGGCCACGTCTGCCATGCCGTAGTGCGCGGTTGGTCCCTGGCCGAGGTGGTAGCTCGGATCCGGGTACGCGTCGCGGTCCAGCTTGACATACGAGACGGCCGGCCCGGCGGAATGCGTACTCCAGCCGCTCATCGACTGGACCAGGTCGCCCTCCCGCAGATCCGGGCTGGCCGATCGCAGCACCGTGCCGATGGCCATGACGCCGATGCGCTGACCCGGCTGCCAGGCCGGGATCGGCAGGTGGCAGTCGGAGCGCATGAGCTCGAGGTACGTGGCGGCCAGTCCCAGGTGGTCGGTGCGGACGACGACCTCGCCGTCGATCTCGGTCTCGACGACGGTGAAATGCTCCCGGCCGGGTACGCCGGCGATCTGGGTGGTCAGCTGAATCTCACGAGTGATCATGAGAATGACGCTAGACCGGCTTCCGGTCACTTTCTGACCGGAAGCCGTGCGAAGATCGCGACATGGCCAACACCAGTTCCCGAGCGCTGCGGCTGCTGTCGTTGCTGCAGACTCACCGCCACTGGTCCGGCACCGATCTGGCCGACCGCCTGGGGATCTCGGAACGCACCCTGCGCCGCGATGTCGACCGGCTGCGGGAACTCGGCTACCCGGTGCACGCCTCCCGAGGCACCGACGGCGGTTACCAGTTGGCGCCCGGTGCGGTCCTGCCGCCGCTGCTGCTCGACGACGAGGAAGGCGTCGCGCTGGCGGTCGGCATGGGCGAGGCCACCCAGAGCGGAATCGCCGGGATCGAAGACGCGGCGGTGCGCGCGCTGACCAAAGTGGTACAGGTCCTCGCGCCGCGTCTCCGTGCCCGGGTCAACGCCTTACGCGCAATGACCATCTCGCCCACGGCTGCGGGGCCGGTCGTGCCCGCCGAAGTGCTCACGGTGATCGCCCAAGCCTGCCGGGACGAGGAACGGCTGCGATTCCGCTACGCCGCACGCGGCGGCCCAGACACCGAACGAGAAGTCGAACCGCACCGCCTTGTCGCGCTCGGCGGCCGCTGGTACCTGGCCGCCTACGACCTGACCCGACACGACTGGCGCAGCTTCCGCCTCGACCGACTGACCAACCCGCGCAGCGCCGGAACGAGGTTCCGTCCCCGCCCCCTTCCCGCCGGCGACGCCGCCCAGTTCGTGCGCACCTCCGCCGGCGTCCCCCCAGCACACACCGTGCAGGCCGTGGTCCACGCATCCGCCGAACACGTCCGCCGGGTGGCCGGGCAATGGGGCACGATCGAACCCATCGACAGCCAACACTGCCGTCTCACTATGGTCTCCGCCAGCCTGGACTGGCCCACCCAAGCACTGGGCAACATCGGCGCTGAATTCGAGGTGCTAAGCCCCCCGGAATTCACCGACCACCTTCGAGACTGGGGAACCCGATTCCTCAGAGCCGCACAAGGATCAGCAGCGGCGACAGGATCTTGAGAAGGACGGCCGCGACGAGCTGGGCCGCGCCAGGACGCAGACCATGGGATCGGCAGCGTCCCACCAACCGGCCAGCCGGTTCGAGCTGATCCCGCTCCCAGCGACGGCCGCCGGCGTCCGCCATGCTCTTCCTCGAGCACGGCGGACGAGAGCGACCTCAGGATGCGGAGGGGGCAATCGCATCGAGGAGCTGGAGGTCTTCCTCCGTCAGTCGGAGTGCGCCCGCTGCCACGTTGTCGACGAGGTGTTCCGGGTTGCCCGTCCCGGGGATCGCCAGCACATGGGCGCCCTTCTGCAGGATCCAGGCCAGGCGTACCTGCGCCGCTGAGACGCCGTGCGTACGGGCCACGGCCGCGACTTCGTCGTGCTCGGCCCGGGTGGCCCCGGCCATGCGGCCCTCCCCGACGATGGAGAAGAAGGGCACGAACGCGATGCCGCGCTCCGCGCATGCGCGGAGCATCTCGTCCTCGCCGGGGGTGTCGATGCTGTAGCGGTTCTGGACGCATACCACCGGTGCGATCGCCTGGGCTTCGGCAAGGTGCTGCGGGCGGGCGCCGGAGATGCCGAGGTGCCGGACGAGTCCCGCGTCGCGCAGCTCGGCGAGGGCCCCGAAGTGCTCGCTGATGGAGTCTTGGCCCATGAGACGCAGGTTGACCACGTCGAGGTGGTCGCGGCCGAGCTGGCGCAGGTTCTCCTCCACCTGGCCGCGCAGTTGGTCGGGCCGCGCCGGGGTGGTCCACTCGCCGGCGGCGTCCCGGGCCGGGCCGACCTTGGTGACGATGACGAGATCGTCCGGGTACGGCGCCAGCGCCGAGTTGATCAGCTCGTTGGCCGAGCGCAGCCGGGAGAAGTAGAACGCCGCGGTGTCGATGTGGTTCACGCCGAGCTCGACCGCGCGACGCAGCACGCCGATCGCCTGGCCGCGGTCGCTGGGGGTGCCCTGGTGGAGGGCACCGCTGCCGGTCAGGCGCATGGTGCCGAAACCGATCCTGTTGACCTTGCGGTCACCGAGCAGCCACGTGCCGGCATCTGCCGCGGAGACCGTGTGCGACGTCATCGTTTCCATCAGCTCCATTCGATTGGCCATCGCCCTTCCGTGGTTCAAGGGCGGCGGTCCTGGAGTATGCGCAGGTGGCAGCGATGGCGGGAAGATGCGGAGTGGTGAAGAAATGTCACAGCGGGATCGGGAATTCCCAGTAGGCACGCCGAGTTCTTACTACTGGTGTCTTGAGCCGGCTGGACCGAGTTGGCTGATATCCGCCAGCGTCGGCCGGCGGCGCGCCTGAAGCATGGATGCGTGATCGACAAGAGCGAGTCCCCACTGAGCAACGCCGCATTCCGCCGGGTGTGGATCGGGGCCACCGTGTCGGCGGCCGGAGATGCGGCGAGCTGGGTCGCGTTGGTGGCGTACGCGTTGGGTTTGGCCCAGGGCAGTGTCGCGACCCTTGCCGCGCTCTACACAGCGCCGGTGGCGGTCGGTGGGCTGGTCGCCGGCTGGGCCCTCGACAGGTACGACCGCCGGTGGCTGCTCGTCGCGGACAGCCTGGTGCGGGCGGCAGTGTTCGGCACGGTGCCGCTGGCCGCGGTATGGGGGGGGTTGACCGCTGTCCAGCTGTACCTGGTCGCTGGGGTGTACGGGCTGCTGAAGATGACCAGCCTGGCCGGGTTCCCGGCGCTGATTCCCGAGCTGGTGCCGCCAGGGCAGCGGATGGCCGCCAACGCCCTGGAGTCGGTCAGTTTCGGGATCGCCGGCCTCGTCGGCGCGGTGGGTGCCGGTGTCGCGGTGGCCACGGTCGGGCCCGGGTACGTGGTGGCCTTCGACGCGCTGAGCTACGTGATCTTCGCGTTGTGTCTGGTCGGTACGCGGACAGGCGCCAGGTCGGCGCGGGCCGTCACCGGGCGGGCCACGGTGTCGCGGCGTGGCGGCGGGCTCGGGCCGGTGCTGCGGTTGATGGCCCGTGAACCGGTGCTGCGCGATACCACGGTCATGTTCGCGTTGTTCAACATCGGCGAGGGTGCCCTGCTGGTGGTGTTGCCGGAGCGGGCGGTCGAGTACGGGCTCGGTGCTGGTGGGTACGGCTACCTGGTGGCTGCGGTGACGGGGGGCGAGTTGCTCGCCGCGCTGACTCTGCTGCGCTGGTCCTGGCGGGGGTCGTTGACGCGTTCCGTGGTGTCGGCGTCGCTGGTGGCTGCGGTGGCCGTACTCGGCGTGCTGGTGGCATCTCCGTGGGTTGCCGTCGTTGGTCTGGTCGGGCTGGGTGGTTGTGCGGCGGCGATGACCACGTGGGCGCAGACGCTGCGGATGGCTGCCGCCCCGGCCGACGCGCATGGGCGGTTGTTCGCGTTGCTGCGTACGCTGATGCAGGCCACTCCGCCGTTGGGTGCGGGGCTGGCCGCGCTGACGCTGCGAGACGGCGCTACCGTCACTGTGCTGGCGATCTGCGCGCTGATGGCGGTGCCGGCCCTCGCCTTCGCCCGGGACCTGGCAGCCGCCGGCGCACCGCGTCCCGCCGGCGGCATGACACTCGATCCCGACAGGGCTGGCGCCGGTGGTCAGGCATGATCGCGGAGATGGAGCTCGACTTCGAGCGGTGCTACCAGGCGACCTGCAGCCGCGACCCACGCTTCGACGGCTGGTTCATTGTCGGGGTACGTACCACCGGGATCTACTGCCGACCGAGCTGCCCCTCGCCGGTTTGCCCGAAGCCGGCCAACGTCACCTTTTACCGGACCGCCGCTGCCGCCCAACTCGCCGGGCTGCGCGCTTGCAAGCGCTGCCGCCCGGACGCGGTGCCCGGATCGCCGGAGTGGAACACCCGGGCCGACGTCGTCGGTCGGGCGATGCGGCTGATCGCGGGCGGTGTGGTGGACCGCGAAGGGGTACCTGGGCTGGCGCGGCAGCTCGCGGTCAGCGTCCGGCATCTGCACCGCCTGCTGGTTGAGGCGGTCGGTGCCCCGCCGCTCGCACTGGCTCGCTCGCAGCGGGCGTACCAGGCGCGGCTGCTTGTCGAGACTACCGGGATGCCGTTCGGCGAGGTCGCCTTCGCGGCCGGCTTCGCCAGCATCCGGCAGTTCAACGACACACTCCGGGAGGTCTTCGACGCCACGCCGTCGCAACTGCGGGCGGCGGTGCGCCGGCGCGGCCATCCACACCCGGCCGCCGGCCTCACTCTGCGGCTGGCCGTCCGGCCACCGTACGACCCGGACGGGGTGGTCGGCTGGCTGGCGGCCCGCGCGCTGCCCGGCATCGAGGAGTACGCCGACGGCGCATACCGGCGGGTCCTCCGGCTACCCGGCGGGCCCGGGACCGTAACGCTGCGTCCGGCACCCAACCACGTGCATGCGACGTTCCGGCTGGCCACCGTGGCCGACCTGGGCGCCGCCGTGGCCCGCTGCCGACGCCTGCTCGACCTGGACGCCGACCCGGCGAGCTACCTGCCCGTGCTGGCCGCCGACCCAGCCCTCGCGCCGCTGACCAAAGCGGTGCCCGGTCTGCGGTTACCGGGCCCGGTGGACGGTGCGGAGGTTGCGCTGCGTGCCGTGCTCGGCCCGCACGCGGAGAGCATGGCCGCTGCATTCGGCGAGCCGCTGCCCAGCCCCGACGGCGGGCTGACCCACACGTTTCCGAACCCCGCAGCCATCGCCGCCGCTGACGTCGCGCTACCCGCGGCACGGGCAGGAATGGTGCGGGAGCTGGCGCAACGCCTGGGCACCGGCGAGCTATGCCTGGACGAGGGCGCCGACCGGGCGGCGATCCGCAGCGGCCTGCTCGCCGTGCCCGGTCTCGGGCCCGCCCAGGTCGAAGGCCTCATGCTGCACGCGCTCGGCGATCCGGACGCCTTTCCCGTCGCCGACCCCGGCCTGCAATCGGCGGCCAGGGCGCACGAGCTGCCCGCCGACGCAGCCGGCCTCACGCGGCGTGCCAACCGATGGCGGCCGTGGCGCGGCTACGGGGCCCACCTGCTCTGGCGAGCCCGGTCGATCGTTTGCTCACCTCGACAGCCGGACTCGCGGCCATCGGCGGAGCGGGTCTGCGGGCGACAGACACCCTCTGCTTGACACCAATAAACCTAGCAGGGACCCATCATGTTCGGTATCGGCCGGGATGCTGATGGCAAGCACAAGGCAATCTCACTAGATTCGCCGAGCTGGCCCAAGGGAAGGATCCCAGATCTGTGCAGGCACTACAGGACCAAAAAGCTGGTCAACCGTCCGGACCGGAATTGGTCGGCGACAACGAGCGAGGACGGTCGACGCTGGTCCGACGCGGACTGATTCCCGAGACGCGTCCACAGCAGATTCTCGCGCTGGCGACGTTCGTCAACATGATTGGCAGTGGCGTCTTTATGGTCAGCGCCGCGCTTTTCTTCACCCGCGTCGTCGGGCTCCCATTGGCTCAAGTCGGTCTAGGAATGGGCATCGCGGCTGCTGTTGGTCTTTTTGCTGGTGTGCCGGTCGGGCATCTCGCCGACCGGCGAGGGCCGCGAGAGGTTTACCTCTGGACGCTCGTCATTCAGGGTGCGGCGATGGCGGCGCTGGTGCTCGTGCAGTCGTTCTGGCTGGTCCTGGTGGCGCTGTGCCTGGGTGAACTCGCCAGGTCAGCAGGGGGCGCGGCGCGCGGCCCGCTGGTTCGCGGAGTCGGCGGCGACAGCCTGACCAGGTACCGCGCCTACCTACGCTCGGTCGCGAATCTCGCGGGGAGTTGCGCTGCCGTGGCTGCCGGCTTCGCCGTGCAGTTCGACACACGTCCGGCCTACCTGGCCCTCGTGCTGGGTAACGCGCTCAGTTTCGTGGCGAGTGCCGGCATCATTTCGGCGCTGCCGTCGCTACCGCCCGTCCCCGTGCCGCCAACGGCCAACCGCTGGGAGGCGGTGAAGGATCGCGGGTATCTCGCCGTCACCGTGCTTGACGGCATCATGTCGATTCACCACCAGGTGCTGCTATTCGCCCTGCCGCTCTGGATCGTCCGGCACACCGACGCGCCCCGTTGGCTGGTCGGCGCAGCAGCGCTGGTCAATACCGCTCTGGTGGTACTGCTCCAAGTCAGGGCCAGTCGAGGGGTCGATGGCAACGTCGCCGCGGGGAAAGCCCTGCGCCGTTCGGGTATGGCGTTCTTCATCGGCATGGCCGCGATGGCCGCAGCGGCAGGGCTTCCCTCGTGGCTTGCCCTCGCCGGCATCGTGATGGGCATCGTTGTTCATACGATCGGTGAACTGTGGCACACGGCGGGCTCACTGGAACTCCGATTCAGCCTCGCCCCCGCCCACGCCCAAGGGCAGTACATGGGGCTGTTCGGATTCGCAGCCGGCCTCGCGAACGTGTTTGCTCCCTCCGTGCTGGCGCTGTGCTGCATCGCCTGGGGAGTGCCCGGCTGGCTCCTGCTCGGCGGAGTGTTCGTCGTGGCGGGTCTGGTGACGCCCCCCGTCGTGAGGTGGGCGGAGCGGAGGCGTCCGTACGCGGAGCAACCCGCCCAGTAGGCTCGACTACTGGCCCGTCGACGGCCGTGCTGCCTTGGGATGGCTCAGCTCGAAATCCATGCTTGTCAGTCGGGCGACCGTAGTAGCGGAGTGGTCGGCGATGGTGGATGGCGTCACAGTTCGGCGATGGCTTGGGCGGTGGTGGGCGGCGTGCCAACGGCTTCGATGGGGATACGAGTGGCGGGCTGGGTGGTCAGGCGTGCGGCGCTCACGCGGTCGAGGCGGAGCCAGCGGATCGCTTGACGAGTGTGGCAGTGCCCGACGAGGTACCAGTGTCCTCGGGTGCGGGCCAGGAGCACGGGATCGAGTTGCCGGGTGGTAGGCGTGCCATGCCGGTCGCGGTAATCCACGACGAGGACGCGTTGTGCGTGGAGTGCCTGCTCGATCGCGTGTCGAGTCCGGGCGTCGCCGGGTGTGTCGGTGTGGTCGATCCAGACACGACCGTTCAACGCGGTGGCGTCTTCTCGCGCGCGGGTGTCCATCACGCTGAGCACCTTGACGAGGGCGGCACGGGCGTGGCTGTCGAAGGGCTGTCCGCGGTGGGCGGCCACGGCGGCGGCGAGGCCGGAGACCTCGGCGTCGGTGAAGTTCACCGGCGGGAGGGTCGCGGCGGCGTCAACGACGTAGCCGCCACCGGGTCCGGGTCGAGCCCAGACCGGGAAGCCGCCGTGTTGCAGAGTCGAAATGTCTCGTTTGATGGTGCGGACGCTGACCTCGAAGACCTCGGCGAGTCGTTCCGCCGAGCGCCCGGCGGGCCCCGCGCGCCGCAGTTCCTCACGCAAGGCGTAGAGACGGTCGGTGCGCTTCATCCAATAAATAGTGACATACCGGTGACATTGCTGGGGGTGACGATGGTGCCATGAGCACTTCACGCGAACCGATCATGTTCCTCAGCGGCGCCGGGCTTCCCGCCTGGATCTGGGATGACGTCCGCCGCGACCTCGGCGAAGGGCAGCAGACCTGGGTCGCTTCCCGACCGCAGGGCGGCCGAGCCCGGTTGCGCGACTACGCCCAGGCGGTCATCGACTCCGCACCGCCGGGTGGGTACGCGATCGTCGCGCACTCGGCCGGTGGTGTGATCGGCGCCGAAGTCGCCCGGCTCGTGCCCGAACGCGTCAGCGCGTTCCTGGCGATCAGTGCCGTCATCCCGCAGCCGGGAGGATCGTTCATCTCGGCGATGCCGGTGCCGAACCGGTGGGTGCTCAGTGCCGCGATGCGATTCGCCGGGACCCGGCCGCCGGCCTCGGCGATCAGACGTGGCCTCGCCCATGGTCTGGACGAGGAGGTCGCCGACCGCATCATCGCCGACTTCACGCCCGAGTCACCCGCCCTCTATCGAGACCGGACCGCTCACCGGTCGTGGAGCGGGTGGCGCGGTTACCTGCGCACCACCGGTGACCATGAGCTGCCGATGGCGCTGCAACAACGATGCGCCCAGCGACTCGGCGCCGCCTGGCAGAACGACCTGAATACGGGGCACCTACCGATGCTCGAAGACCACCAAGCCGTCGCGGCTGCAATCAGGCGATTCCTCGATGCAAGGCCGTGACACCGATCGACTGACGGGCAGGAGTCCTCGGTTGGAACAACTTCACGACCAGGACATCTACGTGACCGTCGCTGGAGGACCGACCTACTAGCGTGCGTCGTAAAGTCCGAGCCACCCGGCGGCCGACCACGTCATCGCGCTGAAGGTGCTGCGCCAGATGATCCGGAATGCCGGCGGCTCGGCGACCTGACCTGAGCTTCGCCATCAGCACCTGGCCGGCTGGCTGATCAAAGCACTGCCCTTTCGCCAGCCCGGACGGCGAACGGCAGCACGTTCCCCGGGGGTGGCAGCGGACAGATGAAGGCATCGGAGAACGCACACGGCGGCAGGGTGACGCGGTTGAAGTCCAGCGTGACCGGGCCCGCTGCCGCCGGCAGGGGCAGAAACAGGAACCGGGCCGCGCCGTAGCTCTCCCGTCCACTGGTGGCGTCCCGGAAGGTGAGGTGCGCTTCGCCCTCGTGGCCGGTGTACAGCGCGACCAACTCGGCGTGCTGGCCGCCAACGGTGAAGGCGAACGTGCCGACGACCGGGTAGTCCACCAGCCGGTCGGAGTGGCTGTGTTCGGTGCGCACCGTCTGGTCGGCGTCGGCCGGGGTGAACTCGGCGGCCACCACCCAGGCGGGGTCGGGGCCGAACGCGTCGATGCCGGCGAACCGGCGCACCGCCGGCGCATGTGGGTCGTAGGTCCGTACCGCCACGTCGGCGCCGCGGCGGATGATCTTCAGTTCGACATCGCCCACCATGAGTCGCTGGTCGGGGCGCAGCAGGCCCTCGGCGGTCGGTACGCCGCCAACGAGCAGGCCTTCGGCACCGGACACCCGTACGTCGGTTCCGTCGGCCCACCAGGTGCCGGGAATCCCGTCGATCTCGGTGCGCCCCATTAGCCAGTGAGTGCCGGTCAGCGTGAGGTCCCCGCCCGGCGCCGACACGGCCGTTTCACGGTCGGCATGCCAGGTCTGCCACTGATCAACAAAGGTCACAGTTCCTCCACCAGGTCGACAGGCAGCTGCGGGATGGCAGCCAGCAGGGCACGGGTGTACTCGTCGGCGGGGTTGGTCAGCACGTCCGCAGTCGCGCCGCGCTCGACGACGCGGCCGTGGCGCATGACGAGCACCTCCTGGCACAGCTGGCTGACGATCGCCAGGTCGTGCGAGACCAGCACCAGCGTGAGCCCGAGCCGGTCAACGAGATCCTTCAGCAGGTCGATGATCTGCAGCCGGACCGAGACGTCGAGGGCGCTGACGGGCTCGTCGGCGAGCAGGATCCGCGGGGCCGGTGCGAGCGCCCGCGCGATGGCGATGCGCTGGCGCTGGCCGCCGGAGAACTCGTGCGGGTAGCGCCGTCCGTCTTCCGGGCGCAGCCCTACCGCGGTGAGCACCTCGGCGACGCGCTCGGCGCGGGCCGCCCGGTCCGTACCGATGCGCAGCGAGCGCAGCGGCTCGGCGACGATCGACGCGACCGACATGCGGGGGTTCAGCGACGACCGGGGGTCCTGGAAGACGACCTGGACCTGCCGACGGAACGCGCGGTTTTGAACCCGGTCGAGGGGCTGGCCGGCGAAGCGGATCTCGCCCGAGGTCGGGCGGTCCACACCGAGCAGCTGCCGCAGCAGGGTCGACTTCCCGGCGCCCGACTCGCCGACGATCCCGAGACTGGTCCCCGGGCGCACGGTGACGTCCACCCCGTCGAGCGCCGGGTGGGTACGGCCCGGGAACCATCGGGTGAGCTGATGGCCGCTGAGAATCGGATCGCTCATCGGTCCTCCCTGGGCACGGTCGGGGCCAGCCGGGTCACCCGGGCGGCGCTCGCGACGAGCTGCCGGGCGTAGTCGGAGCGAGGCCGGCGCAGCACGTCGTCGACCGGGCCGGATTCGACCAACCGGCCCGTGCGCATGACCAGGAGATGGCGGGCCAGTCCGGCGACGACCGGCAGGTCGTGGCTGATGAACAGCAGGCCCACCCCGGTCTCCTCGATCAGCTCGTCGAGCAGGGTGAGGATCTGCGCCTGTACGGTCACGTCGAGTGCGGTCGTCGGCTCGTCGGCGATGAGCACCCGGGGCCGGCAGGCGAGGGCCATCGCCAGGGCCACCCGCTGTCGCTGGCCACCGGAGAGTTCGTGCGGCAGGGCCCGTGCCAGCCGGGCCGGGTCAGGCAGGTGCACCCGGTCGCACCATTCGATCGCGCGGCGCTCGGCGTCGCTGCGGTTGAGGCCCTGGTGCAGCCGTACCGGACCGGCGATCTGGCGGCCGACCGGCATCAGCGGGTCCAGGGCGGTCAGGGGCTCCTGGAACACCATGCTGACGGTGCGGCCGCGGACCCGACGCCACTGCCGGTCCGGCGCGCCGAGGTGGTCCTCGCCGTCGATGAGGAGGCGGCCGCTCGTGCGCATGCCCGGCGGTAGCAGCCCCAGCAGCGCCAGCGCGGTCAGCGATTTGCCCGAACCGGATTCGCCGATGAGGCCGACCCGGTCGCGGGCGTCGAGGCCGAACGAGACGTCGCGAACGAGCGGCTGTCCGTTGAGCGTGATGGTCAGCCCGGTGGTCTCCAGGACGGTCATCGGTCCGTTGCCTGCCTTTCCTGCCGTAGCTGCGGGTCGAGGACTTCCCGCAGGCCGTCACCGAGCAGGTTGACCCCGACGACCGTGACGGCGACTGCGAGGCCGGGCAGCAGGACGTTCCACGGGGCCACGCTCACCGTCGACTGCGCCTCCTGGAGCATGCGGCCCCACGACGGCGCGGGCGGCGGAGTGCCGAGCCCCAGGTACGACAGCGACGCCTCGGCGATGACCGCGACGCCGAAGGCGAGGGCGGCCTGCACCAGCAGGGTGTGCCAGATGTTGGGCAGGACGTGCCGGACCAGGATCATCAGTGGGCCGGTGCCACAGGTACGCGCCGCGAGTACGTAGTCCTGGGTGAACACCCGGCTCGCCGAGATCCGGGTCAGCCGGGCGACCTCGGCGGAGACGCCGATCCCGATCGCGCTGATCGCGACTGCGGTCGACGCGCCGTACACGGTGACCAGCAGCATCGCCAGCAGCAGGGTCGGGAAGGCGATCACGATGTCGATCACTCCGACGACGGCGTTCTCGACGAACCGGCCGGCGGCCGCCGCGAGCAGGCCCAACGGGGCGCCGATGACGAACGCCACCGCGACTGAGGCCAGCCCGATCCACACCGCGGTACGCGCGCCGAGCATCAGTTGGGTGAATTGGTCACGGCCCAGGCGATCGGTGCCCGCCCAGTGCCGTGCGGACGGGCCCGCCAGCCGGGCCGCCGGTTCGGTGTGGTCCAGCCCGTACGGGGACCAGACCAGCGACACCAGCGCCAGGGCGAGAACCGCCAGCAGCAGCGCCGCGCCGAGCGCGAACGACGGCGAGCGCCAGCCTCGGCGTCGCCGGGCAGCGGTGTCGAGTGCCTCGATTGTTTCGACCGCTTCGACCAAGGGTGTGCTCATGTCCGTGCTCTCAGTCTCGGGTCGACCAGCCGCTGCACGACATCCACGACGAGCCCCATCACCAGCACGGTCGCCGTCATGAGGAAGACGGTGCCCTGCACGATCGGCAGATCGCGGGCCTTGACGCTGGTCAACAGCAGCGAGCCCAGGCCGGGCAGGGCGAAGACGCTCTCGATGACCACGGTGCCCAGCAGTGAGCTGGCCAGCAGGATGCCCAGGATCTGGACCACGGTTGCGGCGCCGTTGCGGGGTCCGTGCCGCCACAGCGCCCGCGGCAGGCTGTACCCGAGGGAGCGGGCGGTGCGCACGTACTCCTGGCTCAGCACGTCGAGCGTCGCCGAGCGTACGTAGCGCACCAGCACCGACCCCTGTGCGATGGTCAGCGCCGCCACCGGTAGAACCAGGGACTGGATCGCGGCTGCCGGGTCCTGCCAGCCGGTGCGGGGAAACCCGCCCGGCGGCAGCGCCCGCCACTGCACCGCGACCAGCCAGACCACCACGATCCCGACCCAGAAGATGGGCAGCGCGATCCCCAACTGCGCCAGCGTCGACACCGCCACCCCGAGCAGACCCCGCCGCCGTACCGCGGCGAACACCCCGATCGGTACGGCCACGACGATCGACAGCACGAACGCGCTCAGCGCCAGCGGTACGGTGACCGGAAGCCGGCCGGCGATCTGATCGAGCACCGGTATCT